>JAFDZM010000018.1 GCA_018266915.1 Bacteroidota bacterium | reverse complement strand
ATGTATTTCAAATTAAATTTGGATATATGGCAAACCTAGAATACGGAGCCTCCTAATTATTCGCCAAGATGGAAGGTTAATCCCTATCCCTGCTCAACTTGGTAATCGTCAGCGGATTTTCCGTCAAAACCGCAGTTTCTTTCCGATGCTTCACCACATGGATGGCAGTAAAAATCGCCTCGCGGAAGGAAATTTCAGAAGCCTGGTTTTTGCCTGCAATATCGTAAGCAGTACCGTGGTCAGGAGATGTGCGAACAAAATTCAGTCCCGCAGTAAAATTCACACCCGATTCAAAAGATATCTGTTTGAATGGTATCAAGCCCTGGTCGTGATACATAGCCAGTACAGCATCAAACTGCATGTAGGTGCCGTTGGCAAAAAATCCGTCTGCCGAATACGGGCCGAATGCCAGTATATCATTAGCGCGGGCTTCTTCAATAGCTGGGATGATAATGTCTTTTTCCTCGGTACCTATTAGCCCGTTATCTCCGGCATGAGGATTAAGGCCCAAAACAGCGATCCTTGGTTTTTGTATCCAGAAGTCCTGGCGCAAACTGGTATCCATTAGTTTGAGCTTGGCCAATATTTTATCAACGGTGATGGAACTTGCTACCTTACTTATCGGAATATGCCCGGTTACCACACCGACACGCAAGGTATCACTCACTAAAAACATAAGCGATTCGGCTGCGCCTGCTTTTTCCTGTAAATACTCGGTATGACCAGGAAATTTGAATTCTTCGCTCTGAATATTATCCTTATTAATAGGAGCAGTTACCAATGCATCAATATCACCATTTACTAAGTCCGCTGTAGCACGTTGCAATGATAGCAATGCATATTTACCGCCGGTTTCATTGATCGTGCCAAGGTCGATCTTCACATCTTCTTCCCAGCAATTGATCATATTGGGTTTTCTGTGCTGTGCTTGTGATGGATGGTTGATCACATGAAAATTCAATTCAGCTGCATTGATGGTGCGGCGATGAAACGAAGCCACTTTGGTATGGCCGTAAACTATCGGAGTGAAATAGTCATAGATATGGTTGTCAACAAGGGTTTTGATGATCACCTCGAGCCCTATCCCGTTAACATCACCTATACTGATACCTATTTTTAGTTTTTCTGACACGATTACCTTTTTTAAGCTGAAGGCTAAAAGCATAAAGCTTAAAGCTCTGAATTTTTGTTGGTTAATTATTACGCCAAAATCCTTTTGGCTTTTCGCTTTAAGCTTTCCGCTTTCGGCTCACAAATATGCAAATAAAAGATTTTAGACTTATAATTCCGGATTAAAGGACAAATATGACGTAATTTGCGGAAATAATTGAATGAATAATGTCGTTGGTAAGAGCAAAAAAGCATCTTGGTCAGCATTTTCTCACTGATAAAAATATTGCTTCTAAGATAGTTGACAGTTTGCGTCCGGCGATTGGTTATACCGAGGTGCTTGAAGTTGGTCCGGGTATGGGCATCCTGTCCGATTTCCTTTTACAACGCACCGATCTCCAAACTTACCTGATCGATATCGACACTGAATCGTACGAATTCCTTCAAAAGAAATATCCTCAACTGGGCGAGCGCCTGATCAACAACGATTTCCTGGAGATGGATTTTGGAAAGATATTTCATACGCCTTTCGCCATTATTGGAAACTTTCCTTACAACATTTCTTCGCAGATATTATTTAAGGTGCTCGACAATCGCCGGCAAGTGGTACAAGTGGTAGGTATGTTTCAAAAGGAAGTAGCTGAACGCTGCACCGCCAAAGCAGGAAGCAAAGAATATGGCATCTTGAGTGTTTTTTTGCAAGCTTATTATAAGGTAGAGTATTTATTTACTGTAAAAGCTGGGGTGTTTAACCCACCGCCAAAAGTGCTATCAGCTGTTATCCGCCTTACACGGAACGATGCTGAAAAACTGGATTGCGACGAAAAGCTGTTTTGGCAGGTAGTAAAAGCCGGATTTAACCAGCGCCGTAAAACATTGAGGAATGCGTTGTCATCCCTTATCAATAAAGAAAAGATGGTTGATGAGCCTATGCTTGACTTGCGCGCTGAACGCCTGACTGTACAGGATTTTGTTAATTTGACGAATAAAATTGTTGAGAGTAGATAATGAATAAAAATATACTTATTGTCGACGACATCCACCCCACATTTATAGAACAAGCTGCAGCGATGGGCTACCATTGCGATTATCAGCCTACCATAAAATCGGACCAGGCTTATGAAATTCTTGGCGGATATGAAGGTTTGGTAATTCGTTCCAAATTTTTAGTCGACCGCAAGGTGCTTGACCTGAGCAAAAAGCTGGAATTTATTTGTCGCGCCGGCGCGGGGATGGATAATATCGATGAGAATTATGCGATAGAAAAAGGTATCACACTAATTAACGCCCCCGAAGGCAATATGGATGCTGTTGGCGAGCATACGGTAGGTATGCTGCTGAGCCTGATGAACAATTTTAACCGTGCCGATGCCGAAATTCGCGAAGGACTTTGGAAACGAGAAGCAAACCGGGGCTATGAATTAAAAGGTAAAACCGTAGGTATTATTGGTTACGGCTTTATGGGCGGAAGTTTTGCCAGGAAACTTGCGGGATTCAGTGTGAATGTGATCGCCTACGACAAATATAAAACCGGATTTAGCGATCAGTATGTCCGGGAGGTGAGTATGGAGGAAATGGTAAAGCAGGCTGATGTAGTGAGTTTCCATATTCCGCTGACACCCGAAACCAACGGAATGGTGGATGATGAGTACCTGTTCCATTTTAGAAAGCCTATTTTCCTGCTGAATACTTCGCGTGGAAAGGTGGTAAAAGTGCAGGCTGTTTTGAATGCCATAAAGCAGGAGAAAATATTAGGCGCCGGACTGGATGTGCTTGAAGTTGAGAAGTTCCCGGCATTGGGCGAACAGCCCTGGTACGAAGAATTAAAGCAGTCGGGCAAGGTATTGCTGACGCCGCATGTTGCCGGATGGACCTTTGATTCATATCGACGCATCAGCGAGGTGATGGCTGAGAAATTAAGTAAATTAACTATCTGATTCTGACCAATCGGGTGAATTAATCACTCAAAAAAATTTGGATATTAAAACTTAAATCACTTATCTTCGTTTTAGTTGAAAGCAAGACTATAAAGGCGGCGCCGATATAGTCTTGTTTGTTTTTATAAGCAACCGCGTCCTTCGCAAAATGGGGGACGGTTTTTTTTGGTATCAATTATTAAACTAAAATATTAATACAGCGAGTTATGGCAGAGGTAGCATATTACACCAAGGATGGCCTGGATAAGTTAAAAGAAGAATTACAGCAGTTAAAAACTACCGGCAGGGCAGCTATTGCCAAAGCTATAGCTGAAGCGAGAGATAAAGGCGACCTTTCTGAAAATGCGGAATACGATGCCGCTAAGGAAGCACAGGGCCACCATGAAACAAAAATTGCCAAAATGGAAGAGCTGCTTTCAACGGCCCGCTTGCTTGACGAAAGCAAACTGGATACTTCCAAAGTACTGGCATTATCTATTGTAAAGATAAAGAACGTAAAGAACGGCGCGACCATGAGCTATCAGCTTGTATCAGAAAGTGAAGCCGACCTGAAATCAGGTAAAATATCGGTAAGCTCACCTATTGCAAAAGGCTTACTGGGTAAAAAAGTAGGTGAGAAAACTGAAATCACCGTGCCCGCAGGTAAAATTGAATTTGAAATTCTTGAGATTAGTCGTTAGTTAAATGGTTGATTGGTTAAGTGGTTTAATATTATCAACCACTTAACCAATCAACATAATCAACCACCCACATGCCCACCATCTTTTCCAAAATAGTAGCCGGTGAAATTCCCGCTTATAAAGTAGCTGAAACCATAGATTATTTGGCGTTCCTGGATATCAGTCCGCTGGCTGAGGGGCACGTTTTGGTGATCCCTAAAAAAGAGGTTGATTACTTATTTGACCTTGACGATGAACTTTATACCGGTCTGCAGATATTTGCGAAGATCGTGGCTACGGGTCTGAGGAAAGCTATTCCGTGTAAAAGAATAGGTGTTGCGGTAATCGGTTTGGAAGTGCCTCATGCACATATTCACCTGATCCCAATGAACAATGTAAGTGATCTCAACTTCTCAAGACCAAAACTGAGCTTCACGCCGGAGCAGTTGCAGGCTACTGCGGATAAGATCAGGGAAGCGTTAAGAGAAGAATAATGTGCAAATTCCAAATGTGCAGATATGCAGATGCGGGGATGTGCAGATGATTTTCTGATAATTCATTTGCACATTTAGAATTCGCACATCTGCACATCAAATAATCCGCTTTGGATTATCCTTTATAAAAGTTTCCCATCCTGAATAAGATTTCTTCTTGCCGGTTTTTCCTGTCGATGTATTGATCTTTTGAAACGAATGACAAACCGCAACAGCAAGCCCATCCGTTGCATCTAAAAACTCTGGCGTTTCTTTAAATTTTAACAGGTTCTGCAGCATGGCGGCAACTTGTTCTTTAGTCGCATTGCCATTTCCTGTTATTGACTGCTTTATTTTACGAGGAGAGTATTCGGTTATATCAATATTCCTTGACAATGCAGCGGCCATGCACACACCTTGCGCCCTGCCTAATTTCAGCATTACCTGTATATTTTTACCATAAAATGGCGCTTCAATCGCCAGGCAATCCGGGTGGTAGTTGTCTATCAGGGCAACAGTTTTTTCAAATATGCGCTGGAGCTTCAGCATGTGGTCGTCCATATTTTCCATCTTCACCACGCCAAGGCTTATCAGTTCAATTTTTGAACCGGTTTCCTTTAACAAGCCATAGCCCATCACTGCCGTTCCGGGGTCGATGCCTAATATAATACGTTCTTTGTTGTTGATTTGCTCCATTATTTATCTCCATGTCATTGCTGTAAAGGTCAGATAATTTGAGGACAGAATAGTGATTTTAATTTTTGTTGTTTAAGGTAATCATATTTATAGGTTTTTTGCCACCGATCCCCGATTAGCAGAGCGGCTAATGCAAGTTCTACACCTTCCCTTAGCCCTGTATAGTTCGCGATTGCTTCGTCGCTCACTCCTCGCAATGACGGTTTGATGTAGATTACTGCTAACTTTACAAAATGGCAGATGTGCACAGCAAGGAAACCCGCAGCTATAATATGTCGCGGATACGGAGTAAGGATACCAAGCCTGAAATGCTGGTTCACTTATAACCGATTGACGAGTAAATATACGTCTTGTAATTTAGATCATGGATTTATATTTAATAACCGACCAACCCACAACTTGCCCAATCTGTGGAGCAAGAACTGATATTATATCAGACTTCTATCACACCAATCTGAAGCTTTACATAAATGAATGCCTTAATATCCGATGTAAACATCTATTTTTAGAAGTAGAATCCTAAATCGGAATGAAAGAAGGCCAAAGACTTTGGACTAGAGACGAATTAATTTTAGCTATCAACCTGTATAGCCAGATCACGTTCGGGCAGATGCACCAAAGCAATCCTAAAATAATTGAGCTTGCTAGCCTGATAGAGAGAACGCCTGGCTCCGTCGCCTATAAACTTGTAAACTTTGCCAGCCTGGACCCGCGGTTAAAACAAAAAGGCATGGTTAATGCCAGCAAACTCGATAAGTCGGTGTGGCAGGAATACATGGAGCATTGGGATGACGTTTACATTGAAAGTGAAAAGCTCCGTGCATTTAAGAAGCACACCACAATAGAAAAACTTTACGATGTAAATCTGGAAGACTACAAAGAAGTTGAAGGAAAAGAAGTACAGCGATTAGTCAAAGTCCGGGTGAACCAGTCGATATTTAGAGAAGTGGTGCTTTCCAACTTCGATAACAAGTGCTGCATTACCGGTATTAATATACTTGATCTGATAGTAGCCAGCCATATTGCGCCGTGGAGTGAGGATAAAAAGAACCGTTTAAGCGCCCGTAACGGACTGGCTTTGAATATGCTTCATGATAAGGCCTTTGATAAACATTTAATAACTGTTACTGATGATCTGAAGATTAAAATATCTTCCAAATTCTATCAGAATAAGGATATAGAAAGCATCAAACAGAACTTCATTGATATTGACGGCAAATCACTTATTCCACCAAAGAAATTCTATCCGGATTCGGACTTTTTGAAAATGCACAACGACAGGTTTGTAGGATAGGTTCACTTATATCCGATTGACAAGACTACCCGGCTTTTCTATCTTGGCTTAATGCCAAATATTAAATTCAACTACCTATATCGCGATGGCGCGAACTATAAGAAATTCAGTTCGATAATTTTCGACAATGACCAATCCATTAGCTTAGAAGATTTAGAAGCGCTCATTCAATCGAAACTGATTTATGGCGAATGGTTTTATGCTGATCAATGGAAAGTGCCTGAAATATTTTTGAGCAGCTTTGATTTTAAAACCGACCCAACGTGGCATGAATTTGAATCGGTTGAGTACTGTGATGAACCGGCTAATTCAACAATTTCGTTAGCGGAATTTGTCGGTATTTTGAGAAGCGTGTGACTTGGCGTCTTCGCTCTGTATAGCATGCGATTACTTCTTCACCCCGCAGGCCGTTCATCGCAACGACATAAATTTTAGAAAGCTTATGATCTGCATCTTCGCTCTGTATAGCATGCGATTGCTTCTTCACCCCGCAGGCCGTTCATCGCAATGACATAAATTTTAGAAAGCTTATGATCTGCATCTTCGCTTTGTATAGTATGCGATTGCTTCTTCACCTCACAGGCCGTTCATCGCAATGACATAAATTTTAGAAAGCTTATGATCTGCATCTTCACTCTGTATAGCATGCGATTGCTTCTTCACCCCGCAGGCCGTTCATCGCAACGACACGGTGGAGAAGTTTGCGTGAAGGATAGGAGCGGATACCGGCACTTCGAGAGACTCAGTGTGACAGGCCGGGCGTAACGCTTGCAGGCGTATGAAAGCCTGACCCGCTTCTATCAGCGGGACACGCCCCAATAATAGGCTTCATTTTTCAACATCAATAAATTAATTCTTCCCGTCAAATATAAATTGCTATTTTTATTAGCATCATGAAGAAGGAAGTAATATTAGAACTATTTGGCAGGTTTGAACAAGCCTGCTACAGATATGAGGGTGTTGAATATTGGAGTGCGCGCGAACTTCAGCATATTTTAGGCTATGCCAGGTGGGAAAGTTTTTATAATGTAATAATCAAAGCTGAAACCGCTTGCCAAAATGCTGACACAAATGTGTCAGACCATTTTCGTCATATCACGAAAATGGTTGTACTTGGAAGTGGAGCACAACGAGAGGTCGAAGACATTGCTTTAACTCGTTATGCTTGCTATCTGATCGCTCAGAATGGTGATCCGGCAAAACCGGCTATTGCGTTTGCGCAGACTTACTTCGCTGTTCAAACCCGTAAGCAGGAGATCATAGAACAGCGCTTGATAGATGTAGAACGGGTAAGTGCCCGTGATAAATTGAGTAAGTCGGAAAAGAAATTGTCAGGCATTTTATATGAACGTGGTGTAGACAGCCAGGGATTTGCGACCATTCGCTCAAAGGGAGATCAGGCTCTATTTGGTGGGTTCAGCACCAATGATATGAAGAAGAAGCTAGGTATCCCGTCTGCAAAACCTTTAGCCGATTTTCTGCCTACTTTGACCATCAAAGCCAAAGACTTTGCTAACGAACTGACAAGTCATAATGTGATTGAGAAAGACCTGACCAAAGAAAGTCAGATATCACAGGAACACATAGACAATAACAAGGCTGTACGTAATATCCTGCTTCAACGCGGTGTAAAACCAGAAGCTCTGCCACCCGCCGAAGATGTAAAGAAATTAGAAAGACGCCTGGAAAGTGATGAGAAAAAGGCATCTAAAGGGTCGAAATAAAATGAGCTGCAAATAAATATTTGTAAAAGAACGGCTTGATCATCTTCACAAATGATTATGATGTTGCCGTTACTTACAAATTTACGGTAAGGGGAACTTAATAGTGGTGACAGTGTTTTGTCAGTACTGAAAACACATCAACAGGGGGTGTTCACAAGCGTTCATGCGCGTGTGAACGAACACTTTTGGGCATACTGGTGTTAT
>JAFDZM010000017.1 GCA_018266915.1 Bacteroidota bacterium | reverse complement strand
ATATCAACAAGATTATTCAAAAAATATTTGCTTTTAAACACAGTTCATTCCGATTGAGCCATTATATATAGGATAAGTATCGCCATAGGATGGGTAAAGCAGATCGAACTCCTCCTTGGTGAAATACATCCAGCCGTTCTGGTCAAAGTATTTGGCATTGTTCTTCCCGATGATAGTTTGAAATTCCTTTTGCCAAGGGGTAATATCCTTATGAAAAGGCTCGGCAGCCGGAGCAAAATAATAAGGCGCATTATAGCCCTGCTCATGAAAGTCTACATGTACCTGTGGCAGCCATTCGTTATAAAGTGCTACCCGTGCTCTGGTTTCCTTTTGTGTTTGCCATGCCCAGTCGCGGTTCAGGTCGAAATAATAATGGTTTACTCTGCCTCCCGGCCATGGCTCAGAATGTTCGCGCGAAGCAGGGTCGGCATTTGGTGTAACTCCTTTTACAGAGTTATAATAATTAATGTATCGTTCGCGGCCATCCGGGTTCAGGCAGGGATCGATCACCACCACCGTATTTTTAAACCAGGGTTGCGTGCGTTTATTGGTTGGATTAGCCAGTTCATAGAGTGCCTCCATAGCTGCCTCGCTCGAGCTAGGCTCGTTACCATGCACGTTGTAACTTAACCACACGATAACCGGTGCATTACTCAAAGAAGTATTGCTGCTGCTCAACCCCGCGAGTGATAAATTATGCTGACGGATATCGTCCAGCCTTCTAATATTTTCATCCGATGCGATGAACATTGCCAGTAATGGACGTCCCTCGTTCGTGGTTCCGTATTGCTGCAATTTTACATTTTTTGAAACGGAGGCAACATATCTGCAATATTCGGCAATGCGAAAATGCGGCGTGAATTGGGAGCCCAGCTTATATCCCAAAAATTCGGATGGAGATTGTAATTCCTGCGCAAAAGTAACACAGGCAAGGCAAAGGCAAAGCAGTGATAAAGAGATCTTTTTTAGCATATTGAGAAAGACTAAGCTAAAAATAAAAAATTGAAAGTAGATTTTAAAAATCCCTCCTCGGGGAGGGGTGCGGTTGAAATGTGAAGTGGCAGGGAGGGGTTATACATTTGCATGGCGAAGAAACCCCTACCTTCCCTTCCCCAGGGAAGGAATCGCACAGGCCCATTTGCAATCCCTCTAATAATGATAATTTAAAAAAATCATAATCTCTATTTGCTATTCCAATTTTGCTAATTATATTAGCAATTAATTAATCTAACCTTTTCACATTAAATCTGCAACTTTGCATGCACAGCACAACAATGACACCTATACAGGCACTGCAAAAATATTTCGGTTATAGTGAGTTCAGACATCAGCAGGAAGCCATCATTCAACATATATTAAATGGTCAGGACGTTTTAGCGTTAATGCCTACTGGTGGAGGTAAATCTTTATGCTACCAATTGCCTGCTGTACTGATGGACGGCGTTACCATAGTGATCTCACCTTTGATTGCGCTGATGAAGGACCAGGTAGACAGCCTGAATGTAAATGGTATATCGGCGGCTTTCCTGAATTCGACACAATCTCCCGATGAACAGCAACGGATAACTGATCAGTTAAAAAAAGGTAATATCAAACTCCTTTACCTCGCGCCTGAGCGTTTATTTGGGCAGGGAAGCAACCTGATCAGTTTCTTAAAATCGTTATCAGTGTGCCTAATCGCTATTGATGAAGCGCACTGCATTTCTCATTGGGGCCACGATTTCAGGCCAGAATATCTGATGCTGGCTGATTTAAAAAACGAGTTTCCGAAAACACCGGTCATCGCACTTACTGCTACTGCCGATAAGTTGACCCGCAAGGATATTCTCGAAAAATTAAATTTGAACAGTCCTGCCGAATTCGTTTCATCATTCAACCGGGCCAATATTACCTATCGGATCGTACCCAAAAAGAATAGTTTTAATCAGCTGCTTGCTTTCTTGGATGAAAGGAAAGAAGATTCTGGTATTATATATTGTCTCTCAAGAAAGTCGACAGAGGAGCTCACTGCTGATCTAAAAAACGAAGGATTCGCGGCTGAAGCCTATCATGCTGGTATGGACAATGTTGACAAAGCGCGAAACCAGGAAGCCTTTTTGAAGGATGAGGTAAAGATCATCGTAGCAACCATTGCCTTTGGCATGGGCATCAATAAGTCGAACGTGCGTTACGTGGTACATGTTGATCTACCCAAAAATATCGAGGGCTATTACCAGGAAACCGGTCGTGCGGGAAGGGATGGACTGCCATCTGATGCGTTACTATTGTACTCTTATGGAGATGCTAATAAATTACAACGCTTTGCCCGCGTGGAAGGGAACGAAGAGCAAAGCGCCATCATGCTTAAAAAATTGGATGATATGGTGAAGTACTGCCAGTTGCAAACTTGTCGACGGCAGTATTTAATGCATTATTTTGATGAGTCTTTCCCTGATAATTGCGGCTCCTGCGATATCTGCCTGAGCGAATACCAGAAATTTGATGCAACGCTCATCGCGCAAAAAGCACTTTCAGCAGTTGCGCGGTTAAAAGAACGGTTTGGCAATACTTACGTGATTGATTTCCTGAGAGGTTCCAAAAGAGAAAAAATTTGGGAAGAACATAAACAGTTAAAAACTTATGGCATCGGTGCTGATATTAGCCGCGCAGATTGGTTACGTTACTTGCGAGAACTGGTTGCTTTGGGGTATCTGCAGGTGACAGATGACGCCTATCCTGTACTAAAACTAACCGATAAAAGCGACGCAGTTTTAAAAGGACAGCAAAAAGTTGAATTGATTGCCTCACAAACTACCGAAGAAAGAACAGCAGAAGTTATTCCATATGAAGGCGGCTTACTTCAAGAATTAAAAATTACGCGAAGAGATATTGCCGCAAGTCAAAATGTTCCGCCATATATGATCCTTTCGGACGTTGCTTTGATAGAAATGGCCACGTATCTGCCGCAAACATTGGATGAATTAAGGTTGATTTCCGGTTTTGGCGATATAAAACTGGCAAGGTATGGGCGGGAGTTCCTGGTGCCGGTTAAAGATTATTGCAGTAAAAATGGCCTTACATCACGCATCAAACAAAAATCGGCTAAACGCGTACAGAAAGCCGGACACGAAAGAACAAATAACAGGCTGCGTTCTTCTGATACTAAAATAGAAACATTTACTTTGTATCGTTCAGGTAAAACTATACAGGAGATTGCTACAGAACGCGGACTTGCTGCTACAACAGTTGAGGGGCATTTGAGTTATTTTGTGCAGACAGGCGAGATCGATGTACTGGAATTTGTAAAGGAAGAAAAAATACCTGCAATTAAAGACGCTGTTGAAAGCTATGGATATGAAAGATTATCACCACTCAAAGAAGTATTAGGTGATGATTATAGCTATGGTGAGATCAGGGCGGTAATTGGTTGGATGAATAGGAACACTAATTAAAAAGGGTGTCACACTGAGGCACTCGAAGTGTGAGCGTAAAGGCCTTAGCCCGCATGCTTCGAGTGCCTCAGCATGACACTCCGCACAAATAATACATAACACCGAATTATGACTACTGCAGATCTATACAAAATCTTTCAGAAACACCCTGTCATCAGCACAGATACCCGCAAAATAGCAACCGGAAGTTTGTTCTTTGCTTTGAAGGGTGAAAAATTTGACGCCAATACTTTTGCAGAGCAGGCCATTGCATCCGGAGCGGCTTATGCGGTGATTGACAATCCGGAATATCAGAAAGGAAATCAGTATTTATTGGTTGAGGATGTTTTAGCTGCATTGCAGGATTTGGCGAGATATCATCGTCGCCAGCTGACTATCCCCGTTGTCGGTTTGACAGGTACCAACGGCAAAACAACAACCAAAGAGCTTATTAACGCGGTTTTATCACAGCACTTTAACACCTACGCCACACAGGGCAATCTGAACAATCATATCGGTGTGCCACTTACCATACTTTCCATCAACGCCTCGCATGAAGCAGCAGTGATCGAAATGGGAGCTAATCACCAGAAAGAAATAGAGTTGCTGTGTACTATTTCTCAACCCTCTCATGGGTTAATTACCAATGTAGGCAAAGCGCATTTAGAAGGTTTTGGTGGAGTGGAAGGTGTTAAAAAAGGTAAAGGCGAATTATATGATTATTTGAAGGCATCCGGTGGTGTAACTTTTGTAAATGGCGATAGCGCAGATCTGATGACTATGCAACAGGCAAGAGGTTTGGAAAATCTCGTTTTATATGGAACCGGTAATCCTTCGAATTTGGTTAGTGGTAAAATCATTGAAAACTCACCCTACCTCATTTTGAAGTGGACCAATAACTCAACTAGCGAAAGTTATGAGGTAAAATCACAACTAACCGGTGCCTATAATCTGGATAATATTCTGGCAGCGATTTGTATCGGAGTATATTTCAAACTAAGTCCGGAAGAGATCAATGCCGGAATCAGCGGGTATCAGCCTAAAAATAACCGTTCCCAGATCACCCAAACTGCTACCAATACATTGATATGCGATTATTACAATGCCAACCCAAGCAGTATGGCTGTAGCCATTGAGAACCTTGGAAAAATCGAAGCCAAGCATAAAGTGCTGGTTTTGGGGGATATGTTCGAAATGGGTCAGGAATCAGCTGTTGAACACGCGGCCATCATCAAAAAAGCAATGGAAACACCCGTGGATGAACGGATTTTTATCGGAGGGGAGTTCGTATCACAGAAGTCAGAAGTCAGAAGTCGGAAGTCGGAAGCAATATTTTATAATACAGCTGAAGATGCTATCGCTGCTTTAAAAGCCAATCCTATACGGAATGCAACCGTACTGATCAAAGGGTCGCGAGGTATGGCATTGGAAAGATTAGTTGAATTATTTTAGATCTATGTCCGGTCCTTTCATATACCTGCAATTTATCCGTCAGTTTATGGCGACCTTGCCCGGTACCTCAGAAGGGATATGTTTTGGAACGCCGGGTTTTTATGTTCAGAAAAAGTTTTTGGCCCGATTGTGGGAAAATGGCGTGGTGTTAGTTGTCCATATTGAGGACCGGGATAAATGGATGCAGACCGATCCCGAAATATTTTTCATTACCGACCACTACCGCAATTATCCTTCTGTACTAGTACAACTTGATAAGGTAGACCCTGAGGAACTAAAGAAATTGCTGACTGAATCGTGGTTGCAAAGAGCTTCGAAGACTTTGGTGAAGGAGTATCAGAATCGTTTGACATTATAATTCTCCGTTTGTTTTTCCAATATTAGACTCATGAGTAAGGATATAAAATATACCGATAGCTTCGGCACTGAAATTACTTTTCAGCAAGCCGGACAAATGGAAAGGTATCACGAAACTATCATCGAAGATGGCCAAAAACGCGTCAATACATATACTAATGGTAGTCTTCTTGCTACAACTTATTATGTTTCTTCACAAGGTGAAATGGATCAACTTTTATCAATGGATCCGAATGCTTGTTTTAATCTAAAGCTAAATCTTGCTCGTGGTTATACCATTAGTGAATCTTTATGTTATGAGAATCGCTTATTGGCTGGATATAAAAAATTCATTTCTGACCCATCCGATAATCTAATTTGTCTGCAAGAATATTTTCCTTCGTCGGGCTCTTTAGTCACAGAGAAATGGTATCACGACAATGACGGTGATATAGTATATGCATTCATCTATAATCGAGATGGTAGCTGCTTTTCTATTGAGCAATTTCAGATTAATGATCCTGGCTCCGCAATTATGGCAAATAAAATAGGTATTGATCCCGATATAACATTCACATGGTCAGGATTTGAATATTATCAAAATGCAGAACCTTTGATTCCTAACTAACTCCAAATAAATAGTAGAAGATCCCTCGCTACGCAATCGGGATGACAACGTGGTGGCTATTTCTGTAGTGCCAATTTAGCCACTTCCTCACCTACCAAGCTACCCATAGCTACCCCCATGCCATTACACCGTACTGCGCAGAAAACATTAGGCTGCACTTCCTGTATGATCGGGTTTATATCTTCGCCAAAACCCATGATGCCGCTCCACCAATAATCTACTTCAGCATTCTCTCCGGGTAATATTACTTCGTTCAGGTAGGTTATCAGCTGGTCTTTTACCTGCTCTGTATGCCCAAAATCCCAGGTTCGTTCCTTATTGAAATCGATATTCCGGCCACCGCCAAATAACACGCGGCCATCAATGTTCCTGAAATAATAATAGCCCTCATCAAAATGGAAGGTGCCTTTAATCTTTAATCGGGGGATTGGTTTGGTAACAAGTACCTGTCCTCTGCCGGGCACTACATCCAGGTTAGGGAATAACTGTGCTGCGAAAGCATTAGTCGCCAGTATAACTTTATTAGTTTTCAAATCGCCGTTTGAGGTTCTCAGTCTTACGCAATCATTTTCGTGTTCAATCGCTTCTACATTGCATTGATTCAACACCAAAACACCCTGATCATACACTTTATTGAGTAGCGTCCGCATCATTTTACCGGTATGTATCTGTCCCTCGTAGGGATTATAGATCATCCTGTGCACTTTATTGAACCCGAATTCCGCTATTTTGGCATCGGCTACTGCATAAATGTCAGCATGACCGATCACCTGCTTCAGCAAATTGTTAAAGTATGTTAAATGGTCAAGGCTCTTCTGCGCAAGGTTCTGTTCATGCTCCATAAACAATTCATAACCGCCGTATTGAAGGTAATCGATATTGCTGTCGCCCAGGTTTTCGCGTAATCGCTGCAGCCCACGCCATTTGTAATCTACCAAGCTTAGCACTTCCTCTTCGGACGAGCGTTTTAAGTAAGAAAGCTGCTCAGAAAGTGAGCCAAAGCAGGCAAAACCAGCATTTTTGGTACTAGCGCCGCTGGGCAGAAAACCCCGCTCTAAAACAGTAACCTTTAGGTTGGGTTGCTGCCTTTTAAGATGCAAAGCAGCACTTAGCCCTACTATTCCGCTACCGATGATGATCACATCGGCATGATTTACAAAAGCCGTCCGTTCCCAGTATGAAAATGATGGTTCCACGTCCAAATGTAAAAATTCGAGTGGAATACTTTTTGAAATACTCCTTCTAAATAATACGAACATGAATCATTTATCATTTATAATAGGATACAATTCTGCCTGGCTGCTCATGATCATTGTGGCCGTGGTCAGCTTTATAGTGCAGTGGCGTTTTAAGAGCAAGTTCAACCAGTATGCCGAGATCGGCCTGCTATCGGGCATGACCGGACAGGAAGTTGCCGAACGCATGCTGAAGGATAATAATATTTACGATGTACAGGTAATCTCTGTCGAAGGGCAGCTAACTGACCATTATAACCCGGCAAACAAAACGGTTAATCTTAGTCCGGATGTATACTACAGTCGCAGTGTTGCTGCCGCGGCCGTAGCTGCTCACGAGTGTGGTCACGCTGTTCAGCATGCAAAAGCTTATGCCTGGTTAAGTTTACGTTCAGCACTGGTGCCGGTAATTAACGTGGCATCTACCTTAACGCAATGGACTTTGTTTATCGGTGTAATGCTGCTTTTCTTTACCCACAATCCATTTGTGCTGGCTATTGGGGTAGCTGCATTGGCTTTGGTAACGTTTTTTAGCTTTATCACCCTGCCGGTTGAGTTTGACGCCAGTAACCGTGCACTATTGTGGCTGAATAACAACTATAACGTAATGCAAACCCGCGAGGAACATGATCAGGCTAAAGATGCTCTTTGGTGGGCAGCCATGACCTACGTGGTAGCTGCTTTAAGCTCATTGGCTACTTTGGTTTATTATGCTTCTTTCCTGTTTAACAGAAGGAACTAACTGAGTCATAAGTCTTGAGTCCGAAGTTTTGAGCCTTTTCTGTCTTTAGAAAAGGCTTTCTTATTTAATCGAAAAAAATAAACAGTATGATGCCGAAAGTGTTGTAATTTTATTTTGAACAAAAACACTACGATTATGATTAATCCGGATGATAAATTACCTGTTGACGATTTCGATAATTCGGAAACAGATGACCAGCTCAGCCAGCAGGACGTTCACTCCAACGGCTTGAATGAAGAGTTTGATTCTGCGAACGAGGATAGTGCGCCTCCCATCGACCTGTTGCGCCAGGCGGGGGATGCTTCTGAAGCATCATTTACTTTGGATGTTGACAGAGGCTACGCACCGAAGGCAAAAGAGAAGAAAGACTGATCAGGATTTACTTTCCAAATCCTTTATTAGCTGCCCTAAAAGGCGGAGGCTTTGTTCCATGTGTTCATCGTAAGTCAAACCAAAGCTTATGCGCATAAAGTTGGTAAAGCGCGAATCGGTACTGAATATTTGTCCGGGCGCAATGCTGATATTTTGCTCTATTGCCGACTGGTAAAGTTCAAAAGCGTTTATCTTTTTATTAAGCTCTATCCATAGTGCATAACCGCCCTGCGGTCTGCTGAGCTTAGTATTCACAGGGAAATGCGTGGCTATAGCCTGCATATAACGAAGACTTTGTGTATGTAATGCTTTGCGCAGGTTTCGCATGTGAAGGTCATATCTGCCCGTCTCAAAAAAATGAGCAATAGCCGCCTGTGTAGGTGTAGCCGAGCTGATGGTATGCATCATTTTGATGTTGATGATCTGCTCTTTAAATCTGCCAGGAATACACCATCCAACTCTATAGCCCGGCGCCAGCGATTTGGAAACCGAAGAACATAACATTACCCAACCTTCTTTATCATAACTTTTGCAGGTACGAGGACGGCCTTTGCCAAAATATATCTCACCGTAAATATCATCCTCAATTAAGGGTATTTTCAGTTTAGTGATCAGATCAACCAATTGTTTTTTTCGCTCATCTGGCATGCAACTACCCACAGGATTGCTAAAATTGGTCACGAATAAGCAGGCCTTAATGTCAACCTTATCCATTGCCCGCTTCAGATATTCAATATCGACGCCAGTTTCAGGGTGGACCGGTATTTCAAGTACATTCAAATCTAGACTGAGCATCACATTGAAGATGCCAAAATAAGTAGGGCTTTCTATCGCCACGGTATCACCCGGTTTGGTAAGTGCACGCAGACAAAATACCAGAGCTTCCAAACAACCTTGCGTAGTCACCACATCATCCTCTGTAATCTGTCCACCCCAGTTAAATGCATTTTTGGCTACTTGCTTCCGTAAAGAAATATTACCCTGCACATTTTCATAATTCACATTTCCATATGGACTCTCGCGCATAGCCTCAACCATCGATTTATTAAGGCGTGCAAGCGGTATCAAATTAACCGAAGGCGATGATGCCGATAAACGCAACACATTTTCTTTAGACATATTCGCATTTACCATCGCGATCATCTGGCTTACGCTAGCCTGCTCGATCTTTTTCAATGGTGGATTGACCTCCGGCACTTTGGCAAATCTGGATGGCGAAAATTTCACATAATAGCCTGATTTGGTTCGGGCTTCAATCATACCCATATTTTCCAGTTCGGCATAGGCTTTATAAGCCGTGCTTATGCTGATGCTCTGCTGTCGGCTCAAGGATCTTACTGATGGCAATTTATCGCCGGTTTTGAGCAGGTTTTGTTTAATCTGTTTTTCAATACGCGCGACAATCTGGTCGTACAAAAACACGTTATCCGACTCTGAAACTATCTTTTTCATTTATCTGTTATGGTCAAAAATAATAATTCTGTATCTGTTTTGCCATTATTAAATGCCTTTACTTTGCATTAGTAAATCAAACCGGGACAAAGAACATGGAAACATCAAGACTAACTGATCAGGAAATACAGCAATTAAGGGGCGAAACTATAGGCACGGCACAACGAATTCATTTTAATAATGCAGGTGCTTCACTGCCGCCAGATGTGGTGGTGCAAACGATGACAGATTATTTAAATGAAGAAGCAACTTACGGTGGTTATGAAACAGAAGCCAAGTATCACGGGCAGTTAGAAAATGTCTACACCCTTATTGCCCGGCTGATCAATGCTAATGTTGATGAGGTAGCCATTGCCGAAAATGCCAGCACTGCCTGGGGCATAGCCTTTAATGGGATTGATTTTAAAAAAGGCGATGTTGTTATCACATGCGAAATGGAATATGTGACCAACCTGATCGGCTTTCTGAATGTTCAGAAACAATTTGGTGTTGAAGTCAAAGTGATCCCGAACGATGAGAAGGGGAATTTTTCTCTTAAGGCTTTAGAAGACGCGATAACCCCACAAACCAAACTAATAGCAGTTACCGAAATTGCTTCTACTACGGGATGCATGATTCCGATAGTTGAGATCGGCAAAATTGCACGCAAGCATAATATACTATACCTGGTGGACGCCTGCCAGAGTGCAGGGCATGTACCGATAGATGTAAAAGAGATCGGCTGCGATATGCTGTCAGTAACCGGGCGCAAATACCTTAGGGCACCACGTGGAACCGGTTTCCTCTTTGTACGCAAAGAGATTCAGGACCGGATCAAACCAATATTTATAGATAACCACGCCACCGATTGGGTTAGCCTAAATGATTATCAGTTAAGAAATGATGCCCGGCGCTATGAACTGTATGAGAAGAACCGTGCGCTTACACTCGGTCTGGGTAAAGCCATTGAATACGCCCTGAATATTGGTTTGGACAGAATTTGGGATCGTATCCAATATTTGGCAGCATTACTGCGTGCACAGCTCGCTCAGATTGACGGCATAACCGTTCATGATTTTGGTGACAGGAAATGTGGGATAGTAACTTTCTCTGTCGAAGGATTTGATGCAGCGACTATAAAATCGCGTCTTGCTGAGGATCATATCAACGTAACGGTTGGCAAAGCCGTATCAACGCTTATTTATATGGAGAAAAATCATTTAAAAAGTGTGGTAAGAGCGTCTATTCACTATTATAACACGGAAGAAGAAATTCAAATCCTCTCTAAATCATTAGAGGCCATAATAAGATCAGCTATAGCCAAAGTTGTCTGATAATGACAGCGAAAAGGTGGGTGGAGCTAAAAATATATTCCAAAAGATTATTATTTTTAGCTTCCAACTTAACCTAAAAATCTAATGAAAATCAAATTCGCTTTTTTTGTTATAGCTGCGGCTATACTCGCTTCCTGCAACAATAATTCGGGCACAACCGCAAGTGCACCAAAAGAACAAGGTTTACCCATTCAGGGTACCTGGCAATTACTCCAGGGTACATTGACCGAAAAAGGGAAAGCACCTGTGGTAACTGAATACACCAAAGATCAAAAGTTTATCAAAATCATCAATGCTGATCATTTTGCCTTCATGAACCACGACCTGACCAAAGGAAAACAGCCAAAACCAATGTATAGTTCAGGTGGCGGCAGATATACCCTGAATGGCGATAAATACACCGAGTATCTTGACTATTGCAACGAACGCGAGTGGGAAAATAACAAATTTGATTTTACCATCACTATAAAGAATGACACGCTTATTCAGCAGGGCATCGAAAAAATAGATAGCCTGAAGGTAGACCGTGTTAACGTAGAAAAATACATACGATTGAAAGCAGAATAAATTTTTTTGATAAAAGGCTAATTGGCGAACTTGTAGTAATTTCCTATGGGTTCGCCAATTTTTTTATGAGGATATTGAGCGCAGCCGTAGTATTAGTTAACTTTTTCACCCACATCAAGGGCATCTCATTACTGTTTATTCAGACCTGAAAAAACCACAAAAATAATCCCCTGCAATAGGTATAACTACTGCATTCCAAGTCATTGTAAAACAATATTTTATTTTTTTCGCGCATAAACAGAACGATTCTCCGTTTGTATACGTTTAAATAGGTACTACAATGGCATTTGTGCGCTTGAGTAGAAGGGATAGATACCCCAATTGCCCATGATGAAGGACATTACCAATAAATATCACAGAATAAATAAAGTTGACGATCGCCCTCTTAACATACATTTCGATATAAAGGATGTATCTAAAAGGACGTATCAGCTTGGCCTCGCTACGCTGTTTACAGGAATAGCTTTGTCTATTTACACCTCATTTATTGGTCTTTATGTATCTTCTTTTGTAAGCGCCTGCTTCTGTTTCGCTATTTTGATGGTGATCCTGTTAAAATACAATGGAGATATTGAGAACCTTACTATTTTTATTGTTACCATCGTATGCGCCATGCTTGTCTCGACGGCGGCCATAGAGGGTCTGCAATCGGGGCAGTATCTGTATTTTTTCCCGCTGATGGTATCCATACCCATCATAGTAGACCTGAAACAAACGCAGTACAAGGATTCTTTTATCTATATCGGCATTATCATTACCTCGTTCCTGGCTTGTATACTGATCGGGCATAATGTAAAACCGCTCGAGGCCTTTACACCCAGCCAATTGGGCAAGCTTTCTTTCGTTAACAATGTGATAGCAATCTCGTCGACGATCATTTTCGCCGTATCTTATATCTTCTTCGAAAAGAAATATATCCATCAACTGAAAGAGCAAAGTCAGAAAGTGATCGACTCCCGCACACAATTCCTGGCTACGATGGGCCATGAATTGCGAACGCCTTTGAATGGCATCATCGGTGTTATTAATCTGATGAAACAGCAGAAAATGGACGCTCAGCAGGATGAGTATTACCAGATACTGAAATACTGCTCGGACCACATGCTGCAGCAGGTAAATAATATCCTCGACTTTAATAAAATTGAGGCCGACAAGCTGGAAATACATCCTTCGGAATTGAATATGAAGCTGTTCATGATGAATGTGGGCATGCCGTTCATCACTTTATTCCAGGAAAAAGGCCTTGAGCTGAAGATCAATATCGACCCTGAGCTGGACGTAAATGTGATGGCTGATGATGTTCGCCTGATACAGATATTTAATAATCTTTTATCAAATGCCCTTAAGTTTACTGATAAAGGTTTTGTTAAACTGGATGTGACTTGCAAACGCAAGCAAAACAAATTTATCGAGGTTGGTTTTAGTATTGAAGATACCGGCATAGGCATTGCAGAAAAGGATCAGAAGAAAATATTCGACAGCTTTTGGCAGGTATATGACGAGGACACCAAGAAATTTATCGGTACAGGTTTAGGTTTAACTATATGCGTCCGCCTGTTAAAATTGATGGGTAGCAACCTGGTATTGGCCAGCGAAAAAGGCAAGGGAAGCAAATTTAGTTTCGATCTGAAACTGGATTATGCTGCATACAATCACAAACAACTTCCTAAAAACAAGGCTGCTGAGAAAGATAACCTCGAAGGTGTAAAATTGCTGTTAGTTGAGGACAACCAGATCAATATGATGGTGGCTAAAAAGATTTTGACCGGGTTTAAAGCTGACGTGACTACGGCATTTGATGGCTCAGAAGCCTTAGCTGCATTATTAAAAAACTCTGATTTTGATATTATCCTGATGGATCTGGAAATGCCGGTGATGGATGGTTTTACTGCCATTCATGAAGTAAAAAGACTTTATCCAGAAATTCCGGTGATTGCGTTTACCGCTTCATTGGTGGATAAAAAGATGCTGTCAGATCTGATCGCAAGCGGCTTTGTGGACTGCATGCTGAAACCTTTCCAGCCACTGCAGTTACTCTCCGATATCAAAAAACATCTCAGCAAACCTTTGCAGCCTGTAGCCTGATTCACTCCAAAGGCTTTAGAAAAGGATTATTTTCCAGGAACAACTCGAAGTTATCCGGTCTATTGATCACATTATTATGTTCGTGCAGACTATGGATGATTAATATCCGGTTATCTTTTACCGCCTGGAAATTGACATTCCCCTCTTCAGATTCTAAATAAGGTATTTTTTCTTGTGCAATCAGTTTAACCAGGTTATGGGTTTCCTCATCCGTACCGCCATGATCGGTATAAAGATCAATAAACCTGTGGTTTTGATCCGCCTTTATCCAATCCAAAAATATCGGCGTTTCTGCATATAAGGCATCAAATAAAATAACCTCATCAATAGGCATCTGCCCATTTTTGATGATCCGCGCCATAACGCGGTAAGCTCCGCTATGGCCTGCCAATAGAATATGACCCGGCTTGCATCTTTTGGAGATTAAATGCTGTGCCTTTAGTCCATTCAATACATCTGTAGTCAGCGCTTTAAAAACACCGGGATTTTCTAACTTACCACCATAGCTGTCAGGCGAATCTTTAGCTGTTTCGGCCAAAACTAACACAGCATTAAGATTTGATGCCATGAACTGTTTGGTAAGCTCATAAAAACTGGCAGCATTATCTACATTGTTTCTCCAACCATGAAACCAGAATATCAAATCGACAGTCTTCTTTGCACCAAGTTTCTTTGGCGCAATAATCAGTACCGTACTGTCGTGATAATGCTCGGCAGCAGAATATAATACCTTATCATACATATGCCCATTCTCACGACCTGTGTCCGGAAAGGCGGTATGCGAAGAATGAATATGAAATATAACCGCATTTGTGGTGTCCTGGGCATAGGAAACGCCGCACCAAAATAGAGAAAATACGATCAATATGGATTTATAAAGGCCTGGTTTCATTATATGAAGATAAGCAGATTAAGACGATAACTCAAAGGGTTTCCTTATTATCGAAAATTCAATTTATTTAGTTTTTGAGGCAGTTGCCTTCACTGTTGTATCAATCGGTAGTTTTAAACTATCTACAGGAATGGCTTTTGTAGTTTTTAGCTGCTGCAAGGCGAGGTAGGTTTTTTTCCAGTCAACCTTATACTTTTTATATTCGGTTACTTTGCTGGTGGTGTCCCCTTTACCATAAAACGAAAGTATATTGCTTTGCAGCGGAGGAGTAACATCATCGAATTTATTATCCTGCAGTTTAAGCACCAATTGACTATAGGTGAGATCTGCCAGTCCGTATTCGCCTTGCAAAGTAGGCTTTCCTGTATCAAAATCCATATCAGGTAATTGCAACTGTTTCCCGTTTTTAATTCCTGTTAAAATCTGGTTATAGCATACCAGTGTGGTATCAAAACTCTTGATAAACAGTTTTTCGGCAACAGCTCCCGGCGGTGAAAATTTAAGCGCCTTCAGCGGACCAATCTTTGGCAGAATACTGATAATAAAAGCCATTATACGATTGCCTAATTTAGGTTCATCGCGCTCTCTGCCATATGTATGAAAATACTCCCGTCTTTTGATACGGTAATGAAATTTACGGCTGGTCATTCGCTGGTTCAGTTTTTGAATATCATCTTTTTTCAGGGCCCAGGCAGTGCGGGTCAAACCAGGCAGCAGGCTCCGAACCGACCACCGGAAAGTTGATATGGCCAGATCCAGTTTACCATTAAAAACTTCGTTCATATCCTGTCCATAAGTCAGCATAAATGCTCTTTCTAATACAGGTTTTGCGACATTAAATCCAATAAAGTCATGGTATGCCTGCGATTCATAATTGCCGCGGGCCATTTGCAATACATCAAACCCAAATTCCATGCGGCTGTGGTAAATAGGGTATTCCTCGTAAGTAACTATCCTCCCGAATTTTTTGGCGACTTTAGGGTACACGATTGGTTCAGCGATATTGGTTGCCAGGGAATGGCCATACTCATCGGTTAAGTAATGCGAAACAGCACCCAGCGCAAAGGCATATTCGTTAATATTTTGGGCTTGAGCAACCAGGTTCTGCATAAAATCGCCACTGCGTACATAATGCACCAGGTTGGTAAAATATACACTACCAAAAGGGAAATAACCCATATCCGGCATCAAACTACCGCCATAAGCATAGGAATGGGCGACACGTAATTCCTCATCAGTAGCATTAGGATATTTTTCTTCTAATAAAGGAACAATGGACTTCTTCCAGCTGGCATCGATTATAGCCATATGCGCAAAAACGGAGAACGCTTTTGACGAAAGCGGGCAAAAGAAAATAACAAAAACCGTTATTAGCAGGGCGCTCTTAAATACTGGTCGATTCACTGGATTGGCTAAATGCTGTAATGCATAATAGTAAAAGCCATTAAATTGTTTCAACACAGCAAGAGATTTTTTGTCTGAATCAAAATTTCGTATTTTGAGAATTAAACAGAGTTCTGAAAATTAATTTAATTCAGTTAATTCTGATTCAGATCAGACACAAAAAAGGTCCCATTAAACCGAGACCTTTCAAACTTAACAATGAACGTTAAAAACCAAAGACACTTATTATATATGAATGAACATTTCTTCTTCAGGTTTACGCACTTTATTTAATTTGCTGTAAGCGTCATCTTCTGCACGGAAACCAATAGCAGCTATAACAGCAGTTGTTAAGCCCTTTTCTTTTAAAC
Source organism: Bacteroidota bacterium (assembly GCA_018266915.1). Classification (GTDB taxonomy): domain Bacteria; phylum Bacteroidota; class Bacteroidia; order Sphingobacteriales; family Sphingobacteriaceae; genus Mucilaginibacter. The sequence continues at coordinate 117,264 of JAFDZM010000017.1, read as the reverse complement.
CTAATATCTCGTCAAACTGAGGTGCGCTGAAGCCTTCCATCGGACAAGCATCTATACCCAACTCAGCAGCCGATGTAAGCAATACGCCCAAAGCAATATAAGCCTGCTTTTTAGCCCAGGTAATACGTTGCTCTTCGGTCATGCCACTTACATTACCGTTGATCATTTGCTCGTAGCCTACAAGGTTAGCACGATCAATACTGCGTGACTTAGCAACATGATCGATATAACTCTTTACATACCGGGCATCCAGGTTGGTCTCAGCAGCAAAAACGATCAGTTGTGAAGCATCAGCAATTTGAGCCTGACCATAAGCAGCTTGTTGTAATTTTTCGCGTACAGCAGCATCCTGAACAACAATAATTTTGTAGGATTGAACACCTGCAGATGAAGGCGACAAGTGAACTGCATGCAGCAATTCATCCAATTGAAAAGAAGTTAGCTTCTTAGTTTTATCGAATTTTTTAGTGGCATACCGCCAGTTTAGTTTTTCTATGAGTGACATGATTGTTTCTTCCTAAATGTTTATACAAAAATAGATGTTTAAACATTTAATAGAGTCATCTCATAGTAAACACTACATCAGCCCTTTGTCACGAAGCTCTTTTTCACGTTGCTTTTCCAGCTTTCGTTGGGCACGCTTTTCCTGGCGGATTTGTTTTTTGGTTTTACCCACCGTGTCAATCGGGAATTCTTTTTCGATTTGCTTATGTACGGTAGTATCCTTTTTACCAAATAAACGCTGGAAGAAATTAGGTTTCTTTTCAGGCACAGTTGGCGTATTCAATACAGGCTGAACATCAACATCGTCGTCGTCGTTGTTCTGCTTCATTAGGCTGTCAGCAACTGCTGTTGATACCGGCGCGATATTCTGACGAAGGCTTTCCTTTAACCGCACCGAATAATAACCATAACCTGAACTATCAGGATCCGTCCATTTTCTGGCGGCCATCATTTTGCCTATCAGATTATAATAGTTGATCAGGCTCGGTCGCAACGAACCATCCGGTTGAAATGAATACAAACCGGTTTTAGGGTGCGGAAGAATACTTGCCAAATAGATCCCCTCGCCCAGCGTAAGGGTGGATGGTGACTTACCAAAATAATAACGCGATGCCTCGCCGATCCCATAAATTCCCCGGCCCCATTCTACAATGTTAAAGTAAACCTCCAGCATGCGGTCTTTAGACATGACATTATTATTTTCGATCATCCAAACGATCAATATCTCTTCAATCTTCCTCGACAATGTTTTCTCCCGGCTCAGGAAAGCATTTTTGATCAGCTGCATGGATATCGTACTACCACCCCGCTTAAATTTCTTTTGCTTAATATCGGTAGCGATGGAGCGCCTGATCGATTCTTCTACAAAGCCGTGGTTAGTATAAAAAGACGGATCTTCAGAAGTCATTACAGCATATTTCACATTGGGAGAAATATCCTGCAATGGCGTATAATCCGGGTTTTGTGGACCAATGATCCGTGACGGCATTGGTTTCCCTTTTTCGTAAGGTGTATAGGTAAATGGCCTGTTTAGTCTGCCTAAATCCGTTTTACCATATTTAACTATATTAAGATTATCCTTCGCCAGAGCCGATTCAAACTGTACCTGGTCTGGATTAGATGAATCCAGGAACACATGCAGATGATATTTTACTTTACCGGTAACCTGAATGCCGTCAAATGAATCGAACATACCTTGCGGGAATGAATCAAATACATCCTGCGCGTTCATCCAGTCGCTGTTCACTTTTATCGTGTACGTCTTGACAGGATAAAGCTGGTATTTGAGATAGGTTTTTACGGCAATCTTTTTGAGTTTGATCACCGACGAGCTGTCCAACGAAACATAATTCTTCCCCACAAACACATTAGCGTCAATAGAGCCATCAGGAACAATAATATCCGATGAGGATAACGCCGGGTGATTGATCAGCAGGTTTTTCACCGACCACGAACCGTATATTTTGGTAACACCGTCACTATTCTCCACTTTTTCCAACCTGGTCGAGACGGTGTCAAAATTCACTTTCAAGTGGTAGCGGTCCTGTATGTACGGAATCTCCACTTTTTTGCCATCGGCATATAAGTGCACATCGATGTCTTTATCAGACGGATGCATTTTACCTGCAAAATGCCAGGTAGCCAGTGTATCATTTACCTTAATAGTCGAACTAAGCTTACCGTCTTTTATCACGGCGCTTTGAGCAAGCAGCTTTATACCGGCGCTGTCCTTCTTAAAAGTTATCAGGAAATTTCTCAGGTCAAGATCATCCGGAATTTTATATAAAACCTGCTTTACCAAGTTGTTTGCCAACACCGAAAGATCAGCGCGTTCTTTCTTTTCTGTGGTATCTTTTTTCTTTTTGAACAGGAAGTCAAAGTTCTTTACGCCTTTAATATCGGTCAGGTTCAGGTGCCCATTATCCAGTACTACATCAGCTAATTTTACATTCCCGAATATGAGCGGAATGATCTTAATGCTGACATCAAACTTTTTAATACTCAATAAACTGTCGCGCTGGTCAGGCACTACAGTGATATCAGAAAGAGAAACGGTAGTAAGCCCAGTAAAATGGGCTGAACCGATATTCACATTTAAGTTGTAATCCTTTTTTGCCTTTTCTTTTGCTTTCGCGATCTCCTTTTGAAGTATAGCTTCACGCTTGCCATATGCAGTATAACCGCCTATTAATAAAAGGATAATCAGGGAAATAGCTACTATTCCGGCTATGCGGATATATTTGGAGGTAGGACGATGCATCAAAAAAATTTATCCAAAACTAATCTAATTCTTATGCGATACAAACGCAAGCATCAACAAAATGTTTCTCAGTATAGTTAACTCTGCAAAAAGATTTTTTTAACGGCTCTTGATAACCGCTTTTTATCATTAACATGACATAGCTTTAAGCCCGGTTTATTAGCTTTGTAGTTGCAATGAATATAACTCAGGAACAAGTTTTATACGCCCTCGGCCATGTGGAAGAACCCGATCTGAAAAAAGACCTGGTAACACTTAACATGATCCAGGACATCAAGATAGAAGGCAGCCATCTCAGCTTTTCGGTTATCCTTACTACTCCGGCTTGCCCATTAAAAGGATTGATAGAAAATGCCTGCCGCAATGCAATAGCACATTTTATCAGCAAGGATATCGAGGTAAGCATTAATATGACCTCGCGTGTTACCACGCAAAAAAATACCGGTGTACCCGGCGTGAAAAATATTATCGCGGTAGCATCAGGTAAAGGTGGCGTGGGCAAGTCAACTGTTGCGGTAAACCTGGCATTGGGCCTTGCTCAGGCTGGTGCCAAAGTAGGTTTGATCGATGCTGATATTTACGGCCCATCTATCCCGATCATGTTTGGTTTGGAAGGAGCTCGACCAAAAGCCAGCCAGGCGGATGGAAAGACGCGCATTGAGCCGATTGAGAAATATGGCATCAAGCTATTGTCTATCGGTTTCTTTACAGATCCAAACCAACCCGTGCCATGGCGCGGGCCAATGGTATCGACAGCTGTAAAACAATTATTCAATGATGCCGATTGGGGCGAACTGGATTACTTGGTTGTCGACCTGCCACCAGGAACAGGCGATGTACACATTACCGTAGCGCAAACCTTCCCAGTTACTGGTGCGGTTATTGTTACTACTCCACAGAATGTGGCTTTAGCCGATGCCAAAAAGGGTATAGGCATGTTCCTGATGAGTGCCATCAACGTGCCGTTGCTTGGCATTGTAGAAAACATGTCGTACTTTACCCCTGCCGAGCTGCCGGAGAACAAATATTATATCTTCGGCCAGGGCGGTGGTCAGAAATTAGCGGGGCAATTAGAAGTGCCATTTTTGGGTGAAATACCATTGGTGAAAGGTATCAGCGATTCAGGTGATGCTGGTAAGCCGGTTATTTTGGATGAAAAGAGTCCGATGAGCAAGGCATTTACTGAAATGGCACAAAAAGTAGCCCAGCAGGTTGCTATATATAATGCCGAAGCTAATAATAGAAATTTGGTAAATAATTAATAACTTTACATTTAATATAAATAAGTTAAAATGAGTTTATTAGATCAGGTGGAAGAGGCTTTAAATACGATTCGTCCGTATTTGGAGACTGACGGCGGGAATGTCTCGGTGGAGGAAATAACTCCTGACCATATTGTAAAATTAAAGTTACTTGGTGCCTGCGGCTCGTGCCCGATGAGTATCATGACCCTCAAAGCTGGTATTGAAGAAGCAATAAAAAAGGCCGTTCCAGAGGTAAAAGGCGTAGAAGCCATCAATTTAACCGACATTGATGATCCGAATGCGGTGCTCCCGGCAAATTTGAGATAATTGTTAAGTATTGTTAAATTGCATTGGGGTTTAATGCAATGCACTATTTTTGTCTGACATTTTTTGAAACTATTTCGTAAAAGTCAGGTATAAAACAAAGAGAACCTAACCAGTGAAGTATATATCAGGCATATTTTTATTCTTTATAGCTGCCGCAGCTTTTGCGCAGCAAAAGGAGAAGCCGTTGGTTCAGTTCTCGGGTGTTATCCATAATGCCGACAGCGTAAAAGTGATCGTGCCTTACGTAACTATCACTAACATCAGCAATCATAACCAGGTTTATATGAGCAACTACGAAGGCTATTTCTCCTTCGTGGCACATGAACAGGATACCTTAGTATTTACTAGCATTGGTTATGGCAATACCCAGGTAGTTATACCTGCCAATGTTCCAAGTAAAAGCTACACTACTCAGGTTTATATCAAACCACGTATAATCAATCTGCCTACTTTCCGGGTATTTCCATGGGCTACTACAGACGAATTCAGGAAAGATTTTCTGGCTATGAAACTGGCCGATGACGATCTCGAAATTGCCCGAAAAAACCTTGAGCGTGCTGTTAACCGCGCTGCAGGTAACAATCTGCCACGCGACGGGCAGGAAATATCGTCCTCATGGGCACAAAACGAACATAATGCTATCCTCAACCAGCATTCGCTTCAACCCAATCCATTGCTGAACCCTGTAGCATGGGGTGCCTTAATGAACCAGATTGCAGCGGGGGATAAAGCCCGTGCTTCGGGTAATTAGAGATTTAGAATCAATAGCCAAGATTCAAGAATCAGGATTTTTTGCTAAGACTAGTTACTGCTATCTTATATCAAGGCTGGTTCAATATAATTTTAATTTTTTCTTGACTCTTGGTTCTTGACTCCTGGCTCTAAAAACTATCGTCCTTTCTTAGCAGCAGGAAATTTCATCTTATAATCCACATCAACAATCCCTTTAGAAATATCATTAAGTTTCTTTTCGATCAGGCGCTTGCGCAGCGGGCTTAATTTATCGGTAAAGAGCTTACCTTCTATGTGGTCATATTCATGCTGAATGATGCGGGCCGCCATGCCTTTGTAGGTTTCTTCATGATGTTTCCAGTCCTCATCATAATAAGAAATACGGATAACCGGTTTGCGCGATACATCCTCACGAATATCAGGGATACTCAAACAACCCTCGTTAAACGACCATTCATCGCCGTTTTCATCCAGTATTTGTGCATTCAGGAATACTTTTTTGAAGTTAGCCAGTTCGGGTTCATCATCATCAAATGGCGTAGCGTCAACAACAAACAAGCGCATAGAGATACCTATCTGTGGAGCAGCCAGCCCCACCCCGCGCGCACCATACATGGTTTCGAACATATCTTCAACCAGTTGTTTAATGTTGGGGTATTCATCCGGTTCAACAGCAACAGCTTTTTTCCTTAAAACCGGATCTCCATAGGCAATAATAGGCATCTTCATCCCACAAAGATACACCTTTACTCTTTTGGCACAAACAACAATGTGGTCAGCCTATTATCAAAAATTTCGTTGCTTATCTCCAGTAATTGCTCTGCTGTACAGGCATTTATTTTAGCGAATACCTGGTCTAATGTATCCACATAACCGAAATCCAATAGACTTTTAGCCATGGATATAATCAGTCCGATACGGTTCTCCTCTGCCAATGCGATCTGTCCAATGAACTTCTGTTTAGCCTGGTGCAGTTGCAGCGTGCCCAGCTTTTGATCGCGAAGTTTTTTTAGTTCTTTATGGACCAATCGTGATGCTTTATCGGCTTTTTCAACGTCAGTACCAAAGTAAATGGAAAATATACCCGTGTCCGAAAGGGGCGTGTAGTTCGATTCTATAGTATAAGCAATTCCATATTTCTCGCGGATCTCCAAGTTCAGACGGTTACTCATACCCATTCCGCCAAGCAGGTTGTTCAGCAATAATAAGCCTGTTTTATGCTGATGCGCCGATGGATAGGCCTGGTTACCAATGATGCAATGTGTTTGGGCAATAGGGCGAAAAACATTCAGCTTTTGACCAATACTTTCGGCAGGTTTATGACGGTGCTTCTTATTATGATTTGGCTTGATGTCACCAAAATATTTCTCAGCCAGTTTGATTACTTTTTTTAGATCGTGATCTCCAAAGATGGCAAAGACCATTTCTTCAGTATTATAATTGGCCGCGATGAAGCGCTGGATATCCTTCTTATCCATTGAAGAAACCGTTTCCGTTGTGCCGAGGATATTCTTGCCTAAAACATGATCTTTAAACAGTAACTCTTCAAAATCATCCTGGATGGCTTCTTCCGGCTGATCGAGGTAAGAGGCTATCTCATCCAAAATCACACCGCGTTCCTTTTCCAGTTCATCCTGCGGAAAAGTAGAATGAAACAAAATATCCTGAAACAAGTCGACCGTGCGCTCCAGGTGCTGTTTCAGCAGCGAGGCATGTATACAAGTGTATTCTTTGGTGGTATAAGCGTTCAGATCAGCCCCTACCAGTTCCAGGCGGTTTAATATCTGGTTGGTATTGCGGGTCTCGGTTTCTTTAAACAGCAGGTGCTCTATAAAGTGAGCCAGCCCGGCCTTATCATCCGGCTCATCGCGCGACCCGGCATTCACCACAAAACAGCAATGCGTAATAGTTGAAGGCGAGTGCTTTAGTAAAATACGGATACCGTTGGTTAAGGTATGAACCTGGTAGTCAATCATGAGGGAGCAAAGATAGGATTTTATCTATGAAAGTGGGGAAGACCGGAAGTTGGAAAGATTTTGGTTATAAAAACAAAATTGGGATAAAAATGGGTGTTTTCACGGGTTGCGAGTATTTCTTATGATCAATACCTTCGAAATCAATAAACCTTTTATTAACCTAAAAAATAAATTATGGGAAGCTCAGGCTCTGGTTCTTTAACCGATTACTCTAATAATAAACCAACTAGCTCAAATCCATCTTCTGGTGGATCAAGTGGGCAAGATAATTGTGGGCAAGCTTTTGAAGCGGTACTTGAAGATGTTTCTAGATGTGACTACTACAAGATGAACAATGATGTACCACCTGTCGGAACTAATGTCAAAGTTATTTTCAACAACATTCGTTTACTAGTAACAACTAGCGACGGAACTGGGGTAGGATATTTACCTACTAAATTTAACTATATTAAAGTTTGTATAGACAACGGTTTTAATTATGCTGGTGTTGTTACCGCCTCATCTATTAAGCCAATGCCATACGTGAAGGTTGATATTGCGCCATTATGATATCTAAATCAAAAATTTGTCTAATCGGCGACGTTGTTGTAGATATTACCTTAAAAACTTCAGAAGAAGGTATCAAATTAAGACTTGGAGGCATAATTCATGCAGCTAGATGCTTATGGGCATTAAATATTGAATTTGATGTTGGTTATTTTGCTCCTTCTTATTTAGACGAATCAATTGAAAAATATCTCAAATCTCTTGGATGTAACGAGATTCTTAAGCTTGGGACTGTTAATGGCGCACCTTATGTATTTTTAATAAATGAGGCCAAAGAAGTTGGCGATCAAGGATACGAATTTATACTTCGAGACGATATTAAATTGGAATATTATTCATCTGCTATTGATAAGCTAGGTAGTAATAACTACGATGACTTATTGTTTATTTCGGGTAATTACGAGTTTGACATTATTAAATCCAAAACGACAAAAAGCAGAATTCATATCGACGTTGCAAACAATTTAACAGACCTGTCGCTATTTAAGGATTTAACAAATAAACTAAGTACATTATTTATTTCAACATCATCAGAATTGTTTAGAAATCTATACAAGAATGATTTCATGGGTTTCAAAGATCATTTTACAGACATTACTGAACGATTAATATTAAAGGAGAATAGAGGCGGAAGTCGAGCATTTGATTTTGAAACGAATGAATTAGTTTCAGTGCCTGCTCAAACTAGGCCAATTGTGCATTCTGTCGGGGTGGGCGATGTGTATAATGCTTCCTATATATGTCACTATCCCATGCTAACCTACGAAAGTGCATTAAATATATCATCTTGGGTAGCAATGGAATATGCAACAACTACATACCCGGATGATTTTAAAACTGGAGTAAAAAGAATATTAAAATCAAACATAGATGAATTGGTTTGTATGGGTGGTGTAAACCTTCCATGGGAATCCCGTAAACAAATAAACATTTACATAGCAGCTCCTGATTTCGATTTCATAAACACTGCACCAATTGAATTATTGGTTGAGAGCTTGAAATATCACAATTTTAGTCCAAGACGACCGATTAAAGAGAACGGACAAATGGAAAAAGATGCGTCCAGCACACGCAAACGTGAGCTGTTTACTAATGATATTAGACTATTAGATCAATGCAAAATGCTTATCGCAGTTTTACTATATAACGATCCAGGTACATTAATTGAAATTGGATTTGCCGCTGCACGATCTAAACCTGTGATGGTATACGATCCGTATAAAATAGCTGAGAATTGTATGTTGACAGAATTGCCAATTTTAGTTTCAAGTGACTTGGATGAAATCATTTCCCAAGTATTTATTATAAATAGTTATGACAAATAGAGACGGCGTTTTATTAGCCTCAGGGGGACTTGATTCCACCACTATGGCGTTTTGGTTAATAGATCAAGGGATTGATTTTGTTCCTCTTTTTATTAATTATGGTCAGCATTGCGCCCAAACAGAATTTGAAACCCTTAAGGAGGTTTTGCCTAAAACTCATATCAATAAAATTGAAATAATTGATATACAGTCTGTTTACAAAAGGTCAACATCTAAGTTCATAAAACCAGCCAATTTATGGGAAGACGATATTAAAGCTGATGATCTCTATATTCCGTACCGAAATGTATTATTATTAACAATTGGTGCTACTTTTGCGCAGACTATTGGATTATCAAATGTGTATTCAGCTTTCATTAATAGCAACCATGCTAAAGAAATTGATTGTTCCAATGAGTTTTTTGAAAAAATGGAAGGAATGCTATCCGAATATGGATCTGTAAAAATTAATATGCCTTTTAGATACTATTCAAAATTTGATGTCGCGAAATTGGGAATAAATTTAGGAGCGTCCATTGGGAATACTTTTTCATGTCAAGCTTCTCCCACAATTCCATGCGGGGCTTGCCCGAACTGTGTAGACAGATTAGATGCTTTAAAAAGAATAGCAACAACTGAAATCTAAATATGACTTGTGTCGCTGAAGCTAGAAAGCTAGCAAATTTTATTATAGGCCTTGAATCCTTTAAAACTATTTATGTTGAAAGGGAGACTATATATGATCATATGGGTGCTTTATTAACTGATATTACATTACAGGCCGGGTTGAATTATAATAAAATTGTGAGACCTAGAGTCCAAAAATTACTTCTGAATTATCCCGGGGCCTATACTGTTAATTTTTTCAACGAAACCATAAAGTGTTATGGATTGGAAAATATAATCAATTGGAGGCATCCCGTAAAAATAAACCGGTTAAATAACATAATTTCATTCCTGTTGGATAATCGAATAAATACATGTTCTGACTTGAAATTATTTCTTTTAAAAAATGAAAACCGAAAAAGGATTTTGGAAATAAACGGTATTGGACCAAAAACTTTAGACTACTTATTAAAGCTATTAAATTTTGATACTGTTGCAGTAGACCGTCATATTTATTCCTTTGTTCAGTTAGCGAATATCGAAACTAAAGAATATTATCATACCAAAAAAATAGTAGAATATGCTGCCGATTTTCTTCAAATATCTAGGTCTTGCATAGATTACAGCATTTGGCGGTACATGTCTGACAAAGAATACAGCAAACCTTTATTCGACCCTCAACTTAAACTCGAATTGACCAATTAGTAACTAAATTTTCATCGCCTCGTACTTAATCTACTTTCAAAGTCATTTTGGTTAGGGATACTCTTTGCATATTCTTAACTATAATCTCTACATTTAACCGCATGAAAACCCAGGTAGCCGATCTCACTTTCGAATTATCTATTCCTTATGCATCGATCGAAAAACGGGTTGGCGAAATTGCCGGGCAGATCAGCAGCGACTATTCAGGACGTATTCCTGTAATGGTAGGTATCCTGAGCGGCAGCTTCCTGTTTGTGGCCGACCTGGTAAAGCAGATCGAAACACCTATCGAGGTCACCTTTGCCAAATTAGCTTCTTATTACGGTGGAACCTCAACCACCCGAAAGATCAGGGACGATTTCGATTTGACCATCGACATCAAGGGCCGTGACATTATATTGGTGGAAGATATTGTGGATACCGGCAACACCATGCATTACCTGATCGAAAAGCTCAAAGTCCGCGAGCCGGCTTCCATTACCGTTTGTTCCCTGTTGCTAAAACCCGACGCATTAGAAAGAACCATCCCCGAACTAAAATACACCGGCTTCGAAATAGCCAATGAATTTGTAGTAGGTTATGGTTTGGATTACAAGGAATTGGGTCGAAATCTGAAGGGGATATTTAAGAAAGTTGAATAAGTTAGATTATTTGATTGGGTTGGATTAAGTTTTGTAATTTGCAATAACACCAATTAACCAATGACCCACTCACTGGCCTACATCCTTACTTTATTAGTAGCCGGAATTGCGCTCATTGTTATCCTCTCCACCCGTTATAAAATCCCTGCTTTCTTTTCTTTGTTCCTGGCTTGTGTGCTGGTTGGCTTGGGTGTTGGAATGCCTGTTGCTGATGTGCTTGGCACTGTTAAAGATGGTTTCGGTAATATCCTGAAAAACTTAGGGCTCATCATCGTTTTGGGCACCACTTTGGGCTTGTTGCTGGAGTATACCGGCAGTACTACTGTAATGGCGAATTTCCTTTTGAAACGAATGGGCAAACGCTTTGCTCCGTTGGCCATGAGCATCACTGGATTCTTTGTCGGCTTGCCTATATTTTGTGATTCGGGTTATATTGTTCTTATTGGTCTAAACCGTTCTATGGCCAAACGCACAGGCATATCCATCGCTACCATGTCAGTTTCACTGGCGACAGGTTTGCTTTCTGTTCATTGCATGGTGCCACCACATCCCGGGGCTTCTGCTGCTGCGGCAACTATTGGGGTTAACTTTGGCAAACTAATTTTGATCGGCGCCATAGCCTCTATCCCTGCCATGCTCATCGGCAATTGGTGGGCCAATTATGCCGGGCGAAATGCGTGTGACAAGATCGTGGAAGATATTGACGAAGACGAATCCGGTCATGGACCATCATTATTCAAAGCTTGCCTCCCGGTGTTTGTGCCGATCATACTTATAGCAATCCGTTCATTTTTAACTAAAGGAATCGCAAATGATCCTGCTTGGGTAAAAGTTCTATTTGCATTGGGTGACCCGGTGATTGCATTATTAATTGGCGTCTTATTAGCCCTCAATTGCAAGCGCGGCTGGCATAAAAGCGAGTTAAGTAAAATCCTTCAGGATTCCGTTGAAAAAGCCGGCGGTATATTAGTCGTGATAGGTATGGGAGGTGCCTTCGGTGCTATTTTAACAGCTACCAAACTAGGCGATCACCTCAGTCAATCAATGGCTTTGGGAACGATGGGCCTCTTTTTCCCATTCCTGCTTACTGCAGTTTTAAAAACGGCACAAGGGTCATCGACGGTCGCTATTATTACAGCCTCATCGTTAGTTCTACCTCTGCTACCTGCCTTAGGTTTGGATACCGAAAATGGCAAATTGTTCTGCGTATTGGCCATGGGTGCAGGATCGATGACGGTCTCTCATGCCAACGACGCTTATTTTTGGGTGATCTCGCGGTTTTCAGGAATCAGCATGAAAACTATGCTGAAGGTTTATACAGTGTCGACCTTGTTTATGGGGATAATCACACTGGCGACCGTTTATATTTTATCTAAAATCTGGTGATATGCATATCCTCATCGCTCCGAATGCTTTTAAAAATAGTCTTGATGCCATGCAGGTGGCAAAGGCAATTGAGCAGGGATTGCAGCAAAGCCAATTGGATTGTACTACCGAATGTTTTCCCATTGCCGATGGTGGGGACGGTACCGGCAGCTTAATTATAGAACGTTGCAAAGGTGTTATCGTATCACAACAGGTACATGATCCGCTTGGGCGAAAGATCGATTCCCGTTTCGGTCTTATCGATAATGGCAAAACTGCTGTTATTGAAATGGCTGATGCTTCTGGTCTGCGTTTGCTAAAAAGGGAGGGGTTAAATCCTATGCAAACATCTTCTTATGGCACAGGCGAGCTCATTAATGCTGCGTTGGATAAAGGTGTAAGCAAAATCGTCATTGCTATGGGTGGCTCTGCTACAGTTGACGGTGGATGTGGCATATTAAAGGCCTTAGGGATAGACTTTTTGGATAAGGATGGAAAACGCTCAAAAGCCGTCCCTGACGAGTTGGCAAAAATGGTTAAGATCGACGATTCAGGACTTGATCGCCGCATACATGATACGGAGATCATTATACTTTGCGATGTCAATAACAAACTTTTAGGGCCTGAAGGAGCAGCCGCTGTTTTCGGTCCGCAAAAGGGCGCTTCTCCATCTGATGTTAAGTTACTGGATAGTTTTCTAGCCAACTTTGCCACGGTCTCAAAAGCACAGCTTGGCACAGACATGACCGTTATAAAACATGGCGGAGCAGCAGGCGGAGCCACAGCCGGATTGCATACCTGGCTCAATGCGAAACTGGTAAATGGCATTGAATATTTTTTATCGCTGACAGGATTTGATCAGGCCTTAAAAAACGCCGACCTGGTTATTACCGGCGAAGGTAGTATTGATACGCAAACTTTACAGGGGAAGGGACCTTATGGTGTTGCAGTTGAAGCAAAGAAAAAACATCTTCCTGTTGTGGGATTAGCAGGCCGTGTACCTAACAAACCGGACGCAACATTGCAAAAGTACTTTGATGCGTTGTTATCGATCAACCGGGACTTTATAGATATGCCAACGGCAATAGCCAATACAGAAAAGAATCTGATAGAAACGGCACAAGGTTTAGGTGATTTGATAGTCTCTGGAGAACTAAGATTTAATCATGACAATCCCTGAATCAGGAAAACCATTGTTCAGACAAATTAAACCCCTACCGGTTCAGCAATATCCTCCAGCAGTTGCACCGCCTCATCAATACTATTCACCCCATCAATACTAAGCCGGAGCGAGTTTTTCACCTCTTTCAGGTTAGTCCGGCGAGGGTTGGATTGCACAAACATTAATACCTGTCTGAACATGCTGCTTTCAAAGTAAGGCGACTGCTGGTTGGCAATGAAATATCCGCGAAGCACATTCTTTTTCAAAGATATCTTTTCAAACCCAATGGCCTTACCAAGCCACTGCAGGCGCATGGTGTTCAGCATATCGCTTACCTGCGGCGGCACCGGACCAAAGCGGTCGTTCAGTTGCTTTTCAAATGCCTGCAATTCGACTTCATTTTCGAGCTTGGAGAGTTCGGTGTACAGGTTATATCGTTCGGCTATATTTGTCACATACTCATCGGGAATGAGTATTTCCATGTCCGTATCGATCTGCGTAAATGAAATATATGGCTTTGGCTTTTCGTCCTGGAACAAGCCTTTAAACTCATCCTCCTTCAACTCCTGGATAGCCTCATCCAAAATCTTATGATACATCTCGAACCCGATCTCCGCTATAAAACCGCTTTGTTCTGCGCCCAACAGGTTGCCGCTGCCGCGGATGTCCAGATCGCGCATAGCCACATTAAAACCGCTACCAAGATCTGAGAACTCTTCTATCGCACTTAAGCGTTTACGGGCCTCAGATGTAAGCGTTGATAAGGGAGGACTCAGCAAATAACAAAATGCCTTTTTATTGCTTCGTCCCACACGCCCACGCATCTGGTGCAAGTCGCTCAAGCCAAACATGTGCGCATGGTTTATGATGATGGTATTGGCGTTAGGAATATCCAGACCGGCTTCAATAATAGTAGTCGCTACCAGCACATCGTATCCTCCGCTAACGAATTTGAGCATTACATCTTCCAGGTCGTCACCTTCCAATTGTCCGTGCGCAATACCTATACGTGCTTTGGGAACAAGTTTATGGATCAATCCACCCAATTGCATCAGGTCTGCTACGCGATTATGGATAAAGAATACTTGTCCACCTCGACCAATCTCATATTCAACCGCTTCTTTTATCAGTTTATCATTAAATACATGTAATTCCGTCACCACCGGCTGGCGGTTTGGCGGCGGGGTGGATATGATCGAAAGGTCGCGTGCGCCCATTAAGGAGAAATGGAGTGTACGCGGTATCGGCGTTGCAGTCAGCGTGAGCGTGTCCACATTGGCGCGCATTTGTTTTAACTTTTCCTTGGTTGATACCCCGAACTTTTGCTCCTCGTCAATGATCATCAGCCCAAGATCTTTAAATTTTACATCCTTGCTTACCAGGCGGTGCGTACCGATGATAATGTCAATTTTTCCTTCTTTCAGCTTCTCCAAAGTTTCCTTGATCTGCCGGGTCGATTTAAAGCGATTTACGTAATCAATATTGCAAGGGAAACCTTTCAAACGATCAGAAAACGTCTTGTAATGCTGTGCTGCGAGAATAGTAGTAGGCACAAGTATAGCCACCTGTTTACTATCTGCAACGGCTTTAAATGCCGCACGAATAGCCACTTCGGTTTTGCCAAACCCCACGTCACCGCAAATGAGCCTGTCCATTGGATGCGGAGATTCCATATCTTTTTTCAGATCAGCAGTAGCTTTTTCCTGGTCGGGGGTATCCTCGTAAATAAAGGATGCTTCGAGTTCCGTTTGAAGGTAAGTATCCGGAGAAAAGGCCTTCCCCTCTTTAGCCTTGCGTAAAGCGTAGAGCTTAATAAGGTCGCGGGCTATGTCCTTAACTTTTTTTTTTGTGGTTTTTTTTAGGCGCTCCCAGGTATCGGTACCCAGTTTGTTCATTTTGGGAACGGTCCCCTCCTTGCCACTATATTTAGAGATACGGTTCAGCGAGTTGATATTGACATACAGCAAATCATTATCCGCATAGATCAGCCGGATCATCTCCTGCATTTTGCCGTTCACTTCCACTTTTTCCAGCCCGGCATATTTACCTATACCGTGGTCAATGTGCGTTACAAAATCACCTGGCTTTAACTCACGCAACTCTTTTAGCGTGATGGCCTGTGTGCGCTGGTATCCTTTCCGAAGCTTGTATTTATAGTAACGGTCAAATATCTGGTGATCGGTGTAGCAGGCCAGTTTTTGTTCACGGTCAACAAACCCCTCTCGTATCGATATATTGATCGGTATAAACTTTACGGTTTTATCCAGGTCTTCTAATATGGCATACAAACGTTCTACCTGTCGTGCAGAATCAGTCAATATATAGTTTTGGATACGCTCAGCCTCGTTATTCTTAAAATTATGGATCAGCAGGCTGAAATCCTTGTTAAAAGATGGCTGCGGGCGCATATCAAAATTAATTGCCTGTGCATCCTGGTAAAAGAATTGTTTACCAAATTCTACCACCGGGAAATCATGCAGTTGATCGCCGATCAGCTTTTCATCCGTAAATCCAAACTTCGGATCGATCCATTCCGGGTTCTTTTCCTTCTCGTCAGATGATAGGGCCTTCCAAAGCTCAGTCGCTTTCTTATAGCCTGATTTGATTACATCCAGCGTCAGCTGAACATCCTTTATCCATATTTGCGACCCTTTATCGACATATTCCAGCAAAGAAATATTGTGCTCCGTCAGGAATTTGGATTGCACATTCGGAACGATAGTGATGGTTTTTACCTGCTCAACAGATAGCTGGCTCTCCACCTCGAAAGTGCGTATCGACTCTATAAAATCACCAAAGAACTCTACACGGTAAGGCAGGTCGTGCGAGAAAGAAAATATGTCGACGATGCCACCGCGAATGGAAAACTGTCCCGGCTCATATACAAAATCAACGCGTTCAAAATCGTATTCGATCAGGAACTCGTTAATAAAGTCGATGCTTAACTTATTGCTTACTGCGATCTCGAGCGTATTTTTAGCCAGCGAATCGCGGTCAATCACCTTTTCAGCCAGAGCTTCGGGGTAAGTAACTATCAGGCGTCCGAACTCTGATGAGTGATTCAGCTCATTCAATACTTCAGCACGGGCAAGCACATTGCTGCTGTCCGGTTGGGTAAATTCAAATGCTTTGCGGTAGGATGATGGGAAAAGCAGAACGTCCTTGCTGGTCAGATTTTCAAGATCAGCCTGGAAATAAGCAGCCTCCTCGCGGTCAGGCAGCACAAATATCATATTCGGGTGCTGCAAAAAATACAAAGCTACCGCCACGGTCGCATCTCCTGATCCGACCAAACCACGCAACTGAATCCGGGTATCTTTGCCAGCGTTCAATGCTTTCGCCAACGCTTCAACCCGCTCATCAGCCTTATAAAGCTCTAAAATATCACGGATGTTCAAACTGGCGCAAATATAACAAAAAGGTATTTTTTGTTGCACACAGACAACTTTTTATGTGGAAAACAGGTAGCTATTAAAAACAAAGTGACGCGAAAATTACTTTTTAAGTAAATTGAAAATACTTTAAATATCACGTATATTTATATAACCATTAAATCACCTAATCAATCGCACCGCTTTAATAATCTTGTTAACCCGATGCCATGACCTTTTAAACACAACTATTATGAAAAATGCTTTAGTTCCCGGATTAGTTATTGGAGTATTAAGTGGAGTTTGGTTGTTTATTATGCTTAGTATGGGTCTTCGTTTCTCGAACGATAAAGTGAACCCCATCGAATTTGTCTCTGTATTGATCCCTATTGTTGGTTTGTATATCGGCGTAAAGCGGTACCGCGATAATGACCTGGGAGGCAAGATGAATTTTTTGGAGGGATTGATACAGGCTTTTAAGATATTGATCGTATCGGGTATATTCGTTGTCTTTATAGGCATTGTTTATATCAACTGGATATCTACCACTGAAAAGGCAAACTGGAGTGATTTTTCCGGGCGTATTTTTGCAGCCCTGCTTATAGG
This sequence comes from Bacteroidota bacterium, assembly GCA_018266915.1. Classification (GTDB taxonomy): domain Bacteria; phylum Bacteroidota; class Bacteroidia; order Sphingobacteriales; family Sphingobacteriaceae; genus Mucilaginibacter. The sequence continues at coordinate 99,915 of JAFDZM010000017.1, read as the reverse complement.
TGTTTTATCCTCGCTTGCAGTAACTTTACTGCTGATAAGCAAATCAAAGAAAGTTGATTAAACGCCTTTTTTCAAGATATTTCGAACTCATATTCTGGATTGCTGCGCTCACAGCTTTAGCATTCACTGATCCTTCCGGACCGGCACATTTTAGCCTTTGCCCGTTAAAAGCTATGGGGTTTACCTGGTGCCCTGGCTGCGGTTTGGGGCACTCTATATCATGGCTATTTCGTGGTAATATCAGCAACTCATGGCATGCTCACTGGCTTGGTATACCTGCTTTGTGTATCATACTTTACAGGATATTCACCCTATTTAATCAAAGAATTATTCACTACAGATCATTCCCGGTATACCGATAAGATCCCGCTATTTACCGACAAGGCCACTCTGCCCGCCAATTTTGCGTTTCAAAACTTTTAGTTCTATATTAGTTTTGAATCAACTTAAAAACACGTCACCATGGATATGAATCAAAGCCCATATATGGGGCTATCAGGAATTACACCAGAAGAGCTTGCCGTTATACAGCAAGCCACAGCTGAGCTGAGTGAAAACCAGCACAAATATTTTTACATGAACTATACCAACAAGCGTAAAAGTCCGCAGGACATGCTGATCTTTTGTATCGTTGGTTTATGCGTAGTGCCAGGTTTACAACGCTTTATTGTCGGCCAGATAGGCATGGGAATTTTATACCTGTTTACCGTGGGTCTGTGTTTTATCGGATCGATTGTCGACCTGGTAAATCACAAAGACCTGGCAATGGAGTACAACCGTAAAATTGCTTTTGAAAGCCATCAACTGGCTAAAATGAGCGCACAATAACAATGACTACCCGCCGGGTAAATACCTGATATTGATAGACGCAGCCATATTAGTATCAGGTATTTTATTTATTTCTTTGGCGGAAACTGCGCAATCTAATTATGGTATATTTGATTAATTATTTAGGCTATGCAGCTCCCATCCTCACCAGCCTGGTCATTCTGTATCAAACATTACCTGTTTCTAAAGTGTGCGAGTGATAGAACCTTGCGGCTTTTTTCTGACGGGAATACAGGGTTGGTTTTCATTATTAAGGGTCAACTCAAAATCAGGAATGAAGAAGGTATTGATCGTGTTTTGCCCTATGCTTTTGTCTACGGCCAATTGGAGAGCTACCAGGATATTAAATGCTTAGCCGACACAGAAATACTCATCGTCGTATTCCATCCTTTTGGATTCTATAGATTATCCGGTTTACCGGCAGACGAGGTGAGGGGACAAATAATTGACGCACAGTTAATGTATGGACATCAAATTAATTCATTAGCTGATAATTTGAAGGCGGCTATATCTTACACTCAGTCCATTTTAGCCATAGAAGCCTATTTTGCCGCATTATTTAAAATTTCGGCCAATAATTCAGACAAATTCGGCCAAGTAGTACGATCGATCATACAAATCAAAGGACAAACAACCATAAAAGAACTGACTAGCTTAACGGGACACTCTGAGCGTAAGCTCGAGCGCCTGTTTGAGGCGACCATTGGCATATCCCCCGGCAAGTACCTTCAAATTGTTAGATTGCATCATTTCTTATCACTTGTACGTTCAAAACAAAAACCTGAGTCACTAACTATGGCTGGATTAGAATCCGGTTATTATGACCAGGCACACTTGATACATCATTTCAAACAGACCACCGGACTAACGCCTACACAATATTTATTATCGGCTAATCCACTCGCAGTAAATCTATTGGCGGTTAGATGATTTGTCGGGATTATACAATTCAAATGCCTGTCATCAAGCTAACTTTGAGAAAAAAATCAAAATGAAAAACATAAAAATTGCTACCGCACAGTTTGAAAACCGCAGTGGAGATAAATCCTATAACCTGGAGATGATACGGAAGCTTACTGCGCAGGCTGCACATAAGGGTGCGGATGTTGTTGCCTTTCACGAGTGTTCGGTTACCGGGTATGGCTTTGCTATTCCTTTTTCAAAAGAGCAAATGCTGGAGGTAGCTGAATTTGTTCCAGATGGCCCAAGCGTAACGCAACTGATAGCCATTGCCAAAGAGTTTGATATGGTGATACTAGCGGGGCTTTTTGAAAAGGATAATGAAGAAAAGATTTATAAAACACAAGTGTGCGTTGATAAAAACGGGTTGATCGCAAAGTATCATAAACTACATCCGTTCATTAACCCACACGTTACACCCGGCGATCAATATGTGATCTTCGACCTGTTCGGCTGGAAATGCAGCATCCTGATCTGCTATGATAATAATATCATCGAGAACGTAAGAGCAGTGAAACTTCTTGGGGCCGATATTGTGTTTATGCCGCATGTTACTATGTGTACGCCATCCACACGGCCGGGGGCAGGCGTTGTCGACCCGAAATTATGGGAGAATAGGGAAGCAGATCCGACGACATTAAGGCAAGAGTTTGATGGGCTAAAAGGCCGTGCCTGGCTAATGAAATGGCTGCCTGCCCGCGCTTATGATAATGCTATCTATGCCATATTCTCTAACCCTATCGGCATGGATGATGACCAGTTGAAGAACGGCTGTTCTATGATCCTTGATCCATTTGGTGACATCATTGCCGAGTGCCGCAGTTTTGATAACGAGATCGTGATAGCAACAATAACACCTGATAAACTGACTGATGCCGGAGGGTACCGTTACATAAAGGCAAGAAAGCCTAATTTGTATGGTGACATTATATCACAACCGCACAAATCGGAGCAGAAAGTGGTTTGGATGAAATAAAGTATTCACTAATTTCACGAATTGAATGAGCACGAATTACACGAATTTTATTTGGTCTATAATTAGTGAAATTCGTTCCAATTCGTGTAATTAGTGTTTATTATTATGAAATTGTCCATCCTTACCGCTTACCTCGAAAGTCTTGCCCCGCTGGCTTACCAGGAAGATTATGATAATTCGGGTTTAATTGTCGGTCACCCTGACCAGGAGGTGTCGCAGGCGTTGATCTCATTGGATTGTACCGAGGCTATCGTAGATGAAGCCATCGCAACAGGTTGCCAGGTTATTATTTCTCATCACCCTATCGTTTTTCGTGGATTAAAGAAACTGAATGGCAAAACCTACGTGGAGCGGGTAGTAGAAAAAGCAATCCGGAATCACATTGCCATTTATGCCATTCATACCAACCTGGATAATGTGATGAACGGTGTGAATGAGCGGATATGTGAAACATTGGGATTAAAAAATCTAAGGATATTATCTCCTAAAAATGGCCTGCTTAAAAAGCTGGTGACTTATGTTCCGGAAGATAAAGCTGAACAGGTCCGAAATGCTTTATTCCATGCCGGGGCAGGTAACATTGGTAATTATAGCGAGTGCAGCTTTAATGCAGAAGGTACCGGTACATTCAAAGGCGGAGATGACACCAATCCTTATGTTGGCGAACCAGGCGTTCGTCATCATGAAAATGAAGTTCGGATAGAAACTATTTATCCGGCTACGCTGGAAAGTAAATTGTTGATGGCGCTGTTCCTCGCACATCCTTACGAGGAGGTGGCTTATGATCTATACCATCTAACGAATCAGCACCAGGAAGTAGGTTCAGGTATGATAGGGGAGTTCGACGAACCGCTGGATGAAGAAGAATTCCTGTTCGAATTAAAGGAAAAAATGCATGCCCATGTGATCCGGCATACTACATTGACCGGAAAAGGCGTTAAAACAGTAGCTGTTTGCGGTGGCTCAGGAAGCTTTTTATTGAAACATGCCATTGCCGCCGGAGCAGATTTTTTTGTGACCGCCGACTACAAATATCACGAGTTTTTTGATGCCGAAGGGAAGCTGGTAATTGCAGATATCGGACATTTTGAGAGTGAGCAATTTACGCAACAATTATTGTATGAAATAATTAGAAAAAAATTTGCTAACTTTGCCGTCCGTTTAACAGAAATTAATACAAACCCCGTCAAATATTTTATTTAATGGAACAAACCGTAGAACAAAAGCTGAAAGCTTTATACGAACTACAAACCATCCACACCAAGATTGATAAGATACGCCAGGTAAGAGGTGAACTGCCTATGGAAGTTGCTGATCTGGAAGATGATGTTGAAGGATTGGAAACCCGTATTCAGAAAATAAAAAACGAGCTGGACGACCTGGAAGATGATATTGTAACCCGCAAAAACCTGATCAAGGAAGCACAGGCCAATATCAAAAAATACGAAGGGCAGCTTAACGAAGTAAAAAACAACCGCGAGTATGAAGCCATCTCTAAAGAGGTTGAAATACAGGGCTTAGACATACAAGTGAGCGAAAAGAAGATCAAGGAATATGGTTACGAGATCACTACCAAAACCCAGATCTACGAAAAAGCATTAGCTGACCTGGAAGGCCGTCGCGCTGATCTGGATGCTAAAAAAGCAGAATTAGGCACTATTACTGCTGAAACTGAAAAAGAAGAAAACGAACTGAACGCTGAAGCTGATAAAGCTTCAAAAAATATCGAAGAGCGTTTACTGATTGCTTACAGCCGTCTTCGCGGAAACGCTAAGAATGGTTTGGCTGTAGTAACCATCCAGCGCGATTCATGTTCAGGTTGTTTTAATCAGATCCCGCCTCAACGCCAGTCGGACATCCGCCAGCGCAAAAAGATCATCGTTTGCGAACACTGCGGCCGTATTTTGGTTGACGAGCAAATGGCACTGGAAGCAGAAACTGCCTAATTGCAATACGATATACGAATGGGAAAGCGCCTTAATGGCGCTTTTTTTATGGACGGTTAATTTTTTGATGGAAATACTTTGATGAGACACAACGAATGCAAAAACGAGTAACCTACTTTATCCTGATCATCACCACCATTATCATCGGCCTGATTTCACGCCATTTCACTTTTATCCCTCTATTTATCGGAGATATTTTATGGGGGACTATGGTTTACTTTATTTGCCGTTTCCTGTTTATTGATAAGAAGACAAAATTCGTCGTGCTGATTAGTCTGCTGTTTTGCTTTTGCATAGAGTTTAGCCAGCTTTATAAGGCCCCTTGGATAGATAGTTTGCGGCATACACTTTTTGGCAGATTAGTGCTGGGTGACACATTTCTTTGGGGTGGTCTTTTGTCCTATCTGGTTGGAATACTTATTGGAGTTGTAGTTGACAAATTAATTAAGTCAACAAATAATACTTAATAGGCCTCGTAAGCTCTATTAAAGGAAACATCTCCCCGTTCCTCCATTTTAAGAAATTTCCTGCTTGTTGCTACTGGATCGCGGCGAACATAGAGTTTATAGCCAACCGAAGTGAAAGTAAATAATCCGCCATCATAATGAATATACCAATCGTATTCGGGTCCTCTGTCAAGACTTTTTAAATTTTCAGGTGATCTTGGGCGATTTCTGGATATATACGTCATAGTTGGATGCAGGTGGTTAAAATCTGAATAGATTTCATAGACATTTTCGAAAACAAGGGTACAGGGTGCAATCCAAAATTTACTATACTTATCTGATTTCTTGGATTTCACCCGCTCAAATACGTAATCTATGTCAAAAGCTATTTCTAACTTTTTGTTAAAGCAACAAGCACGGATGCGGGCGCCTTCCCAGTTCATTCCTATAAAGTCATCTTCCGTCCAAATAATCTTTTCTGGATTATAATTGCTCATTTGCTGCACTTTTGAATGATTTAATATCTTATAGCTTTCAATAGCCGTCAGCTAGCCCTCGAATACCCTGCTAAACAAAACGCCACCCCGCTCTTCATCTGTGAGCGACATACGGTCTATCAATACCGGGCTTCTGCGCACATATAGGTGGTAATCAGACGACCTGAAAATAATTTCGCCTTTATTCAATGAAATGTTATACAGCCAGTCAACCTCCCTGTTCGTAAGAGTTGGCTTCTTTATTGATCTTGGCAAGTATCTTGTAAATTCTCTTACATGCGGTCTAACACATCTTATGTCAATGCTAGACAGGCGAACATCCTCAAAAACAAGTGAGCATGGCGCAACCCAAAACCTTGCGCTATCTGTATGCCGATCTACCCGGTCAAAAATGAAATCGACGTCAAGCACAAGCTCCCTTGGTTCGTACAAGGCAAATGCATACACCAGGCAGTCATTCAAAGGCATGCCTAATATAAAGTCTTCATGTGTCCATACCGTCTTTTCAAGTATATAGTCTCTCATACCGAAAAGTTCCTGTAACAAATTTAACTAACTAATTCACAGCACTCAAAATAAACTCGTCTGCTTCCCTCCTTTAGGTACAAATAAACTATAATCAAACTCCGGCATAATCCTGTCGCCCATAAAACGGGTTACCGACATGCGGAACATTTGGTGAATAGATTGCGCAATATTGCCATCACCGCTCATTCTTCGTCCAAAATCACTGTCGTTTAGCTTACCGTCGTGGCAGGCCTTTATCATATTCAGTACCTTTTCAGCACTGTCCGGAAATGCCTTGTGTATCCAATCGGTAAATATTTCGGCGATGCTGCCGTTTAATCTTACAATAGTAAAGCCAGCAGCCAATGCACCACGATCTGCTGCCGCTTTGATGATGCTGGGTATCTCGCTGCTATTTAATCCTGGAATTATTGGGGCAGCCATTACTCGAACTGGTACGCCTGTTTCGGTTAGTTTTTGAATAACTCCTAGCCTGCCGCTCGCGGTAACAGTCCGGGGCTCCAGCTTTTGGCGAAGCTGTTCATTCAGTGAGGTGATGGATACATTTACATGTACCAAGTTCATTTTACCTAGTTCGCCCAGGATATCCAGGTCGCGAAGAATGACGTTATTTTTGGTGATAATACTGACCGGGTTTCGATATTGAAGAAATATTTGCAGCAGCGATCGGGTGATCTTTAACTTGCGCTCCAAAGGCTGGTAACAGTCCGTATTGCCGGACAGAAGGATACACACCGGCTGGTAGTTCTTCTTATTAAAGTATTGCTCTAACAATTCCGCTGCGTTACGTTTGACGATGATCTTACGCTCAAAATCTAATCCGGCGCTAAAGCCAAAATACTCATGCGTATTTCGGGCATAACAGTAGATGCAACCATGTTCACAACCCTGGTAAGGATTGATGGAAAACATATGGCTCAGATCGGGGCTGTTTGATTCGCTTACAATCTTTTTGGGTGTCTCCTCAAATATTTGTGTAGCTGTGTTTTCGAGGAACTGCTCATCCAATCCCTCGATATGCTCCAGCACATATTTGTTTTTTAGAAACTTATTGTGGGTATTAACCTGTGCGCCCCTGCCCTTAAAAAACTCTTCATTCTCCTCGTGTGACATAGAGCAAATTTGCTAAAAATATTAGCAAATTACAAGTCTATCAATTTATGTTTTATAGCATAAAGTACGAGGCCTATGCGGCTTTTTATCTGCAGTTTTTCAAAAAGCTGGTCACGGTAACCGTCCACAGTGCGTGAGCTGATACACATATGGTCGGCAATTTCTTTGTAGGTAAGTTCGGTAGCGGCAAGTTTTAAAAACTCCACTTCGCGACTGTTTAGCTTGATCAGATTATAATCGATATTGATGCTGTCTACCAAGTGACGGGTTACAAACTCAGGGTAATAAACCTCACTGCGCGCAACCCTGGTGAGTGCATCTTCAAATTCATGCGGCTCGGAATCTTTTAGCAAATACCCTTTAACGCCCATCCTTACCATCGTCAACACCTTTTCGGCATCTTCAAACATAGATAAAACGATGATGTTGATATCAGGGTGATTATCCCTAAGCCATTTAGCGGTAACTATACCGTTCATTTTGGGCATACTGATATCCAGCAGGATTATATGCGGCTTTTTTTTAGGATTGATCTTACGTATCATTTCTTCACCATCGCCGGCTTCGAATATGATGTTATACCGATCAAAATCCCCGATAAGGGAGGCGATGCCGCTTCTGAATAAGCGGTGATCATCTACGAGTGCTATCTGGATGGGGTCTGCCATCAATATAGTTGTTGTTTTAAAGGATTTAGGATAACTTTTATTTTACAACCTTTACCTGGCGAACTATTTATAGTGGCAGCGCCGCCTATCATAGCCGCCCTGTTTTCAATGTTTCTCAATCCCGAACCATTTTTATTCTCAATAGATTCAGTTGAGAAACCAGAACCATCGTCTTCGAGCATTAAAGTAAACAAATCGGTATCGTATTGCAACATGATTTTCAAATGCTTCGCTTCCGCATACTTAAGCGTATTATTCAACGATTCCTGGAATATTCTGAAAAGTACCAGTTCCCGTTGTTCGCCCAGAGAATAAGAGTTACCCTCCTGTTCCAGGGCGACTTCAATAAGATCGCTTTTATTTATACGTTCAACTTCTTTTTCAATTGTTCTAATCAGCCCTTGAGAGGCGATATGCTCAAAACTTAAGCTTTTAGAAAGATCGCGCAAGTCGGTAATACTTTGCGCCACCAACTCGCGCGTTTCAAGCACCTTGCCTTTTTTTTCCTCTTCAATGCCTCCAGCTATATTTCCAAGGGTCAGTTTAACGAATGAAAGTACCTGCGTTATATTATCATGTATTTCGGTACTTACATAATTTAACGTTTGCTCCTGAACTTCCAATTGCGTTTTAAGCAACTCCTGTTTAAAAGCAGCCTGCAGTCTTTCCTGCTCTTTTTTATTTTTTAACTGCCTGTTCCGGTATAATATCACAAAGTATATAATGAAAAAAGCGATAAACGCGAACAAGGCTGCACTTGAAAATACAACTATTCGCACGTTTTCATCAGGCATACTTTGATTCTTTTTCTTTGTAATTGCACAGGAGCGCAACCCCTGTTAAAATATATAGTATATAATAACTTCCGTACCAAAAATAATAAATAGCGTCGTCGCCTTTTGTAAGTTTGGCGTAATAGTTAATAAGCCCCAAATTTAGGAACATTGTTGTTGAAAAGAACAGCATAGAGGTATTAAACCAAAAAACGCCCTGGCTGGTGATTCTTATACTGACCGGGTAAAGCAGCATTTGCTTAAATAAAAGCAATGAATATATAACCAGCATGGTATTAGTAACCAGGTACAAGTACGATGGGAACGTCTTTTTTACCACTGGCTGTAAAAATAGCGCATTTATAACAGCAAAAACAACGACAGCAAGTGTTAATACCAAAACGACCTTCTTCGTTGTCCGACGCTGAAAAAGATGATAATATACAGATGAGTAAAACACATACAAAACCAAACATTCCAGGTGTAAAACCCAGGCGTTTGTTTTGTATAGATGAGATGACACTTTTGATATCAAATCCAGTATTAAAGTTGCTGGAATAGAAAGGGCCAAAAGTCTAAAAGGAGTGGTCAGCTTTGAATAGCAAACCACTCCGATAACTAGAACTATAAATAGTAATAAGAAACTTATTATTTCCTGGATATTCATTTATAAATGTAAGACTTATTTAGTGCACCATGGCGGGCACGGAGGAGGTGGCGTACCTGTAGGGTCACCGCTGGCTGTAAACGGAGGCGTAGTGCCTATAGCACCAGTTAAGAAAATAGTAAAAATGTTGTCTGGTTTTCCAGTAGCTGAAGGATCTTTAGCTAATTGAACACTGATACCTGAGATATCAGGGTTACTGTTAAGAATGTCCTCGATAGTTTTGCGGTCGATGTAAAAACCGTTAAGGAAATATCCATCAGGAGTTTTTAGTCCGGGCCCTCCGGCTGCGGAGTTTTGTTGCTGGTATTCCGCAATAAGGCTTTTAGGGTCAGTTGATGTCGCCATAGTTTTTTAAGTTAGGGTTAATTATTACCTGCCACAATATACGAGCAATGCAATAAAAAGATACACCGTGTTTTCACGGTATTTTTTGTTGAAAACCAAGAAAAACCATGTGGAAAAACCGACCAAAAATGACTAATTATTGGTTAACTGCTTAACCATCAAGCAAGAAGGCGAAAAGTTCTTTAGGCCCATGGGCGCCCAATACCAAAGTCTTTTCGATATCGGCAGTACGGCTTGGGCCTGTAACGGTCGTGATCATAGAAGGTAATTGATTTTTATATTTCTCTTTGATCAGCTTAAAGCCATCTTTCAAATCAGTAACCAACTGCGATGAGTATGCCAGTACAATGTGCACGGGAGGATAAATGCTTAACCTGCGGCCGGCCATCCCTGAGTTTGATAAGATAATGCTGCCATTTCGTGCCACTAACGCCTCGCATAAAGTAATACCAACTTCGGCCTGCTCAAAATCTTTATCTGTTTCAAAATATGGAAAGTCGAAACGGGTTAGTATATCCTGCAAAGCAGGTTCCCAGCAATATATTTTATGCCATTTATGTTGATCGGCCAGGTTGAGCAGGTTTTCGATCAGCTGCATTTCGTCTTCACAAAAAACAAACTGACCAGATACGGCAGCAAATTCCTTTGCAAAAACTACTTCAAGTAACTCGTCTGTAGGGGGATAATGGGGAAGGTCTTCAAGGTTAGGGTAAGGGTTATCCCGTTTCTCCAGCAAAGCTTTGCGGATCTTTTTCAGCAGCTTTTCTTTTGATGATGTGATGTCCCTCATGTTTATAGCTTAAAGCAAAAAAGCGAAAAGCAGAAAGATTATTGCTTTGGTCTTTCTGCTTTCCACTTTTTGCTAAAATTATGCTTTATCGCTTTTCGCGTCTTTTTCTTCAGGGTTTCTGTTGAATGTTCCTGAATGATCGGCGACGCCTTCGTGTACCAGGTTTCCGGCAGCGGCATCCTGGTTACCACCTTCCGGACCATTTACAAACTCATCATAAGTTGTACGGTGGTCGAATGGACGTTTGCCTAATATTTCTTCCAAGTCTGATTGGAACAATATTTCTTTCTCCAACAGCTTGTTTGCCAGTTTTTCCAAGCCTTCGTGCTTATCGGTAAGTAACTTTTTAGTACGATCGTACATTAGGGTAATCTGGTTACGCACTTCGGCATCAATCAGCTCGGAAGTTTTTTCCGAATATGGCTTGTTAAACTGGTATTCTCCCTGCGTATCGTTAAAGGATATATTTCCCACCTTATCGTTCATACCATAAATGGTCACCATGGCATAAGCCAATTTGGTAATTCTCTCCAGGTCATTCTGAGCACCGGTTGAGATCTTGCCAAATGTAATATCTTCGGCCACTCTTCCGCCCAATGTCATACACATACCGTCTTCTAATTGCTCGGTAGTATATAAGAATTGTTCTTTAGGCAGATACTGCGCATAACCCAAAGCAGCAACCCCACGCGGAACAATAGAAACTTTAACCAGCGGATCAGCATGTTCTAAAAACCAGCCCGCGATAGCGTGACCAGCCTCGTGATAAGCAACGATGCGTTTTTCTTCTGGGGATATGATCTTATTCTTTTTCTCCAAACCGCCAATTACACGATCAATTGCATCCTGAAAATCCTGCATGTCAACTGCCTCTTTGTTTTTACGGGCAGCTATCAGGGCAGCCTCGTTACAAACGTTCGCAATCTCAGCGCCTGCAAAACCCGGTGTCTGTGCTGATAGTTTTTTGGCATCAACACCTTCGGCCAATTTAACAGGCTTCAGGTGCACTTTAAATATTTGTTCGCGACCAAGCAAGTCGGGCTTATCAATAGACACCTGTCTATCAAAACGACCAGGACGTAATAAAGCCGAATCCAATACATCAGGACGATTGGTTGCCGCCAGGATAATGATACCTGAATCCGTACCGAAACCATCCATTTCAACCAGCAACTGGTTCAGGGTATTTTCGCGTTCGTCATTCCCGCCTACGATATTGTTTTTACCGCGGGCACGGCCAATAGCATCAATCTCGTCTATGAATATGATACAAGGCGCCTTGTCTTTTGCCTGGCGGAACAAGTCGCGCACACGTGATGCACCCACACCCACAAACATTTCCACGAAATCGGAACCTGATAGTGAGAAGAACGGCACCTGTGCTTCGCCGGCCACTGCTTTTGCCAACAATGTTTTACCTGTACCAGGTGAACCGATCAACAGTGCACCCTTAGGTATCTTACCACCCAGGTTGGTGTATTTTTTAGGATTTTTAAGAAAATCCACAATTTCCATTACTTCCTGCTTGGCTTCTTCCAGGCCGGCTACATCGTTAAATGTAACTGATACCTGAGCTTCTTTATCAAACAGGGTAGCTTTTGATTTACCGATATTAAATATCTGGCCACCCGGACCGCCACCGCTGCCACCAGACATGCGGCGCATGATAAATATCCATACAGCTGCAAATAATACAACCATAATAATACCCTGTACCAGCCAATTTCCTAAAAGGCTTTCGTGCTGAGTAAACTCGATTGGCGTTTTTTGTGAATCAGGAAGGTCTTTTTCAGCAGTAGCTACTGTTTGCTTTAAGCTTTCGTAAGAAGCATCTGTAAACTGGTACTGCGGACCGTTGCTTGGACTGCCTGTAAACGACTTTTGGTCGCGCACCTCATTATATTGGGGTTTGTTAAGGGCCTCTTTCTTAATATAAACTTCTACAACAACCAGGTCGCCGTTTTTATAGGCAACCAGTTTTTCAGCATCATGGTTTTTTAGTATCTGTGATTCAAACTGCTGATAGCTTATAGTTTTTATAACAGGATTGCTTGACAGGTATCCAACGCCCAATAGCACCAAAATAACAATGGCATAAAGCCACATAATGTTAAATTTTGGTGGTTTAGGGGCCATTTTTTTATTAGGTATCTTCCGAATAGGTTTCGGACTCTCTGATTTATTATCTTTCATCTCCATTTATTAGATCAAACTTACGATCATTAATTTAAAATTTGTTAGGGGAACCGGGTACAAGACGCATGTCTTTACCGTTCTGTGACTGACTTTTTTTAAGCGCTTTTATAAAATTTGATCTCAGCATCACCCCATAGGTCTTCTACACCATAAAATTCGCGCTTGTCAGTCCTGAAAATGTGTACTACTACATCTATATAATCCAGCAGTATCCACTCTCCGTATTCAAGGCCTTCTTTACGCCAAGGTTCCTGTTGTGTTGCTTTAAAAATTTCTTCTTCTACGCTGTTTGCTATAGCTTTTACTTGTGTGGACGAATCGGCATGGCAAATCACAAAGTAATCAGATACCGAACTAAATATATTTCGAAGGTCTAACCTAACAATATCATTTCCCTTTTTTTCCTGTATACCGTATATAGCCAGTTCAGAAAGATAAGCGGACTCACTTAGCACTTTGTTTTTTACCATCAAAAAGAATTAGTTTTGAACAATCTAGTTTATATTATAATACATTGCAAAATAACATATTTTCAGGATTATTTGTTGGACAAAATTTAATCACAATTAAACAAATTGATTCTACCAACAATTTCCTTAAAAATTCACTGTCAAATTCCAAGCCATTTACGGAGGGAACGGTCATTATGGCAGAAAGCCAGTATGCAGGAAGAGGCCAACAGCAGAACCGGTGGCATAGTGAAGATGGTAAAAACCTGACTTTTAGCATATTGCTTAATCCGGTTTTTCTACCCCTAAGCCAGCAATTTGATTTGACCCGTGCTGTGAGCTTAGGTATCATCAATGCATTATCACCTCTTTTGGGCGATCAGCTAAAAATTAAATGGCCAAATGATATTTACTATGCCGATGGCAAGCTCGGCGGCATACTGATAGAAAATATGGTTCAGGGCGGAAAAATTAAAAATTCAGTGATTGGCATAGGCCTGAATATTAATCAGGAGAAATTTCCGTTAGAAGTACCTAATGCAGTGTCTTTAAAACAAATCTTACCGAGGGATTACGATTTGAAACTAATATTATCAGACATTTGCAAAAATATTGAAGCAGTCTACCTTAAACTTAAGGCAGGCCATTTTGATGTTGTAAGGAAGGATTATTTTTCCCGGCTATATTGGCTGAACGAGCATAAAATGTTTAAAGCCAATGGGCAGATATTTGAAGGGGTAATTGAAAATGTGCGCGACGATGGTGTTCTGATACTTAACAAAGGATTGGGAACTTCAGAATATACGCAGAAAGAAATTGAATTTTTGAACAAATAAATGTAGTTCGATAACTAATGAACAACTGAACTAATAAACTATATAAAAATGAAAAAAATATTGCTTTTGATGACTGTGCTGCTGATCAGTGCGGCCTCATATGCACAAATAGAGTCGCCAGTTAAATGGTCATACGCGGCAAAAAAATTAAGTAACAACGAGGCTGTAGTGTTTTTACGAGCCACTATACAGGACGGCTGGCACATTTATTCATTAAATGTAGGTGATGGCGGTCCGATAAAAACCTCATTTAAATTTACTCCCTCAAAAGAATACGCTTTAGTGGGTAATGTGTCTGAACCTGCTCCAATAAAAAAATACGAAGAGGCCTTCAAAATGAACGTGACCTATTTTGAAAAAACAGTTACTTTCCAGCAAAAAGTAAAACTAAAAGGCAATGTGTCAGCAATAAAAGGTCAGCTGGAATACATGACCTGCAACGACAAAAAATGCCTTCCACCGGAAGATGTTGATTTTTCAATTCCATTAGGTAAATAAAAACCCTGGTGAAAATGACATCTTCGATTTCAAAAAGCTATATAAAAATCATATGGTTAGCCATTGCTGCGGTAATTATGCTATCGTTTTCGGCAACCAACCAGGCCCATGCCTTCCAAAAAAAGCAAGCTGACACCGTTTCTACCAGCGATGTGCAGTTTACAGATATTCCTACTGCTGCTGATAGTATAGCTATGCGGAAAAAGGCGGCGGCAGCAGAGGCTGCCAAAGCAAAAACTACTACCCAAAAGACCACAGTATCTAAACCAGAAGCACCAAAAACGTTATGGCAAATTTTCATCGAAGGTTTATTGGGCGGATTTACAGCCTTGTTACTGCCATGTATCTATCCCTTGCTTCCTCTTACTGTAAGTTTCTTTACCAAACAAAGCGGAACCCGGTCCGGTGGGATATTTAAGTCAATTATCTATGGCTTGTCGATTATTATCATATATGTGACATTAGGTCTGATTATCACTATTGCATTTGGCTCAGATGCATTAAATGCATTATCGACAAATGGCATTTTCAATATATTCTTCTTCTTATTGCTGGTTGTTTTTGGCATTTCCTTTCTCGGTGCTTTCGAAATTGTTTTACCAAGCTCACTGGCCAACAAATTAGATCAGAACTCGGACAGGGGTGGAATGATCGGCATATTTTTTATGGCCTCAACGCTGGTTGTGGTGTCGTTTTCGTGTACGGGACCAATTATAGGAACATTGCTTGTTGACGCCGCATCAAAAGGAGAACGTTTGGGCCCTGCTATGGGTATGCTTGGATTTTCAGCAGCATTAGCTATTCCGTTTACCATATTTGCCATGTTTCCATCTATGCTAAAAAGCCTGCCAAAATCAGGTGGCTGGCTTAATAGTGTGAAAGTGGTTTTGGGGTTCCTTGAGTTGGCATTTGCCTTAAAATTCCTATCGAATGTCGACCTGGCTTATCACTGGAACTGGTTTGACCGCGAAATATTCTTGTCATTATGGATAGCTTTAGGACTTTTACTGGGGTTATACCTTATAGGCAAGATCAAATTTTCGCATGATAGTGAAGTAACTCATATATCTGTACCAAGATTCTTTATCTCTGTTATCGTATTTGCTTTTGTCATTTACATGATACCCGGCTTATGGGGAGCACCTTTGAAATCGATTAGTGCATTTTTACCTCCACCGGCTACACAGGATTTTGACCTGTCACGCACTCCGGACGGATCAGTATTAGCGCCTGTTCAGCAGACTTCGATAAAGGAACATAAGTATGCGAATAATTATGTCCGTATAAAAACACGGGGGCTTGATGCCTGGTACGATTACGATCAGGCCTTGCAGGTATCGAAAGAGTTGCATAAACCCATCATTATTGATTTTACAGGTTTCAATTGCGTGAATTGCCGCAAGATGGAAACCAATGTTTGGTCTGATCCGGTGGTTTTCAAACATCTGCGCGATGATTTTGTACTGCTTCAACTGGTTGTTGACGATAAAGCAGAATTACCCGCAAACGAGCAATTCGTATCGACCTATAGCGGTAAAAAAATCACGACTCTAGGCGGTAAATGGAGCGACGTGGAAGCATCAAGATTTAATTCTAACTCACAGCCGCTTTATGTAATGCTGGATGGTGACGGTGACCTTTTGAAGGATAAAGATGGTAAAGAAATACAACCCTCACCAGCAGATTATAACATTGCCAGCTACACAAAATTCCTCGAAAGCGGCATCAATGCTTACAAAAAATAGTGCAGAGCCAAAAATAAATGTAAATTCGCGCTGAAAAATGATAGTGTTATTATAACACAAATCATATTTCAATTAGATTTTTTGCGTTTACTATTTGCAGGGCGGACTGTAATCCGCCGTACTACCAAAAATGGCTGACATAACAAATATCGGGCTTTATACTTCGGGCGGTGATGCACCGGGCATGAATGCTGCCATACGGGCAGTTGTACGTACAGCTTTATATTACAATATCAAAGTTACCGGCATCCGCAGGGGATATGAGGGAATGATCACGGGCGATCTGTTCCCCATGGACCGAAGATCGGTTTCAAATATTATTCAAAAAGGCGGCACTATACTCAAGACTGCCCGCAGTGAGCAATTCCGCACCAAAGAAGGCCGTCAGCTTGCTTATGACAATCTAAAAAAAGCAGGTGTTGATGCATTGATCGGCATTGGTGGTGATGGTACCTTCAGAGGCGCTACTGTATTTGGTGAAGAGTTTGATATTCCTGTTATAGGTTTACCAGGTACCATCGATAACGACATGACCGGCACCGATTTTACTATCGGTTATGATACGGCCATCAATACGGTAATCAATGCTGTAGACAAGATCCGTGACACTGCCGAATCACACGACCGCCTGTTTATAGTTGAAGTAATGGGCCGTGACTCCGGGATGATCGCACTGCGTACTGGTATTGCATCTGGTGCTGAACATATATTGATCCCGGAAAGAAAAGCGGGTCTTGCAAGTTTGTTCGACAGGCTGGAAAATGGCCGTAAGGACAAAACTTCACGTATAGTAATCGTGGCCGAAGGTGAAAATGAAGAAGGCGGCGCTTTCGAGATCGGTCGTAAAGTAAAAGAGAGATTCCCACATTTAGATACACGTGTTTCCATTCTTGGCCACATTCAACGCGGCGGAAAACCTACCTGTATGGATAGGGTATTAGCCAGCCGTACCGGCGTAGCTGCTGTTGAAGCCCTAAAAATGGGTTACCGCGGCGAAATGGTTGGACTGATCAATAACGAGATCATGTTCACACCGTTTGAACACGCCATAAAACACCACACAGATATCGACCCCAACGTGATAAGAATAGTAGAAATGCTATCCTTATAAATTAAAGCGCGAATCAATAAAGGTTTTATTGACGATCACCCTGATCACTTCATCAATCTCCTGCGTTACTGTATGTAGATGATCCATGATTTGCTTATTCTCCGGGTTACTAAAATTTTCCCTATCCAAAATATTAAGCAAGCCTATCATGCTAGCCACCGGTCTGCGCAGTTCATGAGAGCTTAACGAGGCAATATTTTTTAAGCGTTCGTTCTGATCTATTAGGGCTTCTTCGGTTTTCAACCTTTCGGTAATATTACGTGCAAAACATCCAACACCAATTATCTTATCTTTTGTACCCTTATAGATCGGGTTAAAGCTTACTTCGAAATGCTCGGTTTCCTGGGTTTTAGGGTTGATGCTTTCGTGCCTGATCACATATCTTTCGCCATCAAAAGCCCGCTGGTAATATGACCGCCATTCGGAATTGATTTCATTTGTTGGACCTGAATGCAGGTATGCATTGTCGCCTTCCTGAGGTAACACGCCGGAAGTGTCAGCAATACGTTTACGATAAGCGCTGTTCATATAAACATACTTCCCGTCGCGATCTATGGACCAGGTCAGATCCTCGGTATTGTTGATCAGCGCCTCGAGGTTATTTTTTGTCCAGAGGATTTCTTCCTGCACATGCATTTCATAAGTAATGTCGCGCATAAATACAGTGAGGCCTTCACTTGCCGGGTAAACAGTTGTATTCAGCCATTTACTCAGTGGTTTAAAGTACTCTGTAAACTGCACGCTTATCTCTTCGTGCATGGCTTTGCGGTAAGCCTCTTCAAATTCAGTAGCAATAATGCCCGGGAAAATATCCCATATAACCGAACCCAATATTTTCTGGCGTGATTTGCCGGTTATCTTTTCAAAAGCTGTATTTACGCGGATAAACATCCAGTCGTTATTAACTATAAAAAAAGCATCGGTAATGCTCTCGACAAAGCTGTTGAGTCTTTCCGAAGCCTTTTTAACCTCTTTCTCAATCTCGACATTTTGTGTCACATCTTGCCCCACACCTTGCAGCTCGGATACCTCACCATTCTCATCCAGAACCGCAATAAACTCCCATTTTATCCAGTGACTATTGCCTTCAGTATCGATCTTTCTATGCTTCAAGCTGATCACTTTGCCCGGATGTTTGACACAGTTTTTAAACGCCTGTTCACACTGTTCATACTCATCTGGCAAAACTGTTTTTGAAAAAGGACCGCCAATAATTTCTTTTTCTTTATAACCCAGCGTCTTGTAAAACCACCGGTTGGCAAAAGTGAAGTTATAGTCAGCATCAATTCTCACCAAAAAATTGGTTTGCGAATCGACCAGCGAAGTAAGGAACTGCTCACGGCGCTTTAACGCTTCCTGTTGTAATACCTTTTCTGTCACATCCGTAGCGATAATGACACGGCAACTATGGTTATCGTACTTTATTTCGTGACCAGTTATTTCTGCATAAACAATTTCGCCCTTTTTATTCATGTGCCTCCACACACCCGCATTGTTAAATCCATGCAGGCTGCTTTCAGGGATCGCCTTTTGATATAGGTAATTATTAAACTTAGCCAGGTCAAATCTCGGGCGAATGTCACGTATGGTCATTGACAGAAACTCGTCCTCGCTGTAACCATAATGTTTCAGTGCTGCATCATTCACCTTCATAATCCGAAGTGTGGGCAACTCATATATCCACATTGGGGTGGGATTGTTATGAAACAACATGCTAAAATCACCCAATGATTCCTTCAGGTTAAAACTGACCTGCTTTTGATAGGAAACATCGACTATTACACTTAGAATAACCTGATGATTGGTTTGCTCATCAGCAACATGCTGCTTTCTTTGCTGCACCCATTTTACTTTCCCGTCTTTGGCAATAATGCGGTAAGTACGCTCCGTCAACTCTTTACTGTCCATTTTCCGGCTTGGGGCCGATAGGTCGTCTTGATCACGTGGATCGATGATCTCGTCCCATAACTGAATGTTTTTCTGAAAATCTTTCGCCTGGTATCCTGTAACAGCATATATACTTGGACTGATGAACAGGTATTTCTGTGTGTCTGCATCAAAAGCCCAAACGCAATCGTTCAACGCCGCAAGAAGACTATTCAGCATAAAGTAGTGTTACAATGTTTTGGCAGCTTTATAAAGTTATCTATTCTGACTAACAATCTCATAATAATTTATCAGCTACCTCTTTCCAGTTATTTACTCTTTCGTACTCTGTGATAAAATGGTTATGCGGTGATGAAAACAATAGTGTGCGACCTTTAAATCCAACAAAATTGCGGATACGGTCATCGATCATGATCTGTGTATCAACGATCTTATTTCCGCAGAAAATAATATTCTTCCAGCTGATAAAAGGGAAATGCTCAGCCAGCCAGTTATATTTATCGATCAGTGAGTTAGGAAACTCCATAGCCGCTGAAACGATATAAACATCATACTTATCGCACAATTCTTTGACCACCTCACGGGCACCGGGCATCACTTTCAAATCGCGGAAGAAACCCGGCTCATGGATGTAGGCTTTCAGGGTCGCCTTTATGTCTTCGGGCAGTACTTCGTTAAACTCTTTACCATCCATCTCATCGAGCCGGATAACCGTATCGTGCCGAAGTTTATACAACTCAATGAACTTGTCGATGGTATCGGCTATCACCTCGTCCATATCTATGGCGATGCGTATTTTGTTTGTCATAATTATATGCCCACAAGTTGATAAAATTTTTTAAAAAGTGCCTATTATTTAATTGATTATAAGATTTAGGAATTAAAATAAATTTTTCTACCTTTGCATCCCCGCAGAAGGAGACTCCGGGGATAGTGTTGAATACATAAAACTTTAAAATGGCAACTAAAATCAGACTGCAAAGACATGGTAAAAAAGGAAAACCTTTTTACTATATCGTAGTGGCAGATGCGCGTGCTCCAAGAGATGGCCGCTTCATTGAGCGTTTGGGTTCATACAACCCAAACACCAACCCTGCTACAATTGACATTAATTTTGACAAAACCCTTGATTGGGTAAACAATGGTGCTCAACCTACCGACACCTGCCGTGCTATCCTTTCATACAAAGGCGTTTTGTACAAAAAACACTTACAGGGCGGCCTTAAAAAAGGTGCTTTGACCGAAGAACAAGTTGAGTCTAAATTCCAGGCATGGCTTGATCAGAAAGAAGGCAAGATCACCGGTAAAAAAGAAAGCCTGTCTACAGCAAAACAAGACGCTCGTAAAGCTGCCCTTGCTGCTGAAGCTAAAAAGAAAGAAGAAAAAGCTGCTGCAATTGCTGCCAAAAACGCTCCTCCGGTTGAGGAAGTTGAAGCATCTGCAGAAGAAGAAGTTGAAGCACCAGCTGCTGAAACCGAAGCTGATGCATCAGCAGAAGCTGAAAGCGCAGAGTAATCTTATAAAAAGCTTAACGAATAGCGAAGTGGTTAAAAAACGCTTCGCTATTTTTGTTTTATTACTCCGTGTACCTCAGTGAAAACTCTCTGTGAACTCAGTGGTTAAAAGTTTTACCACGGGGGACGCAAAGAATTTCACAAAGAGCACAGAGAAAGATCATTACATGAAAGACCATTTCAAAATAGGGACCATCATTAAAACCCGGGGCTTAAAAGGCGAGCTGCAACTATTTGTCGATTTTGAGCACCTGCAGGATATTAACTTTACCGCTGTGTTTTTTGACATTGCCGGTAAACTGGTGCCTTATTTTGTACAATCGGTTAAATACCAGAAAAATACCGCCTGGCTTTTCCTGGAAGATGTGGACACCATTGAGAAAGCATCTAAACTGGTGAAAAAGGACGTTTACCTGTCCAACAAACTCAAGCCCAAAAAGAAAAAAAACGAATTTACTCTTAAGGCCCTCAAAGGCTTTATAGCTATTGATGAAAGTGAAGGCGAGCTGGGTGAAATACTTGAGGTACAGGAACTGCCGCATCAATATATTGCTACTGTTCATTATCAAAACAAAGAAGTGTTGTTCCCGCTAAATGAAACCATTATTAAAGGCATCGACCTCGAAGGCGGCGAGGTTTATGTTGATCTGCCGGAGGGTTTGCTGGATATTTATTTGGGGTAAGAGGCAAGTAACTATTTGGCCACTGAAAGACTTTATTTCTTATTCTCTTTCAGAAACATGAAAACTATCCCAAGAATTATTCTCGGAAGAATTATTGCCATTCCACGCCTTTATTGGTCTTGACAACATTAACAATTGCAAAAAATTTTAATGTACAATATACTTGACATTAATAAAAATTTGTTTTACATTTGGTAAGATAAACTTTACTACATGAAGTCAAAATTCCTATTCCCTTACTGGTGCCGCTACTTAGGCTGGGGACTTGTTGTACTGCATGTTCCGCTTAGCATGCTTGGGAAGACGCATGGCATGGTCAACATTATGGATGCGCAGCCGACTAACGGTGGCCCTTTCTCTGGCGAACACCTGTTTTTTATTTGTACTACCCTAATAATGTCTTCAGGTTTGTTTTTGGTAGCTTTTGCGAAAGAGAAGATCGAGGACGAACAAATATGGCATATCCGGCTCGACTCGTTGCGTTGGGCCATCTTCATTAATTATATCATACTGATTGCCAGCCTGGTATTTATTGAAGATATAGGACATATCCTTGAGCTCGATTTTTGGGTGCCTTTGTTATTTTTCATAATACGGTTCCGGTGGATGATCTGGCGGCTCAACCGTTCATTAAGCAGCGAGGGTTAAGCTATGAAAAACACCATACGTATAGAGCGCGCCATCAAAGACATGACGCAGGCCGATCTTGCCGAGGCGGTGAGCGTATCGCGGCAAACCATTAATACCATCGAGAGTAATAAATACGTGCCCTCAACGGTACTGGCATTAAAAATTGCAAAAGTGTTCAACAAACCGCTGGAAGAAATCTTTATTTTAGAAGATACTGACTAATTTAAAAACCATGTTATTCCTGACGTTATAAGTTTATTATATGGCAGAATCACAAAACACCAAAGCACAACAATTGCTCAGGGAAGCTAAAAGCATTCTCCTGGTCGATTGGCCAAATATCGATCTACCCTATGCTTTGCTTAAAGCTGGGTTTATTGTGTTTAGCTACAGCCCGGATAAATATTCGGAGGCAAAATTGCTGACAGAGAAGCCACATAATCCTGAAGGATTAAGCATTTTCCCGGTTACGGATGTCGGCACTGAAGCTTACGTTTCATTTGAAAACCTGGATGGCTCTCCCGGAAATGTAGATATAGTCCACATATATCGACCTGAAGCGGAATTTCCCGGCATAGTAGAAAAGCATGTTCTACCTTTAAATGCAAAAGCAATTTGGCTATATCCACCGCAAACGTCTGAACTCGCTCGAGGATTAGCGGCTGAGCATTGCATTGAACTGGTACAAGGTGTTAATATTGTTGATCTTGCTGCTGAAATTCAATCTGAAAATATGGAAAACGGAAACGGCCCGACATTGGGCAATGGCAAAATATGCTATGTAGAAATTCCGGCTGATGATATTGCAAAATCGGCTGCATTTTATAGTGAAGTCTTTGGCTGGAAGACGAGGAAACGCGGAGACGGTCACCTGGCATTCGATGATGGAATTAATGAAGTAAGCGGCACTTGGGTAACCGGTCGCAAAAAGCACAGCGAAGCCGGGTTTATTGTTTCAATTATGGTCGACAGCGTTGCCGAAACCATAAAAAAGATTACCGAGCGTGGTTGCCCCATCATCAAACAAATGAAGCTAAGTGATCACGAGATCATCGCCTGGTTTAATGATCCTTTCGGAAACCTGCTCGGACTATACCAGCATCCGGGTGGCGGAAATGGCAAAATATGTTATGTGGAGATTCCCGCTGATGATATTCCTAAGTCTGCTAATTTTTATGAAGCAGTTTTCGGCTGGCCAATTCGCAGTGATAACCACGGTAATGCTGCCTTTGATGACGGCGTAGGCGTGGTCAGCGGTATGTGGACCAATCAGTATAAACCTTCTACAGAACCTGGCTTGATGGTTTATATAATGATGGACAGTGTCGAGGAAACCATCGATGCAGTAATTGCCAACGGCGGCAAAATAGTTCAGCCTATTGGTATGGATGCACCGGAGATTACAGCCCGTTTCAGCGATCCATTTGGGAATGTGTTTGGATTGTATCAGGAACCGTCTCAAGCTGAAAGCTAAAAGACCAAAGCTGAAAGCAATAAAAAAGCTTTGGACTTTCTGCTTTTAGCTTTCCGCTTTAACAAACTATCTTTGCGCCATGCGCTTTGATTTGATCACGGTATTGCCTTCGTTGCTGGAAAGTCCTTTTGCTCACTCTATTTTGCAGCGGGCGCAGAAAAAAGGCATCGCCGAAATACATGTTCACAACCTGCGCGATTACGCCACCAATAAGCAAAAAAGTGTAGACGATTACCCCTACGGCGGCGGAAGCGGCATGGTAATGACCATCGAGCCTTTTGCGCGTTGCATCGAACTGCTTAAGTCTGAAAGAGAATACGACGAGATCATTTTCATGTCGCCGGATGGTGAAACGTTGAATCAGCAGATTGCCAACCAATTGTCCATCAAAAAAAATGTCATTATCCTTTGCGGGCATTACAAGGGTATCGACCAGCGCATACGCGATATTTTTGTGAACCGTGAAATTTCCATAGGCGATTATGTGCTATCAGGCGGTGAATTGCCTGCAGCTGTTTTGGTGGATGCGGTGGTTAGACTAATACCAGGTGTATTGTCTGATGAGACCTCTGCCCTCTCTGATTCTTTCCAGGATGATTTATTAGACGCACCGGTCTATACCCGCCCTGCTGATTGGAATGGTCATAAGGTGCCCGATATCCTGTTAAGCGGGAACACACCTGAAATTGAAAAATGGCGTTTTGAGCAGGCTGTAGAGCGGACCAAGACAAGAAGACCTGATTTGTTAAAGTAACTTCTATATCGGGCAAATTGTGGATAGAAAAACCAAATGTGGAAATTTTTTAATTCTACTTTTTATTTAGAAATAAAATCCCTATTATTGCAATCCGATTTTTACGGGCTAAAAATCGCTTTTAAGAGCTTAAAATCATGGATTTAGTAAAATTTGTTGAAGAGCAATCAGTAGAAAAAAAGCAACTTCCTGCGTTCAAAGCAGGTGATACTGTTAGCGTACACTATAAAATCAGAGAAGGTAACAAAGAACGTATTCAGGTTTACCAGGGTGTGGTTATCCAGCGCAATAGCGTAGGTAACAACGAAACTTTTACTGTACGTAAAGTTTCAAACGGTATCGGTGTTGAACGTATTTTTCCTATCAACTCTCCTAACATTGACAAGGTTGAGGTTAACAGCTACGGTAAAGTTCGTCGTGCTAAATTGTTCTACCTGCGCGATCTGACCGGTAAAGCAGCCCGTATCAAATCAAAAAGAGTTTAATCTTAAGTGTATGAAAATATTAAAGCCGATCTGAAAATTCAGATCGGCTTTTTTTGTTGGTTATTTCCTAACGTCTTTGCGAGGAACGAAGCAATCTCTATGCTATGCAGATCAGGGAACAAGAATTTGTTAAAGAATGTTCAGTAACAGAATCGCGTTCCATTGAAGTCCTATGTAGGGATTGCTTCGTTCCTCAATGACGCGCAGGATATTTTATGCTTTCTTTTTAGCGGTCTTAGCTTTAGATACCACAGCCTCTTCAACAACCGCCGGTTCCGCTTTTACCTTAACCGGCTCAGCTAATGTCGCCAGCACCGTACGTCCGCCTTTTACTACCTCGCCAAGTCCTACATTGATCTTGGTTCCTAAAGGCAAGAAAACATCCACCCTTGAGCCGAATTTGATAAATCCGAACTGTGCGCCCTGGTCTACCTTGTCACCTTCTTTCACATACCATACAATACGGCGGGCCATTGCACCTGCTATCTGCCTGAACAGCACAGACACGCCTTTGCTGTTTTCGATCACAATAGTAGTGCGCTCGTTTTCAGTGGATGATTTCGGATGCCACGCTACTAAGTATTTACCTGGGTGATACCGAAAGTATTTTACCACGCCGGCTATAGGGTTACGGTTCACGTGCACATTGATAGGCGACATAAATACCGATAGCTGTATGCGGCGATCTTTTAAAAATTCCGGCTCATCAGTTTCTTCAATTACCACCACTTTACCATCGGCAGGGCAAAGTACCTGTGTTTCATCGGTATTGATGTGAAAATGCGGACTGCGAAAAAACTGCAGGATGATGATAAACAGCGCGAATGATAATATATATACAATCCATCTTAGCGTATGAGCATCAGGGTAGTAAAACTGTATAATGGCGTTTACTACGAATATAAACAGCACACACAGCGCAATGGAGGTATAACCTTCTTTGTGGATAGTCATTTTATAAGATTTTCTGCAAAATTAAGAATTTGTAATTAAGTAGAGGTACGCATAAACAATTGGCGCGGAAAGTAAAAGGCCGTCGAACCTATCAAGTAGTCCGCCATGCCCTGGCAATATGCCTCCTGAATCTTTGATATTGATGCTGCGTTTGAACATGGATTCTACCAAATCGCCTAAGGTACCAAAACAACCGATCAGGATAGCCATGATCACCCATTTATCCCACGATAACTCGTGATAAAAGTTACTCAGGATATATCCTGCAACAGCAGCGATTATTACACCTCCAATAAATCCTTCCCATGTTTTTTTAGGCGAATGACGCTCGAACAGCTTTGTGCGCCCGAAAAAATAACCGCTCAGGTAAGCGCCGGTATCGTTGGACCAAAGCATAACCAGAAATGCCAGCGGAACATGGAAATTGAACGAGGTTCCCAAAAATCCTAAAGCATGGAAAAATGTGAAAGGGATGATGGCGTAAACAATACCCATTATGGTATAGGCAATATTGGTAAAAGGCGTTTCTGACTTTTTATATAATTCCTGGAAGAAGATCAAACTCAAGGTAAGCGCAAGTACAAATACATACTTAAACGCGTCAGGCAGCAACGTATGAACGAGCGAAAATGCTGCATAAATCAATACCCCATTTAATATCCCGCTTATAATATTAGGTTGAATGCCGCTTTGTTTTACTAATCCATAAAACTCATACAAAGCAAAAGCGCTCAGCAACAAATAAAATACGCCGAACACATATTGCCCCAATAACATGGAGGCAAGCATTATAATAACAAAGAAAAAGCCGGTTATGGCGCGTGTTTTCATAAATTGATTTGGTTCAGGATCATAATTTCGATGGCATTACTAAAATCCTGCTGATGAATATATACTTCAATGTCGCCAAAGGTACGGTGAGAAGAGTCTTGTTTGTTTAATAAAACGGTATCGATTTCATTTTCGGTAAGCACCTGCTTTACGATCTCGGCCTGGTAATAATTAAATGTGGTAAAAATTCTAACCCAGTTCTTCTCCATGGTCTGAAATCTGCCTTTTTACTGCAATATAATGATAAAAATACAGCAATGCTACCGTTATCAAGAAGCTTACAACATAAACTACATTACTAAACATATGCTCATCGTTCACATCTATATTGATCAGTTTTTGACCAGCCAGATAGGTGATCACCACAATAGTTCCGTTGTTCAGAAAATGTGCCCAAATGGATGGCCACACACTACCGCTCCAGGCGGTAAAATATCCGAAAAGAACACCTAAAAACAGCCTTGGTAAAAAGCCAAAAAACTCCATATGGAAAGCGCTGAATAAAATAGCTACGATCCATACGGCAGCGTGTTTGCTCTTTGTCCAACGGACGAATATAGTTTGCAGACATCCGCGGAATAATACCTCCTCAACGATCGCCGTCAGCAAGCCTATAAACAGTAAGTTGAATATCATTGCAGAGAATGAATTCATTGCCATCATTGCGTCAGAGAGCTTTTTGGTCTGGTCCTCGCTTTCACGCATCCAATCTTGCACACCTTTCAGGAACTTTGGCAGCGCCATTTTCTCGTTCAGGTTGCTCAGGAATTCAATGAGCGGATTGGAAAGCATCATCGTCACAAAAACGATAGCAATAAGCAGCCACGGAAAATGGAAGTTAGTTTTCAGGTATTCATCTGGTTCCTGGATAATGAAATAGGAAAAGATAATCGGAGTTGCTAATATTGGCAAGGTTGTCCCTGAAAACTGCAATATCCAAAGTGATACTGATACATTCGGAGCCGAAAGATTTGCCTGTAAAATATCCGTCAATGTTTGAGACCCATACTTCATAGCTATAAAAATCATCCCAGTGAAACTACCGACAATAAGCGACAATAATAACAAACCAACAACGATCAGGAACTGGTAACCTGGGTGTATGTGCCTATGCGGGATGGGGTTATGAGGAACGTCTGACATATTTTGGCGCTAAATTCGTATTTTTGCGGCGGATAAAGATAAAGATGTCTGTAAAAATTGGAAATATTGATCTCGGGGAATTTCCGCTGCTGCTGGCGCCGATGGAAGATGTGAGCGATCCGCCTTTCCGTTATGTGTGCAAACAGAACGGTGCGGATATGATGTATACCGAGTTCATTTCGTCGGAGGGCCTGATACGTGATGCAGCAAAAAGCAGGCAAAAACTCGACATTTTTGAATATGAACGCCCGATAGGGATACAAATATTTGGTAGCGATATCGACCATATGCGCGAGGCGACTGAGATCGCAACCGAGGTAAATCCCGATCTGATGGACATTAACTATGGCTGCCCCGTAAAACAAGTGGCCTGCCGTGGCGCTGGTGCAAGCTTGCTACAGGATATCCCTAAAATGGTAGCCATGACCAAGGCAGTTGTAGAGGCTACGCACTTGCCGGTAACTGTGAAAACCCGCCTGGGTTGGGACGACAATACCAAAAATGTGTATGAAGTTGCCGAGCGTTTGCAGGATGTGGGCATACAAGCTCTAACCATTCATGGCCGTACCCGCTCACAGATGTATAAAGGTGAGGCCGACTGGGCGTTGATCCGCGATATAAAGAAGAATCCGAGGATAAAAATCCCCATTTTCGGAAATGGCGATATCGACTCGCCGCAAAAAGCTGCTGACTGGCGTTTAGAATACGAAGTTGATGGCATGATGATCGGTCGTGCGGCCATTGGATACCCCTGGGTCTTCCGCGAAATAAAACATTTTTTTAAAACAGGACAATATCTTGACAAACCCATAATTGCCGAACGCATAGCGGTTTGCAAGACTCATTTAGAGAAATCGATTGAATGGAAAGGACCTAAAACAGGCCTTTTTGAGATGCGCAGACACTATTCCAACTATTTTAAAGGAGTTGACCATTTTAAAGAGTTCCGCATGAAATTAGTCACTGCTGCCAGCGTGGAAGAGGTGCTCGAAATATTATTTGAGGTGGCCGAACGTTACTCTGAAGAAATGGCGTAATATTTGTTTTGATAAACATATATTTGAAATTCATTCACGATAAGATCATGATCACAACCATTACCGACGGTGTTAAAGTTTCAGTAGAAACTATTTACCAGCCAGAATATTCTAATCCGGCAAATGATCATTATATGTTTGCTTACAAGATAAGCATCGAAAACGTAGGGCACAGTTCTGTGCAATTATTACGCAGGCATTGGGAAATTTTCGACTCAAATGGGGCAAAACGTGAAGTGGAAGGCGAAGGCGTGGTTGGCCAGCAGCCTATTATAGAGCCAGGCAGCACCCATGAGTACGTATCAGGATGTAACCTGAAAACAGACATGGGCAGCATGAAAGGCGAATACCAGATGGTACGCATGGTGGATAATGGAACCTTTAACGTACAGATCCCTGAGTTTTATTTGATCGCGCCTTATCGCATGAATTAATAGAAAAATCTTACTATAATGTATTAAAAAGGCTCCGTTTGGGCCTTTTTAGTTTATGTCACATTCATTATTGCTTAATCAACTCTTGGGGCAGGCTATTGATGGACTGTATCCTTATATTTCTATAAAATAACTCCGCCCCTTCCGATTGCAATTGGATCCGACCTTTAGTCAGTGGCAAATCCTGACCATTTTCTGATTGTTGATTATGATACAGCACCATCATCACTTTGCCGTTCACCACATGAATGCTGGTATCGCCGTGGCAATACAAATCAAGTGTATTCCATTGACCTGAAGGATTTTCCGCATCGCCTTGCTTGATGCAGTGCCGGCTTTGTTTGCTTTGTTGACTGAAGCGGAGCAATGTTCCACGTGGATCATATACATAGTCAGTTTCTGATTCCTTGTCTGCAGGTATATCTGCCTCGCCACCTGCGCAACCCCAGTAGTCGCCTGTATTCCCCTCTTCTATCTGGAATTCCTGTGCACGCATCCATGCGCCGTAATCTGCCCCGTATTTGCCAACAGAGTGATATAGCAAGCCGCTGTCTTTTTTCTTCCCCTTCTTTTGCCCCCAGGAAAGTTCACCCCATTTGAATTGGAGCTGCAGATGATAATTTTCGAACTCATTTTTTGTGATGATCGCACCCCAGTTCTGACCCGATACGCGGATTACATTTTCACCGTTGTTCTGCACAACAGTAAAAACATGACGTGGATCGTTATTTAAACCGATAGGCATTGTTGTTATTGGTTTGCCATTATCGTCCAGATCCGGTCCGATATATGTATCCCATCCGGAAAGGTCTTTCCCGTTAAATAAAGATTTCCAACGTTCTTTGGATGAAAAGGGAGTAAATGCGACGGCAACTGCAAAAAGCAATAATATCATGCTGAATTTTACAAGTTTCATAATTCTTTGGCTTATAGCTAAGTTATGAATTATGTATCAGCATGACTGTAAAATCTCTGACACAATGCTAACTACGGAATCAAAGGTGAAGATTATTATGCGCCTGTATGTTCCGATGCCTCGTCAGCCTTTATCTCTTCCTTAACAATTTCAGCTTTACATGGATAACCGAAAAGACAACGATCTTTAATAATTGCGGCTACTTCGGGTGGTACAAGCTCTTCCCAGCCATCAGCGCCTGATTTGATTAACTCCAAAACATTATCTGTTTGTACGTTCAGGTTGGCTTCGTTATAATTTCTGATATCTTCTATTTTGTTGTTGGCTATCAGGTAACGGTACAAGTCGATAAGGTGCGGAGGCGGATAAAAGCGCAGGCAATTCATAATCATGCCATCACGCTGGGTTGGATAAATAAATAATTTTACCTTTCTGCTGAACAATGCCGCAAACGACTCGAGTATACCACCAGGAAGGTCTTTATAATGCTCTTCGGAGAAAATATACTCCAGGTTAGGGTAACCTAACACCACGCCCATTTTCAATTTGGTGATCTTGGACAGGTAGGATACCAGCTTATAATATTCGTGGAAATTAGATATCAATACCGTTTGCCCGAGCGAACAAAGTATGTCTACCCGGTCAAGGAAATCTTTTTCATCGATATCTGTGCTGTCATCAGCATTTCTTTCCTTCAACGCCTGCAGGGTAAGCTCAGTAATTACCACCACCTGTGAATGATCCACATCCGGCTCCTGCAGAAATTGCTTCACACCGGTATGCAGCATATCTATGTGCACATTGATCACCGGGCGGAAACGGCCCCTTACTACTACTATATGCTTTTTGTATAATACTTCTGATGGTTGCTGGTTCTTGCCATCCGGACCAAACACAGCGGCATCCGAAAAACCATATTTCACCAGTAGCAGACTCATCAGCCTGTTGTCTACATTGGTAAAACTTGGCCCTTCAAAACGGATCATATCGATCTGGATACGGTCTTTTGACAGATCGTCCATTAACGAAAGCAGGAAAACCGGGGCAACTTCGTGATAATAAAAGCAGGCATACATCAGGTTTACACCCAATACCCCTACTGCCTGCTGTTGCAGGTTGTTATCGTTATCCAGCAGTTTGGCGTGAATGATCACATCATTATAAGCGCCGTTTGGTTCCAACTGGAACCGTACGCCCATCCATCCATGGCCTTCATTGGTTTTATGAAAGTTCAGGGCCGACATGGTATCCGAAAACGCAAAGAAGGTAGTCGTATCGCCACGC
Organism: Bacteroidota bacterium; assembly: GCA_018266915.1. Lineage (GTDB taxonomy): Bacteria > Bacteroidota > Bacteroidia > Sphingobacteriales > Sphingobacteriaceae > Mucilaginibacter. The sequence continues at coordinate 68,517 of JAFDZM010000017.1, read as the reverse complement.
TGTGCGGCCAAACGTTCAATCAGCAAGCCATATTCGTGCTCCAACATAGATATCAGGCGGGCCTCACTCACGTAACGCTTCACCTGCTGAACGCCATAAATGGCGTCAGAAAAGGTCATATCATAGGCCGACATGGTTTTCGCTATGGTTCCGGAAGATCCCCCGGCTTTAAAAAAATTCGCCGCAACGTCTTGGCCGGCGCCTATTTCGGCAAATGAGCCGTATATTTTGGGGTCCAGGTTGATGGCCAGGGCCTTTTGTTTTGTTCCTAAGTCTTTATTGTAAGTGGCAGTCATACAGGGAGTTGCTTACTATTTAATGCTAGCATTGTTCTGATCTGGTAAGACATTGCAAAATTACGTAATTAAACGGAATGACTAACCAGAAAGTTGAGAAAGTAAATCTTCACAACTGTATACAACGGTTATCTTTTAAAGAAAGTGTTCGTTCACAACGCCGTGAACGCTCATGAACACTGTGCCATTTTTAGCTATCTTCGGTCCTGCACCATGGAAACTCAGAGGGAAACAATACTGCTCAATTCATTCAACGAAACCATCCAAAAATGGATCGATTTCCTGGACGATTACACGTTAGAAATGCTTTGCCAAAAGCCTGATGATAGTTCCTGGTCGCTTGGACAGGTTTATACCCATATTACCAACGACACCGAGTGGTTTGCGGAGCAAATGGCTGCAGCCATGCAAACTAACGCGGATAGCGAAAAAGAAATGCATGAAAATGCACATATGATGCTTCAGAATAACAGATTTCCTGACATAACGATCCAGGGACCAGCGACGGGGATCTACATCAAACAACCCGAAAGTAAGGATGAGGTCCGGCAGAAATTATTAGCTATAAAAAACGATGTAAATAACCTGTATACTTCATTCGATTCATCAAAAGCAATCGGAAAAACCCGTCATCCAGGCTTGCTTTACTTTAATACACTGGATTGGCTGCAATTTGCTGAAATGCATCTTCGGCATCATTTGAGACAGAAGAGAAGGATTGATGAGAAGCTGTTTGGGAAGTAAAAGCCTAACATGAACATAATAAGCCATACCTGTGTTAATTAATTATGAGCAAAGCCGTTTGCACCTTCATTCTTAGTTTAATTGCTTTCTCCGCCTTCTCACAGGAAAAACGCCCGGTAATTGCCTTTACCAGCGACACACAGGAACCCATGTGGGTGGAAAAGATTATGCTGAAATCAAATCACAATCAGCAAGCCACTAAAATGATCTTTAAGGACGTGCTGAGTTTGCATCCTTCCGGCTTTTTTATTTTGGGGGATGTAGTTTCTGTAGGCTACAGGGTTAGCAAATGGACGACTATTGATGAATACCTAAAGCAATTTTCGCACGACTCAATACCCGTTTATGCTACACTTGGCAATCATGAAGTGCTATTTAGGCCAAAAAGAGGTGTAAAAAATTTTCAAACCAGGTTCCCGATGTATAAAGCTTCGGGATATACTGAGATTATTGACTCGATAGCAGTCATTCTGCTGAATTCCAACTTCAACAAAATGACAGCCGCAGAGATATTAGCCCAGGACAATTGGTATAATAAAATGATTAAAAATCTGGATAAAGACGATTCGGTTAAGTTTATCATTGTCGGTTGCCACCATTCGCCATACACTAATAGCAAGATCGTGAAGCCATCTATGGCTGCAAGGCAGAATTTTCTGCCTGCTTTTATTAACTCCAAAAAATGTGTCCTTTTCCTTTCGGGGCACTCGCATAATTTCGAGCACTTTGTTGAGAATGGCAAACACTTCCTGGTTATTGGCGGCGGTGGTGGGCTTCACCAGCCTCTTTATGCAAAAGAAGTCAGCCACGATCTTGCCGCCAATTATAAACCGGCATTTCATTACCTGGTTATCCGTCGGTTTAATGACAGCCTGCAAGTAGTATCCCGCAGGTTGAAGACGGACTTTTCGGGTTTTGACAATGGGGTTGCTTTTACGGTACGAAGCAACTAATCAATCCCTTTTCACAAGATGATTTTTCAAATCACTCACTTGTACGCACGAAATTTGTTCCATTACTTGTTTCAATTGCGTCTTAAGGCTCCGGATCATATGCTCTCCGCCATGGGTGCCAAGGGCCGCTACGGCATACATAAAATTCCTGCCTAAAAAGGTAAACTCAGCACCCGAAGCCAAACTTCTTGCAATATCCGGACCGGTCCGCATACCGCTATCCATCATAATCTTGATTTTGCCCTCGTATTTTTTCACAATCGGGCCAAGCGTTGCAATAGATGATTGCCCTACATCCAATTGTCTTCCGCCATGATTGGAAACGATTATACCATCTGCGCCTAATTTGATAGCTGTTTCTGTATCTTCCTCAGAAGACACCCCTTTTATCACCAATTTACCTTTCCACTTATTCCTTATCTCGGCTATTTTTTTTTCATCCAGTTTATGATCAAAATAAAAATGCCCGTCTGCTGCATCTTTAAAAGATTTCATAATAGCAAAAGTTGGCCGACCATGATATATGGTTTTAAGCACCCACTCGGGTTTAGCCATCATTTGGAGAATATTCCTGATTGAAATTTCGGGTGGCATATCAAAGCCATTACGAACATCCCAGGGCCGGTAGCCTTTAGTTGGCATATCCACTATCAGCACTAAGACGGGGCATCCTGCGCCTTCGACCTTTTTTAGAAGTTTGTCGCGTAGTTCGGGTTCTTTTGGATGATATAATTGAAACCACGCCCGGCCACCGGCCAGTTCATTCATTCGCTCAATCGTACAAGTTGTTAAAGTGCTAATCAAAAAAGGGATATTATATTCTCCTGCAGACTTAGCCAATATCTCGGGCGCATTTGGCCACATAAAGCCCTGCAAACCCATCGGCGCAATGCCAAATGGCGCATCGTAGGTGTGGCCGAATAGCTCTGTTTTTAAATCAGCCTCTTTATGTTCTGTAATGTAAATTGGTTTTAATTCAATGTCACCTAATTCCTTTATGTTTTTTGCCAGGTTGATGTTGTCATTGCAACCCCCATCCAGGTACTGAAAGATAAATTTTGGAATTTTAGATTTCGCTCTTTTTCTGAGTTCCGTAGTAGTTAAGTAATCATTTTTGTAAGATGTTTTCATACTATTATTTTGGCGTTACGCTAATGAAGTGCTAATGGTAGACGACGGTCTGACGCCAAAAGAAACCGAAAGGTGATCTTTAGTCAACAAGATAGATATGAGCATTTTATAAAAATATAAAAAGCAACATACTAACCAAAAAATTTTGAGGTTTTTATAGTTTTTTTAGTATATAAACTGAGTAGTTCGCGTTGCTCCGGAGGCCAAATCTTTAACAAAAACAAAGCCCCTCAGTTTTAGTATTGAGAGGCTTAATTCTTCTTCGTCGGGATGGCGGGACGCTAACCCAACTCTGTATATGTCTTACTATCAGTAAATTATAAAATCTATTCCAAGCTGTTCACCTTTTTGTTCGCGGGAACATTTGACGGCGTAAAGGTACAAATTTCGCTAAAAATATAGAAAATCCTACCGGAAATTCCCTTTTGTTTTAATGATGATCGGTTCGAGCTTGAGCCTTCTAGTGCCTGATAAAAAGTCAAGGATAATTCCGGCTTCCTCTTCAGTTACTAGAACACTTCGACCACTTGCTTTTTTATAACGCTGCACCTGTCACTCCTTGACATAAAAATAACATTTGACCTCCCTGCTTTATCGGTTTTTAATAATGCTTGTTATATTAACCCGATATTTAATAAGTTTAATGCGAGCCATTCTATACCTATTCCCTCATTCGAAATAGTCACACGGGCAGCTAAATACTTATTTCTAACCCGCTCATCCTTCAAAAACTCCCATTGTGCCCTTCGAACAAAAAAAGGAATGGAATCAGCATTGGCAGTCCCTTGATTGGTTGTTTTTGCGTCAACGTAAATTATAATTTTCCCATCCTTAATAATTTCAAAATCATAGCGGGGCTCATTTCTATCCCTGCTGGCCCAAATAACCTGGGTGTTGTTAAATCCTCCGAATTTTCTATTGAGTTCCTCAAATACGATTTCTTCACCTGTATCTCCAGTGGCTGCGTTGGCGTGGGTTTTATCATCAGTTTTTTGCAACAGCCATTCCAAAATGCTTTTAACATTATCGAGATTATTTGTCAATAAATTTATCTCTTCATCGCTGATTCCAGACTCAGCAAGCTTTGCAAGACTTTGCAGCTTTCCGCTTTGAACAATAATAAAGGCCTTGTCTTTTTCCTCTTCATTGAATGTGTCCATGAATAACTGCGGTTTTTTCCGTGAGAACCATTCAAATGTTTTTTTAAGGTTTTCGCCGCCATCTGCATGGTGATCTTTGAACCATTTGAAAAGCTTTCGGAGTGCATCCAGATAGTTTTTACTGCCGGTATCCCCGGTATAATTTTTAAATGCGTTATCAATTTCTTGTCCAATGTCATCCGGGCCCTTTTGCTTCGTTTCTGGAAGCAAAGTCATATTAATTTCATAGTCTTTATCCAATAAAATATTACCGAATGACTTACCAGTAATTTTCAGATAGATTTCTTTAAGATCATCGGGAATATCATTATCCCAGTTGATATCGTCGCTTCTTAAGTGGAGATTTCCTTCCTGGTCAGGAATAATTTTATACTGGTCTAAAAGCACCTCATTATATAATATTAAATAAGCATGTACTTTAACAAGCCATGCCGTCGGGCTTTCACCCAGGACCGCCTGAAGCGCAGCCAATGAGCCACATTCATGGATTTGCTTGAGGACCATTTCAATGGTAAACTTCAAGCCTGCAAATCTGACAAAGTCTAAACTGTTATACCAGGAAATTACGTCGGCAAAGCGTGGCACGGTCGCACTTTTAAGGGCATCAACAATGTCAGTCAATTTCGTATATTTTTCTTCTTGAAATTCATCACGTGGGATGAACGATATTGTAGCAACTGAGAGTTTGAGCGCCCCGGTCGTTTCTTTACTCGTTATAATGGCCTGATCTAGAAGATTGGCTTGAATAGGCTTTAGCACCTGATCCTTAAGCCAGTTATTTACAGTTTGATTTGTATCACCCGGCTCGCCGAAATGGCATAGATGATAAAAGTTTTCGTAGCCATCAGATACAAGTGTGTCGATCAAAGATTTAAAAGCGAGAACGGAATCGGTTAATATTTTGCGATTTGCCGTATCATTGTCCGAAAGTTCAACTTTATGTCGCTCAGTTGCCGGAATAAATTTTGCCGAATTAAGAACATATGGCAGGCAAAATTTTTCTGAGCCTATCATTGGCAACGAGCAGAACAATTTAGTTATGAAAGCCGGGTATGGCAAAACGAACTTATCCCCGACTCTAACGACAACTGTCGCGTCATTTTCTTTTTGAACCTTAAAGTGATAATTGATATTGTCTAAGGGTTTATTATTTTCATCAAAGGGGCTGTGAATGATGTGATAATCGGATAATGAGGTTTCTCCGCGTTTGAATATTGCTTGCCGGGCATAATTAAATTTAGGGTAGGCATGATTGACAATTTCAACGGTTTGCACCTTTGCCATGAATATCATTGTGTAAGGCAGCAGTTCATCGATATTTTTAAGACCCTCTTCAACAGTATTCATAGCATCCACCTTAGGAAACGGCCTAGTGAGGTTATAGCTGAATTGAGTGTTATAGGAGCCGGGAATATAAGAGGCGGCATAAATGTTTTTCTCAAGTTGAGACTCTGCCGTGTTGATAGATTTGATTAACTCGTCTTTACTTTCAAATTGGCTACGGTCGAGAGTAAACCGGATACCCGTGTATTGACCGGCATATTTTTGAGAAGCCACTACCCCTGACACCGTTATTTCGGAAGACAACACATGCGTCGATATAAAACCAGTTCCAAATTGACCAATTGGGTCTTTTGCCTTGATATCCTCGTCATCCTTTCCGGAATCCGGTGAAATCAGATTTTCGGTATCGATAGGTTTGAATGGCGCGCCATTATGGGAAAAAACAATTTTATCCTCATGAAGGTCCAACCGGACACTAACCTGATCGTTATAGTCGCTCGCATTTTGCAATAACTCCCAGAACCATCGGCGACGCAACGCTTCAAAAGTGCTGGGAATGGGAGCAAGTTTCTCTTTTAGTCTTTTTGCTGGGATGGAAAGACGCTGTATCTCTTTGGCGTCTTTTAGTTCTTCAATGATAAAGTCCATTTGTAGTCAGATATTGTGGGTAAGGAAGGCAACGTAATAATGGTGATTCGAAAGGTTAAAGTGACAACCGCATTCAGTAAAGTAAAAATGGCCGCTTTACAAAGTTAGCTAATAAACCAATACGTGATGACCTATTATTTTATTCAGAAAGGGCTGCAACTATTCTATAGCATAAAACAAGTAAGTTTGCGTCATAACCGCATCTTTAAGCTAAAAAAAATGTCAATTGCTTCGCCAAAATCGCTTAATATTATCGCCAAATTCAGCCGGACTCAATTGTACAATTTGGTCTGGACTTCACCTCTTTCCACCGTGGCTGAAACACATTCCATCACAATTTACCAGCTAAAACAAATATGTAATGACAATACTATTCCGCTACCCCGCACTGGATATTGGATGAAACTTCGTTTTGGCAAGGCGGAACCTCGAACGCCACTGCCTGAACGTCGAGATGGAGATAATCTAATATTACCAAAGGAAGAAGAAATCCAGAGTAGAACAGAAGACAGTGACGAACAAAAGCTTGCCAAAGAAATTAGTGAAACGCCAGGAATTTCATTACGTGTGCCGGCGCATTTAACACAACCAGAACCATTAATTATTGCTGCAGAGCGCTCACTCAATCAACAAGATGAATACCGGAACCAGGGTATTATGAAGTCTACCTGGGATACGAACTTAGATATTAAAGTAACTCAAGGTAATATTTCAAGGGCGTTGCGGATCATGGACACTTTATTGAAATATTTTAAATTCAAAGGTTACAATGTACAATTCCGTGGCAGATTCACTTATGTAACAATCCGTAAGGTTGAACTTCGAATTAATCTGCGTGAGATAACGAAGAAAGTCTCCACCGGAAAAACCTGGCCGGAATATGATTTTGTACCTACTGGAATACTCGCATTTCATTTCGATGGTTATCATCGCGCTGATTGGAAAGACAATAAGAAGTTTAGGCTAGAAGATCAATTATTAAAGATTGTCACCAAACTTGAGTTGGTAGTTAAGGAATTACATGACTGTTGGGATCAAAACAGGAAAGCCCAGGAAGCGAGGGAAGCTGAAGAGCAAGCCATACGAAACGAAGCAGAACGAAAAGCCCAGGAGCTCTGTGCATTTAAGAATTTGTTAGGTGATGCCCGGCGCTGGCGAGATGCACAAATGATCCGTGATTACCTGGTCGCGGTTAGCAATTACAAGGATGATGAAGAATGGTTGCTATGGGCCAATGACAAGGCAGATTGGTATGACCCATTAATTAACAAAAATGACCAATTATTGAAGGACGTGGATAAGAACCTCTTAATAATTCCATCAAAATCATAACTATAAACGAACTAGCCTGGAAAGCATGCTTATCAATTGCTCAAATAGCAATCGACGATGGCTGCTCCCTCACAAAAAATAATATATTTGCCTTAAGCTTATCGAAAAGCCTGATCGTTACAATTCGTCTGAAAAGGCAATAATTGATAATTTTATTGGCAGTTTTTGACCGGGAGAAAATTTTTCCTGTTTAGATATTTTTATAAATGAAGTTTGAGTATAGTCCACGGATCTTAGCACAATTAGGCACCGAATTGATCACATCAGATGAGGTGGCTTTTACTGAGTTGCTCAAAAATGCCTATGATGCAAAAGCAACTGTAGTAAATGTTCATTTTTTGGAATCTATCGACAAGTTAGACGTTGCAAAATTGTTAACCCCACTGCCTGATGACGTACTTGCTGCTGTTAAAGCAGCTTCCAACAAGGCTCCAGTTATTATTATCGAGGATAACGGAAAGGGAATGGACTATAATGAGTTGCAAAATGGATTTTTCAAGGTAGGTTCGGATTTAAAAGAACAGCAGAAACGAAAAGATGAAAATGACGGCAGCACTGAAAAAATGATCCTTGGCGACAAAGGCTTGGGCCGTTTATCATCCCAGCGACTCGCAGCTACGTTGCTTGTGGAAACAAGTAGCAAGGGAGAAAAAGATTTATTAAATCTGGTTACGGTTAATTGGAGCAAATTCGCTAAAGATCTCGACGAAGATGCGCCGGAGTTACGAATCAAAAAATTGACCTCCCTGCCCTATACCAGGCTTTGGTTTACCGGGGGCGTAAACTTCAGTAAGTTTATTGACGACAGACGGCCGGAGCAAATAAGTATGTTTGAAGAACCTGGCGAGCCTGAAATTTACTTGCAGGAAAAGCTGCAATCGTCAGTGAGCTTTTTGTATTCGCCGTTCGAACAAGAAGAGGACGATTTCAAAATCAATTTCTTTTTAAATGGTTTGCATGTTCAGTCTTCGTTTCATAATGACAGCATTAAGGTCGCCGAAACGATACATTCCTTTAGTTTGAATCGCAAAGGCGGAAAATCATATCTGGAGTTAGAATTACAACTTAAACCCTGGTATGTTGAGATGATCCATTTACGTTTGTTGGGAAAAAACCTGTTTAAAGAACGGCAGCGTGACGCAGCATTTTATGAATCATTGCTAGAAAAATACCAGGACCGCTTGCAAAGTAACCTGTCCAGAAAAATGAAACTGGAGGATTATTTAGAATCAAAGCAGGGCCTGTCTCAAGCGCGCCAAGCCATAGAACAAATCATGCCAGTTGAGGGGAAAGTTTATGCCTTTCACCGGGAGGCTTTCCGGCTAAACCTGGCCATCAATTCAGCTAAAGCCACAGGAGCAATTGAAAAAACTGGCAATATGGCTGCGATCCGTGATTTCTTGAACTATCATAATGGGATCAAGTTATACAGGGACAAGTTCCGGATTGCCAATCTTGGCGATAAAGAGAGTGACTGGTTAAGTTTGCAGCAAGCGCGTACCCGTGGCCAGCAATTCTTCAGATTTGAGCTTGGCAACGTAGTTGGTTACATCAAGATTAATGATTTCTACCAAAACTTCATCAAAGAGATTAGTTCCCGGCAGGAACTGGTTGAGTCACTAAATGCTATTGCGCTTAAAAGAATTGTTCAAGCCATTTTCAATGATGACTTTTATCAATTAAGCACCTCTGCCTACTACCTGGTGCGCGACATATTAATAGAAGAAGGATTGGTGCGTAATAACACACCAAAAGAGCTTAAACAACAGGTTGACGAGTCAGAAGCGCTACTGCAAGAGACCTTGAAAAGCCTCGCTGTATTCCAAGCGGCTTTTAAAGACATCAAAGACAACATCCATCTTAACAGCGACGATAGTATCCAAAAGGTACGGAAGATTCTGTTGGAGCTGGAAGGGCAAGACAGTTCGTTATCTGACAGCATCAATAACAGTATTTCCACGTTAAAAAATGCGAAGGAAACCCTTACTGTTATTGAAGAACGGCAAAGAGATTCGTATAATAATTATAAGCTGATGGCTAACGGTCTGATCACTGAGGTCATGACCCACGAGTTACATTCCATATTATTAAACACTAAATCTGGTGAAGGTTACCAGGCACATATCGCTTCTCTCAAGAATTACCTATTTGATCAAAACCAAGTTAAGCGCTATAATGAAGAACTTAAACCGGTGGCAGCCCAACTGGATTTTTTACATACCCGCATAACCGAACTGGATGTATTTTATAATTTCCTGGAGAGTACATTCATCCGTCAAGGCACCAGCGATGACTTTGAACACGAAGATTTTGGCGCCTTGCTCGAAGGATTTAAAAAGCGGCTCGATACCCGTTTAAAAGATTCCAAGACCATGATTGTCTATGACGGTTTGAAAGATTATACATGGTACGTTCCGAAAGGCACGCTCACTCATGTATTTTATAATCTGATTGACAATTCATTGCATTGGATTGGTGAGCGGCAAAAGCGCAGCGCCTACGATCAATCTTACAAGCTGGATGGGCGGGACTTCATCCGGATAGAAAAAGTGGACGATTACACGGTGAATTATTACGATTCTGGCACTGGCGTCCAGGACGATTTGCAATATACCTTGTTCCATCCCTTTAAATCCGGTAAAGAGAACGGGCGTGGCATGGGCTTGTACATCGTCAAAAACTTATTAGAATCATTCGGTGGAAGCATTAACCTGCTACCCGACTTGAACAGCCAGGGCAACCGCTATATATTTTCGATCAGTATACAGAACGATGAGCAAGCCTGACTTTACCAACGTAATTAATGAATTACGAACAGACCTTGTTGCGTTCGTGGATGATGATTTTCTACCAATTGAAAATCCAGGAGAAATCATTTATCACTTTTTGTGCATCAATGATATCGATTTTGATCTGGTCTTGACCAAACTAATCAGGCTAGACGGCGCATTGGTTACAGCCTTGACCGGACTCCGGTCTGGTTTTTTAGCCATTACATTTCAAACCGAAGACATAGATTGGTTTAAGGCTGGCGAAATCGTAAAGCGTTTGCGTGACGGAGGACATGAAGCCCTTGCCGTATTTGCTGAAACATTTGTTTCCTTAATAGGACCGCATAAAGAAGCAATTAGTGCGTTGGCTATGAATACGGGACTTGCAGAGTTTTCAGGCGCTGTAATCTATCAGCCGTTCATTGACATACTTAATCAATATAATCCACGGAAATCAGTTAAGATCTATCGCCAGCTTCATGGTGATGCCTTCAATGAATTTGAAGAAGACCTGCGTTTTACGTTAGACCGGTTGCCACATAAGTATTTTTTATTTATTGTGGACAAGATATTGGGTAGCAATAATGGCCGTGATTTGATCACTAGTTTACGCGACCGTGCTAACGGCATTGATACTTTTTTTAGCATACTGTTTACATCCCGTGCTGATGCTGGCAACAACCCCAATATAAGAGTACAAGAGTATTTACATTTTGAAATACAGAAACCTGCCCCGAATGATGGTTCCAGTGCGGTCGAACTCGTTGCCGGCGGCTTGGCTATTTGCGCGTATGCCAGCTTTTTTGATCAGATATTTAAAGTTAAAAAAGAAGGACTGAAAACAGCAAAACAGTTGGTTGTAGATTCCGGGCAAAGCAACATTTTATATCTAGCCGAAATGGCCCATGCTGAGGGTACTACGGTATTCAGGACGGTGGAGCAATGGTTTGACTTGCTGGTACAAAAGAAAATTTATGATAAGCTGACTACACCTGCCGGAAATACCCTGGACTACCAGTTTATTAGTGGATTGACAAGTTTGATCAACGAAACATATTTACCAGTGGACGGACCTATACTTGCAGAGGATTTCAGAAAAGAGCTGCAAGAGTTAAGCAATTTCGAATTGTTTAATAATGCCGTTAACAAATTATATTACCCCCCTGCCCCTGGTGACATTTACCAAATCGGAGATAAAGGGATTTTTATACTTACAGGACAGGATTGCGATTTGATCGTGAGGGAAGATGGACGAAGTATTTCACGCAAGGAGAAGCTAGCGGAGTTGGTGCAGTGCCACTTTGTTGCAAAGCCTTTAGATGACAAAAAGCATGACACGGAATTTGGTCTGGCGTTGAATTATTTTCACCATGAGGAACAATATGGTAAGCTGGAGATCGCGTTTAACAAACGAAGCACTATTGATTTCCGTGTTTTGGATTTATGCACCCTCAACCCGGACGGAGTTGCACAATATAAAAGCGGCAGCACGTTGAGCAGCACAGCGACAAGATCATTGCCTGTGATGTGGGGCCGGTATTATCCAAAACTAATTGAAGAACTTGATGGGAAGGTAAAAATCATGAAGTTCCTGGTAGATGAAAGCATTGGTGAGGAAATCTTGGCGGCTGACTTAAGTTACCGGCTGGAGTTACAACAAACAGATGGTACCACCACGTTCCCGGTCAAGCGTCTGAGCCGCCTTAAGGGGCAATTTAAAGATTATTTCCTGCAACGTTATTGGGAGCACAAAACCCGTAAGGGACTGAATACCATTTCATTATACAATAGAAAACCTATCACCGGCCAGGTATGCTGTGGGTTTCACGACGCGCTTAACGAGATTTCGTCAGACTACAATGCATGGGTGCAGTTGACGGGCAACCGTGAAAAGAACCGGACAATAGAAAAATTACCGCTTGTCTTACCGGTATCTACCCTAAGGCCGATCATTCCAGAAAAATTCCAGAACCTTTTTCAACGAATCAAAATAGATGAAATTATTCTGAACAAACCGGAAATAGAACATTCGACCATCATGTTTAAAAAGCGATGGTTGGAGGGTGTTCCCACGGTAGACATCTGTTTCCCATTTTATAATGAGATAACCAAGAAGTTTTTCAAAGGCAAAGATGAGTTATCGCTCGCTGAGCTATTGACGTTGCAGCCAGGCGAATTGCCCGCGGGAAGCCAATACCACCTTTCGGACCAAGAGGACATGTTTGATCTTTTTAAAGGAGCCAAATATGCCAAAATACCCTTGGAGCATTTTGAACACGGTATCGTTATCGATGCAAAAGACTGGCATATTAAACTTGACCGGGATACCGGAATACTGGACTATGTCCAACCATTAGAAAATACTATTAATGAGCAACCCTAAAAATTTTAATTTATTATCCTTATTTTCCGGTGGCGGGTTTTTGGATCTTGGTTTCTTAAACCAGGGCTTTTCCATCAACCAGGCAGTGGAAATCAATCCATTTTTCATAGAAGCATATAACGAAGGGCTGCGCAGTTACTACAGTAAAGTTTTTGATGAGAAAAAACATGGCACCTATCATGTAATGGAAGGCGCTTTGGACGCATCAAAGAAGGAAATCCTCGACACCCTTAAGCAAAAAAACCAGGGAGTAGCCGGAATTATTGGTGGCCCCCCCTGCCAGGATTACTCTGTGGGTGGAGCAAACGCAGGACATAACGGCGCCAGAGGTAAGTTGATATACAGCTATTTCGAAATTGTAAAAAAAGTAGATCCAGCGTTCATCTTCTTTGAAAACGTACCAGGCTTATTTAATACCCGAGAGCATAATAAGGCGTTCATGGATCTGGTAAAAATGTTAGGTGCGGAAGATTATGTAGTATGGTATGATATTTTGAACGCGCTAGAATATGGAGTGCCGCAAGACCGGTCGAGATTGACATTAGTGGGTTTTAAAAGGGAAATTGTTAACCGCTTAGAAGCTGCTGGCTACAAAGGCAAGCAAACTATGTGGGTGGAAAACCCTGACGAACTAGTTTTTAACTGGCCTGGGAAAATATATGACAAGCCCAAACAGAACCCTTGGCCAGGGAAATGGCTTTTCGGCTCCGATATTATTCAGACAGATGTGGACCGGATTCCGAAAGAATTGAGTGTATTACAAGTCATTAATGCATTCAACACGATCACCAGTGACTCTCCGAACCAAGGGGAATGCTTTAATCCAAAATCCGACAAATTTTTAAGGATCGATGAGGGCGATACCAATCGAAAATCGTTTAAAAGGCTGCACCGGTACCGTTACAGTCCAACCGTTGCCTACGGCAATAACGAGGTGCACCTGCATCCAACCGAGGCCCGGCGGCTAACCGTGAGAGAAGCGTTGAAAATACAATCGGTGCCAGATGAATACGTGTTGCCCGCAAGTGTTCCGCTGTCGCATAAATTTAAGTTGATCAGCAATGGTGTGCCAACCCGGAAAGCAGAATTAATTGCCCATGAGATTAAGCGTACCTTAGAAAATTACTATGCCCTCCTTTAAATGGATATCTGGTCAAAAGACAAGCGAAGTGACGTCATGTCCCGGATCCGGTCTAAGAACACAAAACCGGAAATTGATTTAAGATCTTATTTGCACGCGGCTGGCTTCAGGTTTCGTATCCACCGTAAGGATTTACCTGGAAAACCAGACATTGTATTACCTAAATATAAGACGGTAATATTCGTACATGGCTGTTTTTGGCATTATCATGCTGATTGCAACGAGGGGCGTATTCCCAGTAGCAACAGTAAATTTTGGCAAACCAAACTTTCTAAAACCATCGAGAGGGATTTGAGTCATCAAGCTGCATTGACAGCGGCAGGATGGCAAGTTATTATTATTTGGGAGTGTGAATTAGAAGGCAAACAGCGATTGGAACAGACGCTTCGATCATTAATCGATAAAATTAAATCCTATGGACAAGACGCTTGAGAAGCTTAACACACTGGTCGAGAAGGAATTGAAAAGGGCACGGGAAGAACTGGTTTCACGTGATCAGGCTTATCTTGATTTGATAGAAATTTTGCGTCATTTGGACAGTGCGTTCATCAAAGGCTTTTTAGGTAAAACTGGAACTATCCAGGAAGCTGTTTATTTTGAAAGCATTCGTTTTGCATGGGTGAGCCTTGCATCGTATTATTTGAAACATATCGACGCTCTTCAGGCACAGCTTACTTACTCTTCCACCGAAGAGCAAAGAACATGGGCAGCACATCTGCTTGGCTGGACTGGAGATCTGGAGCGTGTGAACCGTTTTAATTTTGCCGCCTACTTAAATTTACTAAGTATTGAAGAAACTGCGCCAAATATTTTTAGCCTAAAGTTTTCACACGACATTCCCGACAAGGAAGGTTACGACCGGGCTAGTTATAACTACGTCCAAAATATGATTGAACGGCAAAATCAAGGCGGTCGTCAACGGGTAACTGCAAAATTCAAAGCTATTCGAAAGCAAATGATCGCGAATTCTGGCTTGAGTATCATAGCCGGTAAATTTATCGCCTATCAAACCACGCCAGATGTCGACAAGTACTTTTCAGATCTTGGTTATTATCATTTTATTAAACAAAAAGCTTTCGAAGATTTTGGAGCTGACGACAAATTTGGAGAAATTCCATATCAACAATATTTAGACGTCCTAAAAGCAGTCACCGGTGTTGCTCTTAAACATTTGGGCTATTGTCTCGTGGCTTTAGAACGGTTTCCGAAAGTTGATCTCCGTGATATCTCCGTTTATACCTGGCACAAAGACCGGACATTAGAAGATTTCGCCGCTATTACACGCCTCCCTTTGGCGAATGTTAAACAGATCTTTGCTTGCTTAACGCTAGATAAAGACAATGTAGACGACTATACTTCCATGAAAGGGAGTGATTTACCGCCTTATATCAGCATAGCGGATGATCAATTGACCAGGATTACCTATGGTGCTCTCGGAGGGGGTGTCGATTTTCTTAAAAGGGAGTTAAAAAGAAGATACCGTCCAGATTATGACAAAGCTGTAACCCGGCGTGAAGCACGGTTCCGGACAGATTTGTATCAATACTTTAAGGGTGAGCGCTTTTTAACAGCAAAGGGCGAAATAGAAATCAAACTTCCTGGGTTGCATACAGATATTGATGCAGCAATCTACGATACTAAAACAAAGACTTTGGGTTTGTTTCAGCTCAAATGGCAAGACATGTTTTTCACATCATTGAAAGAGCGGCGCAACAGGATTTCCGAAGCCTACAACGCTTCAGAGACCTGGCTTAAAAAAATGCAGGAGTGGGTAGCGATAACACCCCAAACCGGTGTATTAAAGAAGCTCAAATTTGACCCTGTACATCAAGAAATTAGTAAAGTTCAATATTTTGTTATCGGGCGTCATCACATGCATTATACCGGATTAGAGCCTGAGCCAGTTGCCGCCTGGGCATCTTGGTATCAACTGGTTGAAAGTTATGAGCGTTATAAAATAAACACGAACGATCCAGTGAAAGACCTTTACGATCAGCTAAAAATGGGCTTGCCTTCTAACCGGGTCAAGACGGAAGGCTATCCTGAACATCCGGCTTACACCATTAACTTTAAGACTTTCAAATTCAGATTTAACCATGACAGCGACGAAAGCGAAGCGTAATCCACGCTGGAACAATGACGAGATCATTCTCGCACTTGATCTCTATTTTAGATTGAATGGAAAAGCGGAAGACGATAGCAATCCAGAAGTCAAGATGCTTTCTGACCGGTTGCAACTGCTTTCTCCGGTTGAGAGCAAGATCTACGAAAAATTCCGGAATACCAATGCTGTAACACTAAAGCTGCAAAATTTAAGGCATTATGATCCTGAGCGCAGCGGGGGAATGCCTGGTGGAGGCAAACTAGACGGCGAAATACTATTGCGTTACTACAATGACAGGGAGCAATTGCATGCACTCGCCAATAGTATTATCCGGTCTCTCGATTATAAATTACCGGAAAGTCCACTTAACAACGACGAGGATGCGTCGGCCTTAGAGGGAAGGCGACTGGAACGGCTGCACACTTACTTGGAGCGCAATAAAAAGTTGGTGGCCAAAAAGAAAGCGGCTGAAATGGCCAAACATGGCAAGTTGGCTTGTGCAGCCTGTGAATTTGATTTTCAGCATTTTTATGGACCATTGGGTCATGATTTTATTGAATGCCACCACAAGGTGCCCCTCAGTCAATTGGGAAAAGCTGTTTTCACCAGGCTTGATGATTATTTGCTTTTATGTGCCAATTGCCACCGCATGATCCATAAAATTAAAAATTGCGATTTGGAAGTTTTGAAAAAAGCCATTTCGGTTGCCAAAACTTAATCAGGCATTAGACCAAAAAAGCGCGGTATTTGCTGTTGCGTTATAAAGGTGTGTCATCTCCGGTTTATCACTTGGCCAGGCATTTAATACCCGCAAGCTCATGCCTTCCTTGCCAGCAAAATCGTCCATCGTCCATCCTTGCAGTCCTCTCAGCAACCGGCGTTCGCCTGCTACATCAAAGACCAATAATAAAGATTTGTCGAATGCTTCCTTTACTTCCCTAAAACTGCCTTCAAAATCGGAAGTATTTTTTATTGCTGACTGCCAGTAGTGATCGCAAAGGGGGCGTAACTGGCAGAACCTGCAAGTTTCCTCCTCAAGATTTGCCAGCGCTGAAAAATCACCAGCATCAATAAATTCATTCAAGCTCGCAGATTTGGCTAAAACTTGTTCATACAGTGGCTCCAGTTCTTCCTGCGTAAATGGTACTTCGAATCTTTCATCTGCCAGATTCAGCAGGTTAAGCTTGCTCACGATCTGCCCGGTTTGCTTTTGATACAACAAGGCATAAAGCTTTAATTGGATTACAAAAGCTGGTTTGATTTCACCATTGCCTGTGGTAATTGTACCCGTTTTATAATCTACAATAGCAGTCCACTGATCCCTTCTTATCACTAAGTCGATACGCCCCGTGAGACCCGGAATTTTATATTCCCCTTCCGGAACTGTTGTCGTGCCTTGTCTCGAAGATCTGCGTTGCCAAACCCTTTCCGCCATTAATTTGGTCCTATATTTCTTTTCATAATCTTCCAGTGGCGTTTGGACCTTAAGCCAAGGATAGTCCGTCTGGAGTTTTTCTAACCTGCTTGCCAGTTGTTGCGCCCAAGCTTCGTCAAAGCCAGCCGCGTCGCAAATATTGCCTCTCAGCACTTGCTCGAGGACATTATGTGCAACAGTACCCACGATAGATTTTGTGTTCGGTGGCAGCATTACGTCCCGCCTGCCACCAGACTGCCGTAACAATATTTCCTTCCACCCGCAAAAATTAGTGAGACCACCATATTGACTTGCCTTCATTTCGTTAAAACGAAAGTCAATACCATCGAGCTGGATTGGAGGCAATACTGGTATACTCATAATTGGGAGATGTTTTCATAACACCAACCTGGCCGGCGCAATGCATTAAATGTATCTATCACTTTATATTGCATAGGGCCCGCCTGTGCAACTGCTTCACCCAACAAAGGATTTCTTGCCGCATCCCGCTGCCAAAATGGGTGCAAAAAGAAAATGGTGTAGGGCTGCTGGGGATTATTGACATATATACCGGGTAAAACTCGATCTAATGGTGTTCCATTATTGGCAAAAAAGCTGGTCATAAAACTATCCCGGATTTCGGTGGCGATGGTCATCCAATCCTGCATTTCCAATGGTTGCGGTTCTTTATGCAAGCCAAACACCGTGTTTTCATCCTCAAGCAGGCGTAATAATCCTATACCAAGACGCCAATCTATCAGACCATGATAAGGCATATTCCGGTATACTTTCAAACATTCGTAACAAGCGTCCTTGCAGGAAGTGCGGTGGCTTTCTTGAAATATGGTGTCAAAATAAGCACCCGGTGATGGCCTTAAAATTTTATCGAAGTAACTATCCTCATTATCTAAATTCATAAACAGGTCTTTCACAAACCCAGAACCATTGGCAAGTTCGTCCGCCAATATGATTTGAGCCACTGGCTTGCCATCGACTGTTTTTGCCGCGACGATATCTGCTATTTCTATTTCTGTAGGATCGACGTCTTGTTCTGACGCGACAGCCCGTTGCAGGATAAATGCAGCCGAATAATAGGCAGCTTTTACACCCAGCGCAGAGGGATTGGTTCTATAGTCGTCGAATGGATTCAAATTTAATCCTTGCGCAACTTGGTTTGGCTGGATACGAAAGACATTAGTTATTTTATTTGCAGCGATCTTGATGGTTTCTTGCGGCGATCCATTGTGATATGCGTTGAAACTATATCCCCCGTTTTGGAGGGCACTCATTTCGCTGGTTGCTATCCATTGATTATTTAGACGTGCGTTCCGAAGGAACGGAAAACTGTTGACGGTCTGACAAAGCTGTCCAGTTACCTCCTGCTCATTAATCCGCCAAGTCATATCCAGTTCCACCAAGGATACACTAGCGTTTTTTACAGACACCGGCGCCAAATCATTTTGGGCTTCGGCAAACATGGATGGGCGGGATATTTGAATCTGGGTATCATCATCAATATTTTGTCCAGGACTGAAGTTTGTACGAAAGGCCGAAGGCGTCCTAATTTCAACTTTCTTCCCATCGAGACTGTCGAAACAATGAGGGCACTCATTGTTTAATTGATCGATGGCCGGATCACCCACACGGAACGTCTTAAAGTATGATTTGCACGTGGTACAATTGATCAATTCACGACGCAGCGTAAATGGATCTCCTGGCGGCATCTGGATATTCCAGACTTCAGTTCCGCCTGACCGCCTCGAACCATACTCCAGACCACTTGGCGTGAATCCAATTGCTGTGATGATTTTTTTATCTTTTGTTTTCTGTGAGCCAGGGAAAAATTCAGTTACAGCGACGTCCAGTGGCCGGTCGATTTGGCTTAATTCGTCATTTATTTGGCCTGTGTGTTTATTGTTATTTAGCCCGCTGTAAAGTACCCGCACGCGGCTTGGCATCCCAAACATTGGCAAAAGCCCCGCTTCGGCCAAGGTTTCCGATAATTCAGTTGCTGCTATATCCTGGTTATCGACAGCTGCATCGATTTCTGAAAGCAATTGGTGATGGACATAATTCTGGTAAAATTCCAGTGTTCCCGTATCGCCGTCATTCAAAACCAAAATGATACTGTCAACCAAGGATGGATTCTGTGCAAACCAGCCTGCTATATTTGCCCGGTATTGATTGGCCCACCGGTCGCGGGTCCCAAATTCGCCGTGCGTCCCCCCTGTCCTCTCTACCTCTTTGAAAGCCATCCTCAAAACCTCCTTAACGAGCATTCGTTTGACAATTTCCTCCTGGCCGGTTGACAAAAATGGTGTTGGTGGTGCATCGCCAGTGATGCGGTGTGGATTCGCAAAAAAGAATTCGTCATGGCTGCGGCCACGGCAGAGCGTCAAGATAACAGAGTACGCCTGGCCCCGCCGCCCTCCCCGGCCGACGCGCTGCTGATAGTTAAAACGTTGTGGCGGCATATTGGCCAGCATGACTGCCTGGAGTGCCCCAATATCAACACCTACTTCTAATGTAGTTGTCACGCTAAGCAGATCGATGGAGCGAATATTCGCGGGCCCTTCTCTCCGCTCAAATATATAGTCACGAAAGTGCCGTTGTCTTTCGAATTGATCATCTGTCTGACCAGTTAGCTCTTCGCAATGCAATTTAACTGGGGCACGTTTCTGAACAAGGCTCGCCGCAAGGTAATTGGTCTGCCAAATATTGTTTGCAGTTCTATTTGGCGTTACAGGGAAGCCCTGCCTGCTGTTTGTGAAACAGAACGTGCAAATTCCACCTGAGGGATGCAAATGCACTTTTTTGCATTTATTGCATACATAAACTGGTGATTCAGGTCCTGTAAAGTTGATGTAAAGTCTTTCCGTCTGAATATATAATCCACGATGTCCTCTGGCCTGCAAATAATCCGTTATTGCTTCGCCAAGTGTGCCGGCATTATTAATATTATAAAACTGCGCCGCTGCGTTCACATATTTTTTTAGTCTATGCCGTGTTTGCAAATCTGCATAGGGTTTTTCATTGGGATGTTCCCCAGTTAGTGTGCGCCTGTAGGCTTCCGCCAATATTCTGATGGAAGAATCTACCAGCTGCCTAAACGCCTCTGTTGGAATTGAACCCTGCAATTGGAATTGCCGTAATTTCTCGTTTATTAACTCATCCGTATGATCTACCGTGGTCCAACCGAATGCAGAAGATTCCAAGCCATAAAACAGGCGGCCAAAAAGCATATTACCCAGGTTTGATTGGATTTTATTCCGAAGATTATCCCTGAATTGTGCACTTGCCTGATCACTCCAGTTGCCATTCGCCGTAAAACAATTTGACCAGTCTTGGGAAACGCCATTCGTTGGCTGAAATGATTGATCTTCCCAGTCACAACCCGCTGGATTAATGCCCAGCTTGTAAATCTCTTTGATTACCGGAGCTGTTTCGAGGGTCGTCAAATGGTAAAAGTCCTGAAAGGCCACCAATCCACGGGCTATCATTGCCAATTTTTCTTTGAATGGCCTTGCAAAATCCTGATCTGGATCACTGGCTCTATAAATGAGACTTCTGACCTCACCTAACAGCCGTTGGCCGCGCTCATCGCTTGGTTCTGGTATCTGTCCACCCGCCTGCAATATTTGCAGGAATTGTGCTTTCATCTTTACATCCTGACCAAATTTGACCATTTCGTCGCGAAGGAGGTCTTGATAATGATTGCGTTCGATGCCGTTGGCTATTGCAGCCGCGTCTTCCCGGCTATCGGAAAAAGAAACCAGTTTACGCTTCCCTTTTCCTTCCGGTAACTGATAAAACAACTCCTTGGCAAATATCTGGCTGGTTTTGCTAAAACCTGCACGGAAGCCTCTGATTGGTGATCTTCTTTTGGTAGACCAATACCGGTCTGTTGCGCAATGCGGGCAAGCACAAGGCAAAGCCTGGAAGTTCTTTGCTAATTCTTGATTTTGATCTGTATCCAGATCTGGCACTTGAAACAGGTAACCTTTTATAAAATTTTCCGCGCTGGCATTTGCTGCATCATGCTCCATAAATACATCACCGGAGTGCATATTTAAGGAAGCTGGCGACCAATGCCAGTTGTGATTTCCGGAACCGTTACGGTCACCAAATGCGCGGTGGTTCCTGTTTTCGGGACGGTCGAGCGAGGTGTCATAAGCCTGGTGATCTTCGGCATGTCCTAAAGGCCAAAATATAGCAAAATCCGCATAACTGCGCCTTTCGACCAATACTTGAACGGATTGCTCAGGAAGGCCTTCGATTTTCGGACTTGTTGCAACCAGCTCCAGGGAAGCTCCACCATACAAATTACCTCCCAATGCTGGGTTGCGGCGGAGTTTTTTGCCGCCATAAAACACCGTTCCGCAACTTTCGCAGTAGAGCAATTCAAACACCCGCCGGTTTTGGGCGGTTTCGTCCGTAATTTTAGCTGAGCCATGCAGATTGCCTACCGGCATTCCTGGCATGGGCTGATTAGCGGTTGCCCATAAACCTTCGATGTTCCGGAAGAAGTAGTGAAACCGGAAACGCTGTAACTTGGTCTTTCCAAATGGTTCGGTGCTAAAAACGTCAAACAGTCCTCTCGCTATGACCAGACCTTCCGTTGCCTCACGTAAACCAGGCGCATCTCCAAAAAGTGCCTTAGAAAAGTAGCGGTGCAGCACGTCCCTGTCATCTGCTTTTTCGAAAAGTGATATGGCGCGGCTTTCTTCTTCCACAGCCCCTGCCCTGTTTTCTTTAACAAATTTGAAGGCGTGATTAAACCGGGACGCCAGACCAAGCTGATCATTATTGAGTAACCTGCAAAGCTGTTCGAAACCATTTGCGCCCGCCGGTTCCAGCCCAAATGCAGCTCCCAGCTCTACGGCACTTTCCCTGCAAGCTTGCTCCGCTTCTGGTTTTTTATTTTCAATGGCCGAGGAGTCTTGTTCGAATAGTTCTTGAAGCCTTATAAATGGATTTGCGGGTAAATGTGCGGGACCGGCAAATTGTTCGTGCAAGTCGCTTTCACCTTTAATGATTTTAAGCTTTTTCCTATCAGTGGTAATGCCGAAAAACTCCTTCAAGAAGTCTTTAGCATCTTCATCAGTGTCATCCAAGGAGGCTGATGAAGCCAATATCCTGAGTTGATCGCTATCTGGCGTCAAACCTAACCGGTTGATGAGGATGCGGACGAGACAAGCGACTTCTGTGCCTGGCGTTCCGCGGTATAAATGCAATTCGTCGATGATCAAGTGAAAAACATGTGAGGCATCTTCTTCCAACCATCGCCTGGTCTTTTCGAACACCGCATCATCTATTTCGCGCATCAGCATAATCCCCAGCATCGAATAATTCGTGATCAGAATATCCGGCGGCGCAACTTGCATATCAAAACGGCTTCGCATTTCTGCTGATAATGCAGAAACACCATTTACCGTTTTGCCATAGAGCCGGGGGAAAATAGCTTGCACTTCCTTTCTGTTCAATTCGGGGTGCTCCTCGAGATGAGCCTCGACCATCTCCATGTTTTCTTCCACTTCGCGCAATGCAGATTTGAGCTCTTCTATTTTATAGGGGTTGCGTTCGATTCTACCTGCGTTGTTTTCCTTCGATAATTTACCTGCAACCGGGGTACTTGCGTTGTAACGGCCAAAGTAAATGCGATTCCGGCCATGATTCACGTCGAGATATTGTTGTACCTCGTCAGCGTCCAGTGCCTGCCTGAGGCGGGTCATCTGATCTTCTACCAAAGCGTTCATCGGATATAAAATCAAGGCGCGGACGGCGGCTGGCCTGGTTTCGTGTGTACGTTGGCTAACGGCAGGATTAAGTTGGTAACCGGTAACCTGGCCATTCGCATCTGTAATGGGCGAGGTCACACGGGCGGGCGTATAATTTTGGTTAGCGCGCCACCAGCGGTTGATGTCCGGCGCTGGTTGCCCTGCTGCGGGCCATGTGTTGAGCTCTTTAATAATCTGGGCGATCATGGGCAGGAGAAACGACTCGGTTTTACCAGAACCCGTTCCAGATGTGATGACGCAATTGTTACCGGCAAGCGCTTCCTGAAGCATTTTTTGCTGGTGGCTGTAAATCCCTTCAAAGCCGCTGGCATCATCATAGTCCATCAAGCCACGGCGAATAAAATCCTTAAAAACCGTCTGCTGACCGGCACTCATACCCGGCAATTGCGCTTCACCTAAATCCCGGATCCTTAGGCCACTGCTTTTATATTGAGGTAGTAATTCAATCCAGGGCTCGCGGTAAAAAACCCTGTCCCGGTTAAGCAAATCTTTGCGCAATTGATTAAAAGCTTCAAACCTGGTGCCGAAAGCAGTCTCAATGTAAAGGACATAATTGTCTTTAACTTGCTGAAATGCCTTCACTGGATTGATTAAATATTTGCCCATATTATATGTGGTTCCGTTGATTTAATTTATCATTCAAAATATTCCATTCCAGCTGACCCGGCATCCGGTAAACATGATACCAAATTCCTTCACGCTGGATGAGTGCTGGCGCCAGGCCAGTCATCAGACAAAGTGCCCTTGCCAATATCTTCGGCAACGGAGAATTCACGGGGACAAAAAGTTGGCCTGTTTCCACCCTGTAACTCAGCACGGTGTTTAGTCTCAGTTCATAAAACAAATAATATTTCCCCCAATTCTTATCTATTTCATAAGGTACTCCATCTTTCCATAATATACAAGTGGATTGGTAGGTACCTGGATAGTATTCGGTTAAACTCAATGCGAGATTAACGTCCTCCGTAGTTTTAACTGTCTGCAATGTAGCATTGTCTACCACCGTTTTTGCCATGGTGTAGTCTTGCCAACCGTCCAAAGCTAAACCTGGTAACAGTTCGTCAAAATCGCGAATACTTGGCGCATGTTTAACCAGACTTAAAGGATAATAAATTTCCGGTTGATAGACTATATTCAAATCTTCGGCGGCCGTCTGAAGTTCTTGCCTTGAGCGCGCTTTCAAGGTGACCACCTGTGGTAAAAAAAGGTTCGCCGGCAGGGATGCGTCATGATTTACGGAAAAATCAACGAATATACCAGGGTTCGCCTGACAATAATTGATCAAAGCATCTATCAAAGCTGGGGTCCTGGCACCGGTTAGCAGCACCTGGAAGTGCGATGACGTCGCCACTTTCATCGGCAGATTTAAAAAGGTGGGACGGTTCAGGGTAATGTGATGCTTGCGCTGAGTCTTTATGTAGTGGTAGTTTAAAAACCCTAATTGGTGATAATGATAGAGTGTGCGTTTTACTTCCCGGCTTCCAAAGCTATTCATACCTTGTCCATAGGCGCAGTTTTCATAAACGCTTTTAAACCAGGTCAGGTCAAACTCATTGCGGCAGGATACCGTGTATAATAAAGTATCATTAAAACGATATTCGCCCGAAATTGCTGGCAATGGTTGATCGTCTGCCAACCGGCTATAATACAATTGCGATACCGCTATAGGGTAAGTTTCAGGATGCCGGGTTACTTGTAAGCCTCGCAGCGGTAATACTTCCCTGTTTTGGGCATCAGCAAATCCGAACTGGTCAAGGCCAGGCTCGCACCAGTTGGTGGCCATTACACATTCCTGGAACTGAAATGAAGGCCCCAGAGGTTCGTCCTCCCCTGTCTCCAAATGAACTTTTTGCCAAATCGAAAAGTCTTGCGGCTTGACCTCGTACCATCCATCACTATTGGACAGAAGCTTCCTGGTTCCGTCTTCGGCGCAAGCATGAACTTGTACACCTGGTTTGAGTCCCTTTAGCAAGAATCGCAGGGGCCAAAAGTTTAAGTACATATTCCCTTCCATTTTCATGCCGCTGGTTTTTTCTATGGTTACTCCAGCCGGCAGTTGGAGTTTGGGAGAAACTGAAAGGGAAGCAGAGGCATCCCGGAATACATAAAAGAGCCATCCCTCAGGCACTCCTCTAAAATGACTTAGATTCTGGGAGCCCCCGCAAGAGGTTAGCCAGGATTCGATGGCGCTTTTTAGGGCAAATTTGCAAAGCACATAATATTCACCTGACCAGGTCAAGCTGGATTTGCTGGTAAATCCGTTAATAGCTGGATCCGCAGAAAACAGATATACATTTGAAGGAGCATGTATGGCTTTTAGTTGATTCAAAGCGTCCTGGTAAACGACTCTTTGATCCAAAATTCTTTCAACCGTTAAAGGCAATGCCGTTTTTGCTTTTGCCCAGCCGTTATGATAAAATGTAAGTCCGGTTACACTCTGGTTTCCATATTTAAATTCGAGATCTTCAAATTCATCGTTAGTGTCTGGCTGAAAGAACCGGAAGGTAAAATCCGATATGACGGAATTACCCCGGTCGATAAATATGGATAGGTACGCGTTAAAAACTGACTGGCTGGATGCGGCCTCTTTTTCACTGCCGTAATCCGGTCTTACCGATCCAGTCCAAGAAGCATATGTTTCACCCGCAATATCGACCAACAACCGTAACAAACTTTCGTTGCTTGTAATTGCCTGCCATTTTCCAGGCGGGTAGCGCAACAAAGCCTGCCCATGACGGGCTAATAAAGATTTCAGCAAACCTTCCGGTAGTGGCTCCCCTACCTGAAGGTTTCCCAATTCAAATAGCAAGGGAATCAGCTGACGCTGATAGCGCGTAATGATGCATTCACCAAAAGGTTTCCCAACATAAGCGTAGCCACCAATAATCTTTACATTAAACGACCCTAGCAGGCCTTGTTTTTGATCTATAGACCAAGTTGACAGGCCATACCACAAATGATCCAAATCCCGGAACTGATTGGAGAAGCTGGTTTTAAAGCGTTCGTAATTATTTGTGAAAAGGGTTCGTTCGGTTGAAGTAAAGCAGCCATTATCCTTTAGATAGTTAACTGCCCTGTCGTAGTAATTGCTTGAAGAAAAATCATCTTCATTTTCGGTAAGTGGTAAAATGAGGGCAACTAAATAGGCCAGATACAAGGGATAATATGCTGTTGCGCCTTGTATGTGGTGTTGTCCGCGTATTTCCCATGAATCCCAAGTTTCGTTGACTTTATCAAACCAGGCTACCGGCCCCATTGAGGTATTTGTCCCCAGTTTTAATGCCCTGCAGAAATCATCCCAAATAGCTGCATCAATCTCCTCCGGCGAATCCTCAGGAAATTCTTCGAGGTGTTCTTCCAGGAACCCAGTATAATCTTGTGTATTTTTGAATAGATCCTGGATGGTTGACTTGCTGATATAAAGAAACACTTCCTTTCCCTGCCAATTGGCGTTAAAGAAGTAATTTCCCAATAAATTGTTCCAGGCCAGGTAATTCAATGATTTTATAATAAGGGTTTAAGTTGCAAGTTAAATGAATTCTCATTCAACGTTCTCAAAGATATAATTAATTATTTTTTCTATCTCGAGGCCTTTTCTCGCAACTGCAAAATCCAATCCCAGGGTGGGATAATCCACTAATATTTTGGCGACGGAGGGAAACAAACTGCTTTGATAGGCTAAGCGCTTGTCAGCGTATTCGTCATTGCGCATGGACCGGTTAATGCTGCTTTCAATGGCCACTAAATTTCCAATAGCATTAATTTCGCCTCCCCAGGCAGCCAGGATAGCTTCACGTTCTGCCACGTTCTTGTCTTGATAGGATTGAATATGTTCGACATCAAAAACATCGCCGAAAAGACGTTGCGTGACTGCTGTCTCTAACTCAGCTGAGTTTGATATGTAATTTTCATCCAGCATTGCAGACATCCTACAGATCAAAGTCTTCGTCTTATAGTTGGCTGTAACAGGGCCCGTCAAATAACGGGTTACCTCAGCTTTTAAATTCCGTTCATATTGATCTGTTCCTGCGAACTTGAGTCTTATAAAATCCATTAATTCAGGATAGGGCCGGTCCATCAAATAGTCCATGCATTCATAAGACCAGCTGTCCAAGTGGTACACGCGTCTTTGGAAAATAATACTAAAAATCCAATAGATGCGGCTCATGTTTCTTAGAAATGGAAAGACCATTTCCCAACTATCCTCTTGCTGCGAATACTTGTAAAGGAACATGTAAATGAAGACACCGAATTTACTGTAGCGGGACCTTTCGATAAAGGACACAACGCAAGCATCTTCTACTGTGGGGTACGCGGCTTCGTCCCGGTGTATCATCGTATCGATGATCAGGTGAAGATCTTGACAGGATAGCGCAGCACCATTCAGGTTACGGAAATGTTCGGGACAGGTTTCTGATAAAGGGATTTATGTGGTTCTGATCAATGTCTTCCAAAGTCGCGACATTCAACATTTCTTCCAATTGTTTTTGCTGGATACCGTTGCTTACAGACGTTCGGAGCCAATCCAAAGTTATACCATATGGCTCCAAACAACCAGGATGCATTAGATTGAAATACTTCAATAATATGAGCAAGGTGGTCAAACGTTGCTGTCCATCGACCACATCATAAAAGGATTTTTTCCCCTGTTCATCTTTCAATTCTGACAGCTGCATCGTTCCAATAAACATGGGCTCAGGTTCGTCTTTGCCATCAAGATCCCAAAATGACAAGAACAAGTCAGCGAGCAGCTTAGCTATCTCTTTTCCCGTCCAGGCATATGTTCTTTGAAAAATAGGGATATGGTAGGTGATACCATCTTCCAGCAATGATTTATATTTTTTGCCTTTGGACGATTTAATAACAAATGAATTTGCCTCAATGGAAAATGTTTTCATGAATTTCAGGTCTGGTTGTCAATATTAAATATTTTTTGGCAATCCAGGAGGAGCAGGAATATGCGAATAGTAGGGCTAGGTTTCTTTTGCTACTTTTCTTTGTGTAAAGAAAAGTAGCCCGGGCCTCAATGACTAATCATAATGACGCCCGGAATTACAAGCTATCTGATTACTTGTTAAATGAGTCAATATAATCTTCGAGGTCTTCACCGACCACACTGAGAATGCGCTTAACGACCTTTTTGCGGGGAGCTTTCGAGGGGTCATTAACATTACGCTGCAAGTCGCCTAAACGAACAACCGTTATTTCTTCATTATCGTCAATCAAAAGAGGATCTTCAGTTATGATATAAACGTCTCCCGTAGTGTCGTTTTCCTTAGTGCAAATTTGGCCGGCTTTTGTGGGAATTATCTGATTTTCCATAAAACAAACTTATCAATTATTTTGAAAAAAGGGGCTTTCGCCCCTTCACGTTAATTAACTATAAACGCATCTGTGCCGTGTTTTTCAAGGAGGCTGCACAAGTTAAATGCTGCTTGTGTTTTATTCAGTCCATTGCCAAAAAGTACCGACTTCAATTTTGCTTCATCATCTTTGTAGGACATCACATTTTGGAAGTATCCGGTAATAGCATTATATACACCAAACAGGGTACCTTTTGTGGTTGGCATCTGCTGGGTTTCATTGCTGAATGCGTAATTACAAACCCGTTCAACGGTATTCAAAAAACGTCTCGAATACTCGTCTATATTTTCTTCGTTCAGTACCTTTTCCAATACCTCTTTGCTTGGGGCCATAGCCTGTTGCACCAGTTTCAAAACTTCCTTGTCAGTTATGCGGACCTGAGCCCAACGATTAAAAATTTCGGTAAGCTGCCCCGTCATACTGTTGGAAATACCCATAACCTGATGAGCCTGCAAGAGCCTTTCCTTTGCGCTTTGTGTATGACGTATTTTAACGGAATTGTTCATATTACGCAGGGCGGCGTTAAGGGTGTTATTGCAAACTACACGAATCGGAGTAAATGCTGCAATTATGCTCCCGAAACCGTCATGGGAGGTGGTGAGAAATATATACTTTTCTATAAGATCGTCATTGCCTACTCGAATATATCCGGGCAACTTGGCCGTGATAAATATCCGCTCACCCTTACCCAACGCGCCACAGGTTTCATAGATAATACCATCACCACCATCTACGATGGCATCAAAAAATGTAAACGCATCCCGGTTTTGCACCACTTCATAATCATTACCGACAACGCCCAAGACATCTTCGGTGTCTGTCCGAATCGTGGCAAAATAATTGGGAACTGCTATTTCCGGGATTATGATGTCCGCATCTGGGTCGCCTGTGTAATTTTCGGTATCATAGGTAAAAAGCGGTCGCTTTTCTACTATATAATCCAGTCCGGCAAATTCTATTGCTTCGCTGCTTGTCGGATAACGGTCAACGATTTGTCCCAAACCGTGCCAGGCTTTTTGCTTTACGCTCACAAAGCTGTGTTTGCCTGTCTTTTCATTGAAATTTATATTGTGTGCCATTGTCTTAAGATTTTAATTTGTAGTCCATAAACTTTAGTTCCTTGATTTTTACCTTTTTGGTGTCTGTAATTGTGCAGGTCGCCGTTTCCTGTATTTCGGATATAGCCTCCTGCGCCGTTTTGTGGCTGGTCTGGATAATTGCCTCAACCAGCAGATAAACTGTGTTGTACATATCTGATTAATCGCTATAGAGGTTCATAAATTCCGCCAGTTCCATCTGAAATACTGCGGGGTTGTCTTTTGCCAGCTGTTCGGCGTAGCCGTCCCAAAAAAGCTGGTCTAACAGTTCGACAAATAGCTCGTACATCTTAATTCCTTTTTTTGGTGAAATCATAAAAAGTGCTCCCGACTTATGCCGGGAGCATGCTTAATCAATTGGTTTGAGGGAATACAATGTTGGATTCAATCTCGGCCAGTTTTTCATGGCAGGCATCGAAAATAAACTGGGTTACCATACGGATCAGGTTGGGTGTATTCGTTGTAAATTCCCGGCCCTTATCGTCTTTAATCGTCAGTTTGCACCCCATGTATGGGTTGCTTTCCAATTGATCGTTTTCCTCGATCAGTTTCACTTCAAAGGCTTCCAGTGTGTTAATGCGACCTATGAGCGCCAAACGTTGAATAGACAGGCGGTGCAGCCCATCAACGCTTTTCAAAGTCTGTTCAAGGTTCATAACAGGTTTGATATAGTTGATCTCTGCTTTAGGTTCTTCCTGTTTTACTTCCTCTTTGCCAAGTTGGGGTTCAGCGTTATCGGGTTCGTGATCCACTGTAGCGGCTGGAACGGGCGCGGCTTGGGCAACCTGTTCTGCCTTAGCTTCCGAAGCCTCGGCAGGAATTTGATCTTTAGGTGTTTCATCGTTTTTGTCTTTGCCGGGAATGCTTGGGCGGTTCTCAGTGCGCACTTCATTTTTTGCGGGTGCTGTGGTAGCTGCTACCTTTTTTGCATTTTTTTCTGCGGTTTTCATTTTAAAAAGAATTAATGGTTTAAAAATTTTTGTTAACTCTTTTCTCTTTCGCCCCTTTCCCGTAAAAGCTTTTTCCAAAAGAAAAAGGAGAAAAAGAAAGCAAATGACCGGGCACGAAAACGCGACAAAAAGGAAACGGAATAATTGGAGGGGACCCTTTGGGGAGGCAGCCGTTTATGCCGTAGTCTTTTTGAAACTATTGGCAATCCCACTTAACAGTGCCCAACTTGTTTTCCTTTTTCTCCTTCTTTTGGGAACAGCTGTTAAAAAGCAAACTATTATTTGTGTATCGCAAGTGCAGAGGCATTCACGCCTATAGGCTGAATGGCGAGGCTTTTGCGCTGAGGAAAGCGCTTGTTTTGAACATGAGTGAAAATAAAGCGTACCCGTGAATAACAACAGTCGCATGATTGAAATTTATAGGAATAGACCGAGCTCACCGGGGCTTCATATAAAGTTTTAGCCTGTTTTGCGGTAGCAAAATGTTGAATGATTTATTGCGATAGGGATCGCAGCGACATCCTGCATAGCAGATACAGCGGAGAGCCCGGCCGCAGGGATCGCCACCAATAATTAATCAGATAGGAGTAATCAGATTATTCTGCAAAAATTGCTTTAATGGCTTAAAAATTCGACTGACGACCACAAAGAATACGATATTCGATTTTTGGCTCACACCGATTGTCAATTATTGATATATTTATCCGTCACCCGTTAAAGCCTTCCTTTTCAAAACATGCAAGACGAAATTAACCCCACAACAGACCCGTTTGATATGTCGGGAGCTTCTCTAAAAACAAGAATCAAATTTTGGTACTTCGACGTCAAGAACAGAATCAGGAAATTTAGGCCGAATTGGGAAAAATTCATTATCAGCTTGTTTATTTGGCTAGCTCTGATCTCGATGACGATTGGGCTTGTTATCTTTATCGTTTACCTCGTCAAGCTTTCCAATAAGTATACCATAAAGGGGAATAATGTAAACGTAGAAGATACCGGTCAGGTTGGCGACTTTATTGGTGGAACAGTAGGCGCTATCTGGTCACTCACTGGGGCTTTATTATTTTATGCTACCTTGCGTTTACAATCCAAAGAGTTAATAGAAAGTCGCAAACAATTCGAGACCTCACGAATTACCGATATTTTATACAAACAGCTCGAATTTTTTAACAGCCAAACAGCATTGTTTGAATTAAAAGATATTGAAAATGACCCTGATACAAAAGCAAAAAGAGTTTATAAAGGCAGTGAAGCATTGAACCTGATCAGAATTAGAATGGACAGTATAATCGACATCCCCAAAGATCAGAAAAATGAAGACACTGCAACTATTGGTTTCCTCGGTCAGACTTTTGGATTTATTGAACTTAACCTAAAAGAACTAAGCCATATTTACAGTACATTGAACACGCATAGCGATATCGTTAGAACGGTTTTAATTAAAGAAGATATTCCCCCGGTCGAACTCAATGAATTGAAGTCACTGTTCTTTAAAAATATCGGTGAAGATTTTTTACATGCATCCGAAAATTTCATAATCATGATTGAGGCTTATATTACTTTCAAAGAAAGCCAAGGTGAAAAATTCGACATGTTATTTTCGACCGAACATAAATTAGTTAGGTCTATAGAATCAATCAAAAACTTCAGGTTAAAAAACTACGATAGAGAAACGATCAAAAAAGATCTTAAAAATCGGGAGTTTATGAACACCACACATTTTTAATTTCGATTGGTCATGTAGCACATGTAGACATGCGTTTTCTATTTGCCTTTCCTGTCCCTTCGTAATGGTGGGTATTTTGGAATCTCAAAATCAAATTCTAACAACTCTCTTGGATGAACTTCTAATGCTTTGGCAATCGCCGCAAGATTACTAATAGACGTATTGCTTATTCCTCGTTCTATATTTCCTATTTGCCTAATATCAAAACCAGTCCTTTCAACCAAATCTTCTTGAACGATTCCTTTTGCCTTCCTTATTTCAACAATTTTCTTACAAACTTGATCTATAAAGTTTTGATCCCGATACTGACTACTCATGCTCAAAATGACTGCAATGAGCATTAATAAAGTAGGAAGAATTTTTCCTATTTATACAAATATTTGCTATATTTGATAATTAGAAAAAAGCCAAATAAACGCATAGGTGATACAGTCACTTATGTTATTTTTGCGGATACTTCGAAAAAATTGAAGCATTCGCTTTGAGTCTTGCTCACGGAAATTGACACTTTCAAAAACGAGCCCAAGATGAGAAGCTGGAATGCCCATACTACCGGTATGGGTATCCCTTCTTGTTTGTGCTCTAGGGCGTGTCAACCCTCCGTGAACAATAAGTTGGGACCCATGCCTGTAGTATTCTAACAGTTCATCCCTTCCGCAGACTCCTTACTGATGATAAAAAATTCATTGTAATGGATGACTTAAAGCCACAAAAAAGCACGCCTGATTTCGGTACTCTTACCGGGATAATGGAACGTTTTGCTCAAATCCCCTACGATCAGTTCCAGCAGGAGCTTCATGACTGGCTTTACACTTCACTTTCGGAAAAAGGGATTGATCTTCAACAATTACAGGATAAAGGGTTTGCCAACTTACCCCAACTGGTAAGCTTTATTTATCACGACGCTGAATTAAAGCAATTGTTGAACGATCAATTCCCATCCGATGAGCACGGCAACAATCAAGTTTAAAGTTTGGCTCGTAGTCATATGTCCTCCTGAATGATCTCGGGGTAATGGCGGCGCTGCGTCAGTTAATAGTTAATACCTGCGGCGCTGCCTTACCTGCACCTAATTTCTAATTTCTTTCATTCCAAACTCATTAAACTAACATGAAAAAAAAGATACTATTTGGTGTCCTGGCATCGTTTTGCCTGATTTTCAGGGCTGCGGCACAAAGCACACCAACCGATAACCCTGGTATTACCATCACCGGGAAAATTACCGACGAACATGATAATCCCTTACCTGGGGCTACGATACAGGTTGCTGGTAGCAAAATATACAGCGCCTCCAACCAGGATGGTCAGTTTACTATCTACACTTCAATTAAAAAAGGCAATCTGCTGGTCACCTTTATCGGGTACCAAAGCGCCAAGGTGGCTTACGATGACCTTCATAATAAAAGTTTAATCATTCAACTGAGAACCGATCCCAATTCCTTGAATGAAGTCCAGGTTATCGGTTATGGCAAAACGACTAAGCGGTTGAATACCGGCAGCGTCGCTACCGTCACGTCAAAGACCATAGAAAACCAACCGGTAAGCAATCCCTTGGCTGCCTTGCAAGGTCAGGTTTCCGGCGTGTTGGTACAAACACAAAACGGGCTCCCCGGCGGAGGCATTAAAATACAGATTCGAGGTCAGGGGTCACTCGCATCAGGTACCGACCCATTGTATATTATTGATGGTGTTCCCTTCTTATCCGCATCGCCCTATGGCAGCGGAGCGCTGAACGGCGCTAACGGCGTGATCAGTCCATTGAGCGTCATCAACCCCGGTGATATCGAAAGCATCGATCTGTTAAAGGATGCCGACGCTACCTCCATTTACGGGTCAAGGGGCGCCAACGGTGTCGTTTTGATAACGACTAAAAAAGGCAAAAAGGGACAGGACCGCTTCACGGCAGACGTCAGCCAGGGAGTCAGTAGGATATCGAGGTTGAACCCGGTACTCAATTTACAGCAATACCTGAAATTAAGGCACGACGCCTTCAACAACGACCAGGTGACGCCTGATAGCTATGACGCCCCCGATCTCAAGTCATGGGACACCACCAAATCAACCGACTGGCAAAAATACTTTTATGGCGGAGCGGCGCACATCACCTCGGTACAAACCAGCTTATCCGGTGGCGACGACCATAACCAATACCTGTTCAGCCTGAATTACCGTAACGAAGGAAGTATCCTGCCCGGTAACGAAAATTATAAAAAAGGCGGAGGCTACTTTAATTTCAACCACCACAGCGCGGACCAGCGGTTCAATTACTCCCTATCGCTGAACTATAATAGAGATGATAACCATACGCTGTATTCCTCTACGAATAACGGTGCCTTCGCCATCCCGCCGGATTTCCCTGTTTACAATCCGGACGGAACCTTTAATTGGGACATCAGCAATCCCGTTGCTGCGCTGGAGCAGCGACAGCATAGCACCACCGCTTATTTAAATGTCAATAATACGGTCAGCTACCAGATCTTCCCGGGATTTGATGCCAAGGTCAGTGCCGGATACAACAATTATTCTTTAAATCAGGTCGCCACCCTGCCCTTCGACTCACAGGACCCAGGTTTGGATCCGCTTCCAACGGCTTTTTTTGCAAATAATACGAGTCAAAAATATATCATCGAGCCGCAACTCGACTATGTCAAAAACATTGGCCAGGGTACCATAACGGCTTTAGTCGGAGGAACCTACCAGCGCGAGCAGGACGAGGGCTGGTCACTGGAGGGCGATGATGTCAGCAGTCCCTCACTATTGGGAAACCTCGGTGCGGTAGACAATATTGTCAATCAAACGAACACCTACACCCTTTATAAATATGCATCGCTATTCAGCCGGGTTAACTATAACTGGAAGAAAAAGTATTTGATAGACCTGAATTTCCGCAGGGATGGTTCCAGCCGTTTCGGACCGGGAAAGCAATTCGGTAATTTTTATGCTATTGGCGGCGCATGGATATTCTCGGAAGAGAATTTCATTGAAAAGGCGATCCCCTGGTTAAGCTATGGAAAGCTAAGAAGCAGTTACGGAACAACCGGAAATGACCAGATCAGCGATTATCAGTATTTATCCAGCTATAGTCCGAGCATCGTTTATAACAGCGTTTCGACCTTATCGCCATCGCGGGTTGCCAATCCCAACTATAGCTGGGAAACCACTCGGAAACTGGAGGCTGCATTAGAGTTAGGTTTTTTAAACGACCGCATTCTATTTACGACCGCGTGGTATAAACACACCAGCGGGAATCAGCTGATCGCCTACAAGATCCCCTTCCTGGCAGGGTTCGCCTCCTACCAAGCCAATTTTCCCGCAGTTATTCAAAATACCGGCTTAGAGCTTGACTTAAATGTCCAGGTTATCAAAAGCACCGGTTTTAACTGGCACAGCGCCTTCAATTTTACTTTGCCCAAAAACAAACTGGTTAGCTTTCCCGGTTTAGCCTCATCGAGTTATGCCAATACCTATATCGTAGGCCAGGATTTAAGCGTCGTCAAAGGCTATAAGCTGCTGGGCGTCGATCCGCAGACCGGCCTGGCGCAATATGCGGATATTAACCATGACGGGAAGATATCCTCCCCGGGCGACCTCGTTGCGCTGGGAAAGACAAGCCCCGATTTCTTTGGCGGCTGGAATAACGATTTTAGCTATAAAGGTTTTGAGTTATCTCTCACAACGGAAATTGTAAAAAGAAGATATCCCGGTTATCAGCCGCTATTGGGAGCATATCCTTACAATGACCCCTTATCGGTTCTTGGCCGCTGGGAAAAGCCGGGAGATATCACGACCATTCCGAGGGCATCGGTCAACATCAGTTCCGCACAATATAACTCTACGCAATTACCGGATGCCTCATATGTGAGGCTTAAAAATCTCGCGCTTTCCTACACGGTCAGTCCCGGGTTTTTAACCCGCCTGAACGTCACCGGATTAAAGATCTATGTAATCGGCGAGAACCTGTTTGTCATCGCCAATAAAAACAGGTTTGACCCGGAGATCAGCGGCGGAAGTTCCGGTATTCCGCCCTTAAAGACATTAACCGCAGGTTTAAAGGCAACATTTTAAAATTTAAGAACATGAAATATTCATCAATAGCTATCATCCTGATATTATCGGCATGTACCGCCTGTAAGAAAGTGGTTGGCATCGATCCGCCACCCAATCAGTTAACACCGGATAAGGTTTTCAAGGACAGCAGTTCCGTTGTAGCCGCTACCGCCAATATGTACACGTTGCTGGGAACAGTTGACGCCAACTTCCTGAGAAATGCCGGCACCTATACAGACGAGCTGGTGACGACCACCAGTACCGGAACGGCAACCGAATTTTCAAACGGATCACTCACCGTGACCAACAGCAGTGTTTTAAGCGTCTGGCAAAATCTATATGCTACTATTTATAAAGCCAACGCTGCCATCGACGGATTAAAAAGTTCGACAGGAATTTCATCTACGCTAAAAGATCAATGCCTGGGGGAAGCAAAATTTGTCCGGGCATACTGCTTCTATCTGTTAGTTAATATCTACGGAGATGTTCCGCTGGTCACCACAACCAATGTAACGGTCAATACAAAGATGGCAAAGTCACCGGTGAATACCGTTATAGCTCAAGTGATCGCAGACCTAAATGATAGTGCCGGACTGATGGCTGACAGTTATCCTTTTTCAGGTGAAAAAGTCGAGGCCAATAAGTGGGCGGGGGCAGCCCTACTGGCCAAAGCGTATTTATACGTAAAAGACTTTCCGAACGCCGAGTTGCAGGCAAGCTCGGTCATCAATTCGGGAACCTACACCTTGTTAGACGACTTAAACGGCGTGTTTGCCGTCAACAACGACGAAGCCATATTGCAACTGTGGAATGCAACCGGCGCCACAAGCTTGTGCCTGGTGCCGACATCCGGCGTGCCTGCTTACCAGGTTTCCCCTCAGTTGCTGGCCGCGTTTGAGCCCGGCGATCTTCGCGAAACCGCATGGGTTAATTCGACAGCTGTCTCCGGCACCATTTATTACTATCCCTACAAGTATAAACAAAGAAGCCCCGCAGCCGGCCCTCTTGCAGAATACAGTATGTATCTCAGGTTAGCCGAAATCTACCTTGTCCGGGCCGAGGCCAGGGCGCAACAGGGAGATTTAACGGGGGCTGCCGCCGATCTCAATATGATCAGGAACAGGGCCGGATTGTCCAATACCACAGCCGCTACGCAGGCTGATTTGCTGGCGGCCATTATGCATGAGCGGCAGGTTGAATTATTTTATGAGGGCGGCAACCGTTTCTTCGATCTGAAAAGATCCGGAACGATCAATGCCGTTATCCAGCCGCTCAAGCCGTTCTGGAAGCCAACGGCGCAATTGTTCCCGATACCCCAGGCGGAGGTGTTATCCGATCCCAATCTTGTTCAAAACCCAGGTTATTAATCCTATGAAAAACGAATTAAAATATATCATTTGCATCACGGTGATGCTAATGGCAAGTCAAGTGAAAGGCCAGCAGATCAAGGAAGTCCATATCGGTGAACAGGTGCCGGATATCCAGTTGAGCGGCTTTTATAACGACAGCACAAAGGTGACCCAACTGAAAGACCTGTATAAAAACAAATTATTGCTGCTTGATTTTTGGGGCAGCTGGTGCGGGTCTTGCTTAGTCGAATTCCCGAAACTGATTGACCTGAAGAAAAAGTTCGGGGATCAAATAGAGATCGTTGCCGTGGGGTATGAAAGTTATCAGAAAATCAAAAGTTTTTTCAAGCGACATCCCGAGCTGAACTCACCAGCCTACCGCGTGATTACAAAAGACCGTGTGCTCACCCGGAAACTATTTCCGCATAAGACGGTGCCGCATATGGTTTGGATCAACTCCAGCGGAAAGGTCGTCATGATCTCCGAGGGAGAAGACGTGACGGAAGCAACTATTCAAAGTGCGCTGGCAAACCAGCCTATACCCATCAGGCCAAAAATTGACAATATGAGCTTAGGTATGGAAGCCATGTTCAAGCCATTCCATATGATGGATACCAACTTTATAGCCCGGTCGATATTAACCAGGACTGTTCCGGGATGGCTTTCATTTGACGGCCTGCAGGGCGAAGACTCAACGGGGCTGAAATTCAACCGGGCATTTATAGGCAATTTACCTATCAACCAATTATACTGGATCGCCGTCTTTCATCGAAAAGTAACCAGTCAAAACTATAGCCGGTTGATTTTCGAAGTGAAAGATTCCCTCAAATACATGATGCCGCAATCAGCGCCGGAAAGTTTTAAGTATTCGAAATACAAAAGCTACAGTGAATGGGAAGATGAAAACCTTTATATCTATGAGCTGGTGATGCCGCACAAAGTGCCTTACGACGCTTTGTACGAGTATATGCTTTCCGATCTGAACCGGTATCTGAACCTGAACGGAAGATTTGAAAAAAGAGAAATGAATTGTTATGTGCTGATGAAAAAGAAAAACAAGAAACAGGCGTCCTTATCCCCTAAGGAAATTAGCTCGATCTATTATCCAAAACAGAAAATCGAAAACTTAAATATTAACCAGGTAACCGACTTGTTAAATAGAGATATCGTTAACGGCTATATTGTCAATGAGTCGGGCCTGCCTTTAGCCAATCAGTTCAGATTAAATGTCAATCTTTTTAGCTTGTCAGTTGATAAGATCAATTATATCCTGAATCAATATGGGCTGGAGGTTGTACCAGGGAGGCGGAAAATACCAGTATATGTGGTTTCGGAAATAAACTAATTAAAAAAAAGGGAAGCCATTTCGATGGCTTCCCTTCAAAACATCTACTTAATTGTGATGGATATAAGTTGCACCAGGTCCCGGAGGTGTATCCTGGCTGGGTACAGTTACCGCGCAATCTGCGGCGGTACCTGAACATCCGTAATCACTTTTTGCCTGGCCTACGGTCCTGTTCGGGTCATATACCCCACCGTTTGCAACGGTGACGATATTTCCGGATGCATCCGAAGTCTGCCAGTTAAAATTTGTACGGTTCCCGGCTGCTTCTTTACTAGTTGCAAAAGCCACGCCGACGCTTAAGGTTAGTGCAGCGGCGATTAGCCCTAATTTTACTTTTTTCATGATATAAAAATTTAAAGTGTTTAACCATCCGTTTTATAGACAGGCAACGGCTCGCCTGTTTCTACGCGCGTGAAAATCTTGCTTGATTACTTTTTTTCAGAAGAAAGGCTGTATTGCATATCTTTTTTATGGAGCCATAGCGCGACTCCGGTGAGCACCAAAAAAACTGCATTGAAAATCAGGTGCACACTCCAACTCATTTCCGAAATCACTCCACCGCAGGTGCATGGAAGCCTTAAACCCGACAAAAGCATAACGGAGATGTATATTTCAAATAGTAGGATTAAAAAGAAGGATACCCAAAGCGGTATAAAAAGATGCCGTGGAGAATTGATCCCGATACCCAAACCAATTACCAGGATCCATTCCAATACAGGCATTATCCAGCCTAATGCCGGGGCAAATGTTTTCATCAGCGGAAATGGCGCCAGGCGCATTTGGAAAACGAACCTGTAATGGTCTAGAAATTTACTGGTTGCTGTGTAGGCAAATAATACTATTAACAGGAACGCGATCGATTCCTTCCAACGGTTGCTTTTCATACGGTTTAAATAATGAGGTAAATGTAGACGGCAACCGGTGAAAAATGCTGATGCATAACCTCCGAGTAAACAGCTCTTTAATGCATTTTATCGGGTCAGGTGACCATCCAAGAAGCGATCTTAAGACAACCTGTACCGGGCGTTATAGCGGTTAACGCTTAGCCATGTAACGGCCCAGTGTTTCACGTGACATATGCAGGTAGGATGCAATCATTTTGGAGGGAACTTTGGAAAATAGGGAATTGTAATTTATCCGGATAAACCTATACCGTTCTTCTGATGGCAGGGAAATAAGTACTTGTCTCTGAAACTCCTCTTCCTGGTATTGCAGCAACACGGCGTTAATCAGCACAGAAGTTTCCGGAAAACCGGCTTCTAATTCATAAAGGCTGGCATAACTCAACGAGATCACCCGGCTTTCCGCCATGATCTCTATATAATAATGAGAGGGAATTTTGTAATATCCCTCATAAGAAAACACGATGTTACCTTTATCCCAAAACCTAACAATATGCTGCTGACCATGATGGTCATAAAAGTAACTCCTTGCAAAACCGGTTTCGATAAAATATAACCTATTTTCTATATGTCCGGCTGCATTGACGATTTGATGGGGCTTGTAGAGCTCCAATTGCATTTTTGATTCCAGCGCCTCTATAAAGGCGGAAGATAAGCTTGTCTTTTCTTCCAGAAGCGTAATTAACAGGTCTGATTTCATTGACTGATAAACTTGATGATACAATTGGTGGATCGTGCTTGCGACGATACATTTGCGCTAAATTTTTCGCGTGTCAGATTCAGGGCTGCAAATTTAAGTGGACATTTTCAGGAAAAATGGGACATGGAAACATATTTCCTAAAAGTTAAGAAATTGTTTAACTGAGTTATCATGTCCCAACTTTAGATGTTTTTGAGACATATTTTTAGGGAAAAACTAATCCCTATCTGTATGAAAATCGATTATAACAAAGCCAGTTTCAAAGATTTTGAAAACATTGCCGGTCAGGATGCTTTTGCAACTGCCAAAGAATTTCAGCGCTATTTAGATTTCCTTAAAAGCAATGGACACCTCAATTACCGGATCGAATCTTTGTCTCCGGTAGGCCCCGAGATGAACCTGCTGTTACCGGGCGACACCCATCCGACCTGGGCGGTGTGCCTGGTTTCCAATGATTATCTTGGTTTCAGCCAGCACCCTAAAATCAAGCAGGCTGTGATTAAAGCAACCGAGATGTTCGGCACCGGATCAGGCGCATCTCCTGCTATCGGCGGCCATTTCGTTTATCACCGTCAACTCGAAAAAAGGATTGCAGAATTCTACCGGCGTAGTGACGCGATCCTTTATACCACCGGCTATACCGCAAACAGCGCGACGCTGCAATGCCTGCTGCATAAAGAAGACTTGGCTATCCTCGATATGGCCGTTCATGCCAGCGTGTATGAAGGCGTGCTAACGACCAACGTCAAAACATTTCTACATAATAACCTGGAAATGCTGGAGCAGGTGCTCAAAATGGCTCAGCACCAGTATCGCACAAAGATGGTGATCATTGACGGCGTCTACAGTCAGGACGGTGACTTGGCGCCCCTAGACCAGATTGCCGTACTAGCCCACCGCTATGGCGCGTACCTGGTTCTTGACGATGCCCATGGCATCGGCGTAGTTGGAAAGACCGGCAGAGGCGTTATTGAGCTCCATGATGCATTCGAAGAGGTTGACATCATTACCGGCACTTTCAGCAAGGCGCTGGGAAATATCGGCGGCTATGTGATCGCCCGTCCCGAAACAATCAATTACCTGAAATACCAGTCCAAACAGCATTTGTTCTCGACCACAGCCACACCGGCAATCCTGGGTATTATCCGGGCGATCGAGTTAATTGACGAGGAACCCCATTGGCGGGATAAGCTCTGGGAGAATATAACGTACCTGAAAAATGGGCTTTTAAGCCTGGGACTCGATGTAGGAACAACGGCATCTGCCGTAATCCCGGTCAAAGTCGGCGACATCGCCAGGACGCTGGAAGCAGGCAAGTTACTGTTGAAAGCAGGGATATATACCAACCCTATCATGTATCCTGCCGTTTCTAAAAAGAATGCCCGTATTCGGATGAACGTCATGGCTACGCATACCTTTCAGCACCTGGATAAGGTTCTAAATGCTTTTGCGGACATTGACGCAAAACTGAAAATTTCCCAAAAACCATGAACAATATAGCGGAGCGTTTCCACATTGCTTTGGAGAACCAGCTGGCTGCTGTTACGCTAAATGGACAGTCGCCGATGGAACAATACCGCTGTTCCATACTGATCTGCAAAAAAGCCATGAACAAAATGAAGCGGTATGTTTCGAACTATGCCTTCAAAGACGTAGCCGAAGAAATTCACTTTTTCAAAGAGGTAAAACCGCTTTTTTACAGTAAGTACATTTACTTTATCAATGTCTATAACTTCCTGATGCAGTTGCCGCCGGGAGGTGAAGATGCCGTCCGCGCTTACATCAATTTCCACCTGACCGATTTGCAGCGGTTTTTTGATCATAATAAAGCATTTTATCAATATTACAGGTCGGGCAGCACACAAATGGATGAAATCTATTTTACGCGCGGCGGCTTCGATGTGCAGATGGAACTGGAAGACTTTGAAGAAGATGAGCAATACAGCACCAGCCATGACTACAAATTATCGAAGATCATGGCTAATGAAAAATTCCAGGATTATCTCAAACTCGAATACCTTAAGATCGGGACGGAGCAGCTATTACCGGCACCCGCGGCTGACATCTTTACGTTTTCGCACCCCAGCTGGACCGCCAGCCCGACCGACGCCATTGAATTAATTTACTCCCTGAAAGCGTCGGGTTCGGTCAACAACGGTAATATCGACGTAAGCGAACTGGTCGGGATCTTTGAGTTTGTCTTCCGCATGGAGATCAAAGAAACGTATCACAAAATCATTGACATCGGCCGAAGAAAGAAGACAGTTCCCGTTTTCTTGAACAAGCTTACGGACGGATTGCTCCGGCATTTAAACGACAAGCTGAGCCTCTCTGTCGTCATCGGACTGATCCTGTTGTTTTAAAATTGCAATCTACCTAAGACCATAACAGTCTATTATTCAGTAGAAAATACACAACCTGCATCCAGGTTGTGAAATAAAATAGCAGAGGCCCGCCACATTTGTTTTGTCCGACGGCATGGTGCCACCGGCTTAAAATTCAAGGGATATGTTAAATGAGATCACCTGGCAGCAATACCTGATTGCCACCCTCGTAGTTACCGTTGTCTGGTATGTTTATGTCGGCCTGCGCTATTACCGCACAGAACTCGCGGTATTGTTAAAAATCAAGCCTGCGGTTCAAACGACGATGCCCGCGGTAAGTAATAAGTTATCGGTGGTAATGGGTGAAGCCACGCCCGAAACAGACACCGGCCTGTACGCCGCTGACGAACTGCTATTTTCCGCAGCTGAACCTGACGATATCAGCGATCAAACCCTGCCTCCAGGCCCTGCGGATGATTTGCTTGCAGAAGGAAAAGTATTAATAGACGCCTACGCCGGCAATGACAACAAATCGGAATTTCTATCCCTATTTAAACTATTGCTCGACAAATACGAGGTGTTTAAGGATGAGATCAGCCTGCCTGCAGTTATCCGCTCCCTGAGCGAGTTCGCCGGCTCCCGGTTGTCCTTTTCCCTGAAAGAAACTGAATGGCCACTAACTTTTTAAATCCCACCCTATGAAAAAGCAAATTCAACTACTAACAGGCATAATGCTGCTGGCCATCAGCGCTTATGCCCAGGATGGCAACGCCGGGATCAACCAGGCTACCACGCAGGTCAAAAGTTATTTTTCCACCGGGACGAACCTGATGTACGCTGTCGGCGCTATTGTCGGCCTGGTCGGCGCAATCAAGGTTTACAAAAAGTGGAATGACGGCGAACACGACACCGGGAAGGTTGCTTCCAGTTGGTTTGGCAGCTGTATTTTCCTAGTCGTTGTTGCTACCGTCCTTAAATCATTTTTCGGCGTATGACTTACCAGATTAACAAAGGCATTAACCGTCCGATCGAGTTCAAGGGACTCAAGGCACAATACATCGGTTATTTGGGAGGCGGATTGGTTGCGCTGCTTGTGCTGTTCGCCATCCTATACCTGATCGGTATGGCAATATACCTGTGCCTGCTTATCATCGCCGGTTTAGGCAGCACTTTATTTTACAAAGTCTTCGGGATGAGCCACCAATACGGCGAACACGGTTTGATGAAAAAGAATGCCCGCAGATACCTGCCTACCTATCTGAAATTCAAATCAAGGAGGATATTTTATGAAAAACGCTGAACAAGTATTCCCGATCTATAAAGTTGAACACGATACTTTGCTATCCTCACAGGGAGAATTAAGCGTTGCTTATGAGGTTCGTTTGCCCGAATTGTTCACGTTGTCGAATGATGAGTATATTGCCTTTCACCAGACCTGGGTAAAAGCGATCAAACTGCTGCCAAAGCATAGCATCTTTCATAAACAGGATTGGTTTGTTGAGAAACATTATAAAGCTGTATTCGGCGACCGAACGTTTTTGAGCCATGCCAGTGAACGCTTTTTTAACGAGCGGCCCTATCTCGCACATCATTGCCTGATCATCCTGACCAAAAGACCTGAAAACTTCAAACCAATAAACAGCGCGGTCAGCGGCCTGATGCGTAAGCACCTGGCCCCGGCGCAAACAACCGACACCGA
Organism: Bacteroidota bacterium; assembly: GCA_018266915.1. Classification (GTDB taxonomy): domain Bacteria; phylum Bacteroidota; class Bacteroidia; order Sphingobacteriales; family Sphingobacteriaceae; genus Mucilaginibacter. Next base: position 23,855 of record JAFDZM010000017.1, on the reverse strand, counting down.
GTTGTTCCGGGAATTTCTCGACAGCGCAGGCCAATTCCAACGGGTGATGGAAGACAGCGGCCTGGTCACGCTGCGCCGGTTAGCTGACAACGAACTTGCCGGTACAGTGGCCACAGCGGGCATCCTGGAACAATACTGCTTTCTGCTGGATAAGGATGACGCGCCGGAACTGAAAGACATTCATTTAAAAGATGAACTGCGGATCGGCGATAACCGCTGCCAGTTATACACGCTGGCGGAAGCCGAACATCTGCCGGCACTTTGCGGCCCGCGCATTACCTATGACCAGTACAGTACGGATAAAACCAAATTCAGTATCGGCTTTGCCAGCCCGGTTGGCGCGCTGCTGGACTGCAACCATATCTATAACCAGTATATATTTATTGAAGACAGTGCCAAAACCCTTAAAAAACTGGAAGCCAAGAAGCTGCGCCTGCAATCGCTGTCGGCCTACTCCCGCGAAAATGCAATCGGCCGTGATGCCACCCAGGAGTTTTTGAATGAGGCGATCAGCCAGCAGCGGCTTCCGGTTAAGGCACATTTTAATATTCTGGCCTGGACCGACGATAAAGCGCAGTTGAAGGATGTAAAGAACAAGGTGAGCTCGGCGCTGTCCGCATTGGACGCGCAGCCCAAACAGGAAACGGACGGCGCTCCGCAGATCTGGTGGGCAGGCCTCCCCGGTAACAGCGGTAACTTTCCGATGAACGACACCTTCGATACATTCGCCGAACAGGCCGCCTGTTTTTTCAACCTGGAAACCAATTACCGGTCTTCTTTGTCGCCCTGCGGTGTTCGCCTGGGTGACCGGTTATCCGGCAAGCCCTTACATGTCGACCTGAGTGATGAGCCTATGAAAAGCGGGATTACGACTAATCGCAATAAATTCATCTTGGGCCCGTCAGGCAGTGGAAAATCTTTTTGCACCAACCATTTGCTGCGTAGCTATTACGAACAGGGTTCTCATATCGTCCTGGTGGATGTGGGGCACAGCTATGAAGGTCTATGCGAGTTTGTGGACGGCTATTACTTCACGTATTCGGAAGACAGCCCGATCAGTTTTAATCCCTTTTACGTGGGTGAAGGCGATACGCTGGACACGGAAAAACGCGAAAGCATTAAGGCGATGATCCTCGCCCTTTGGAAAAAGGAAGATGAAGGCGTACAGCGTTCAGAGTACATCGCCATATCATACGCCTTATATCATTACTACGAGCAACTCGACGGCTTCGCCTGCTTCGATACCTTCTATGAATTCCTGAAGGGTAGCTTCTATGAAACCATGAAACAAAGCAAGGTGAAAGACCAGCACTTTGATATCGACAACCTGCTTTTTGTATTACGGCCTTATTATAAAGGCGGGGAGTACGATTACCTGCTCAATGCTACTGAGAACCTCGACCTTCTGCATCGCCGCTTTATTGTTTTCGAGCTCGACAATATCAAAGATCATCCGATTCTATTCCCAGTGGTAACGCTCATTATCATGGAGACATTTGTCTCCAAAATGCGCAAGCTACCCAAAGAGACCCGTAAAATGATCCTGATCGAAGAAGCCTGGAAAGCCATTGCGCGGGAAGGCATGGCCGAGTATATCAAATACCTTTTCAAAACGGTCAGGAAGTATTTCGGAGAGGCATTGGTCGTTACCCAGGATATTGAAGACATCATCAGCTCACCTGTGGTCAAGCAAGCCATTATTAATAACAGCGATTGTAAGATCCTGCTTGACCAGCGTAAATACCAGAACGACTTTCCTAAAATACAGCAACTGTTAGGCATCACGGACAAAGAAACCGCGCTGATCATGAGCATGAACCGGGCCAACGATGAGCGCTATAAATACAAAGAAGTGTTTATCAGCCTGAACGGCCAGCTATCCCGGGTTTACCGCACTGAAGTAAGCCGCGAAGAGTACTGGACCTATACCACTGAATCCGCTGAAAAAGCGAAGGTCAAAGCTTACAAAAAGAAATATGGCGACATCCGCAAAGCTATCGCGGTTATCGTCGAGGAAGAACAACAAACTAAAAATAACGCCGCATGAAAAAATTACTTATTGGATGTATCACACTGTTTGTCACCACACAAATTGTTGGCTGCGGACATGGAAGCCACGACGGAACTTACTTTGCTAGTGAAAGAAGCGAATATTCGGTAGCAGAGGACACGATTACCATAAATGGCAATATCGTTACTAATCGCGTGGGATATAGAAGAATCCTCGATGGTCGGTTGCAACCAAAAAAATGGAGCGTAAAAAAGTGGATTCTCAATGATCCGTATAGCCCAATCATTGAAATGGGTGACAACCAGATTGCTATCGGCTCGACCGTTTATAAAAAGATTGGGCAATGAAAAGGACGCGAATCATATTGTTAATCATGTCATTGGGATTCAGTTCTCAAAGCTTTGCACAATACCAGATCATTACGACTGTCGTCAAAAAAGTGATCAAAGCTATTGACCTGAAGGTGCAGCGGATGCAAAACAAAACCATCTGGCTGCAGAACGCACAGAAAACATTGGAAAACGAACTGTCCAAATTCAGGCTAAACGAAATCACTAATTGGTCGGAAAAGCAACGGGCATTATATGACGAATACTACGGAGAATTGTGGCAGGTCAAAGCGACTATTGCCTATTACCAGCGCGTCAAGAACCTTACCCGGCAACAGGTTGCCATGGTTGCTGAATATCAACGAGCGTGGCGGCTCTTCCAGGATGACAAGCATTTCCGGCCTGAAGAAATCACCGAGATGCAGCACGTTTACCTGGGTATCCTGGATGCCAGCGCTAAAAACCTCGACCAAGTCATGCTGGTGCTGAATCCCGGAAAAACACAAATGACCGACCAGCAAAGACTGGAAGCTATCAACCAGGCCGGTGACCGCCTGGATGAGAATTACGCTGACCTGAAACAGTATAATAACCAGAATATGATCCTGAGTCTGCATCGCAGCAAGGACCTGAACGAAGTACAAACCATCAAAAACTACTATGGCCTGCATTAAACTCACCTGTATTTTCCTGCTGCTCGGCACTACGGTTAGGGCACAAACTTTCGCGGAATGGTTCAACCAAAAGAGTACGCAAAAGAAATACCTCTATCAGCAGATCGCCGCACTGCAAGTTTATAGCAGCTACCTCCAGAAAGGTTATCACATCGCCAGAAACGTATTGGGTTCTATCAGCGGTTATATCGGGAATGAATACGGTTTGCACAGCAGTTATTACGCCCATCTAAAAACCGTAAACGCTCCGGTTAAAAACAATCCGCAGGTTAATGATATCCTCCGCTGGCAACAGGATATTTTAACGCTGGCCAATCAACTGAAAGGTCAAAAAGGACTAAACGGCAATGAAGCCGTGTATGTCAGCAAGGTATGCGATGCATTGCTAAGTGATTGCGATGCCCGGTTAAACGACCTTCAAATCATTCTGGCGGATCAAAAAACTGAAATGAGTGACGAAGAACGTATCCGTCAGATCGCAAGGCTGCACCGGGCTATGCAGGACAATTACCGTGTTTCCGCCGGTTTCCAGGCTCAGTTGCAACTCTATGTCCGCAATAAACAACAAGAGATTCAGGATGTCACCACTTTAAATCGTTTGTATGCAAATCGTTAAAAGACTCAGCCGCCCGGTGGCCATCTCTTTGGTGATGTTATGCTTCACCCTTCACGCCAATGCTCAAAGCGACGAATTGCAGCAACTATTGCTCGATATCGAAAAGCTGACCCAGTTCAAGTCCATTCTTTCTGACATGAAGAAAGGATACCAGATCTACCAGCAGGGCTATGGCACTATTTCGGGTTTATCAAAAGGCAATTTCGACCTGCACTATGTTTACCTAACGGGGTTATTGGCGGTCAATCCTGCCGTCCTGAACAATTCCAGGGTCGGTCAAATCATGAGCCAGCAGAGCGACATCATCAGCGAATATAAACGGTATGCCAGTTTGTTCCGCCAAAGCGGCTCATTCAGCCCGGCTGAATTGGGTTATATGGATAACGTCTACAACCAGTTGGTAAAGCAGAGCAATGCCAACGTGGACGACTTGGCTAATGTCACCACCGCTGGAAAGCTGCGCATGTCTGATGATGACCGCCTACGGGCCATTGACCGTATTTATAACAGCAGTTCGGACCAGCTACAGTTCCTGCGGTATTTTAACCGGCAGGCAGTTTTGTTGAGTTTGCGGCGAAGTAAAGACCTGAATGATACGAAAACGCTTAAGCGACTTTACGGGATAAATTAAACGAGATTTTATGAAAAAGAAGCTGTTATTAAGTGTCATAATGGCGCTAACGGGGATCTTCATTCCCTTATTTTCCCGGGCCGATGGCCTTGCGGATGATATTCATGGGCTGCAAAGTGTGTTAGATAATGTCTATTCCGAAATGCTGCCCATGTGCAGCCAACTGATCGGTGTCGCACGTGGGATTGCCGGATTCGGGGCGCTTTGGTATATCGCCGCCCGGGTCTGGCGGCATTTGGCCAGTGCCGAACCTGTTGATTTTTATCCACTGATGCGGCCATTCGCGTTAGGTATGGCGATCCTTTTATTTCCTACAGTTATCGCCGTGATCAACGGGGTCATGAACCCGGTCGTAACCGCTACGGGCAGCATGGTTCAAAACTCCGATGCCGCCATTGCCCAACTGCTAGCGCAGAAAGAAGCAGCTATTGAAAAGACAAATACATGGCAAATGTACGTAGGAGATACAGGTGAAGGCGACCGTGATAAATGGTATAAATACACTCACCCTGACGATCCAGATGCGAAGAATGATAAGATGCTTTCAAGCCTCGGAAACGATGTCAAATTCGCGATGGACAAAGCCAGCTATAAATTCCGCAACAGCGTGAAACAGTGGATGAGCGAAGTGCTGCAAGTGATTTACGAAGCCGCAGCCCTGTGTATTAACACCATCCGGACATTTTACCTTGTGGTTCTGGCCATACTCGGTCCATTGGTATTCGGCCTTTCTGTTTATGATGGCTTCCAGCATACGCTGACGACCTGGCTGGCTAAATACCTGAACGTCTTTTTATGGTTACCGGTGGCTAATATTTTCGGCAGTATAATCGGCAAAGTGCAAGAAAATATGCTGAAGCTGGATATCCAGCAAGTGCAAAGTGCAGGTGATACATTCTTCAGTTCCACCGATACAGCCTACCTGATTTTTTTACTGATCGGCATCGTCGGTTACTTCACCGTACCTGCGGTTGCAGGATATATCATCAATCCTGGCGGAGGTAATGGTTTATTAAACAAAGTCACCAATCTGACCTCCATCAGCCTGAGTTCGGTTAAATCAAGTTCCTATGCGGCCGGAATGGCCGCAGGTGGCCGGATGGCAGAAGGCGCTAAAAATATAGTTAATGCTCCGGGGGATATTGCCGATGGCTACCGCTCGGCAGGCTCGAATGACGTGCAGGCCGAAAAACTAAATGGCAACCCTAAAAAACAATGATCATGTTCACACATTTGAAAAATATCGAAACAGCTTTCCAGCAGAATAAACGCATAGTTGCGCTGGTCATTTTAACCAGCGCGGTTATTTCAGTTGCAGCTATTTATTTCGCCTTCGCCGCCTACCAGAAGGCATCCGCGCACATCTATGTGTTAGCCAATGGTAAAGCGCTGGAAGCTATTGCCGCAGACCGCAAGGACAACATTCCGGTAGAAGCACGTGACCATATTAAAATGTTCCATCATTATTTCTTTACGCTCGATCCTGATGAAAAAGTCATTGAGAGCAATATCAGCAAAGCTTTGTACCTGGCAGATGGAAGCGCACGCGACCAATACAATGATCTGAAGGAGAAGAGCTATTACAACAATCTGATTTCCGGGAACATCAGCCAGACCATAACGGTCGATAGTATCCAATTGAACATGAACAGCTATCCGTATGCCTTCAAATGTTTCGCAACGGAAAAGCTGATTCGTGCAACCTCGACGATCAATAAATTGCTGATTACCCAAGGCTATCTGCGCAACGTGAGCAGGTCAGATAACAACCCGCATGGATTCCTGATCGAACATTGGGAAACATTGGCCAATCGTGACACGATCTTAAATAGCCAGCCATGATACGAAACCTTCTCGACCGGTTCAGTTGCTGGTATAACGACCTTCATGGGGACAGGCAAGTCTACTACTACTTTGCATTTTGCTTCCTGTTCCTCGGTCTGCTATGGCTGAGTATACGTTATATCCGTTTCGACGCAAAGGCATATACAAGCGGGACACCGCAGCACATCGGCCAGCCCTCCGGTCCGCAATTCAAAGATTCATTAACCCTTAAAAAACACTGATATGGAAAAGCAAAGAAAATTCTTACTGGTATTACCGCTACTTATCATACCGTTCCTGACGATGGCCTTTTGGGCTTTGGGCGGCGGCAAAGCTGGCGGCCAGCCCATCAAAAATACTAAAGGACTTGACACCGACCTGCCCCAAGCACAGTTTAAGGACAAAGACAAGACCGATAAAATGGCAGTTTACCAGGCTGCCCAGCATGATTCTACGCAGGATGGCGTAAGCCCAGCCTTTTTAAAATCGATGGGACTGGACAAAGTATCACCCAAAAAGACCGATTCCATAGTTACCGCTGACGACCAGGCACAAAAGATACAGGCTAAACTGGTACAATTAAATAAACAATTGCATCAGCCACAGGAATTCAGGCAACAGCCAATCAGTTATGATGAATCCGAATCGCAGCAGGTAAAGCAGCTAAAGAAAATGGTGCGCAGTATGAACAGTGGTAATAATGCACAAGATCCCGAAATGCAGCAATTGAACAATATGCTGGATAAGATACAGGCCATTCAAAACCCTGCATCAGTTCAGTCGAAGCCAGCAGCGACAGAGCCCGCTAAACCGTTCAGGGCGATACCTGCCGTAATCGATGGAAAGCAAAAGGTAATGGACGGCGGCGCGGTCAAGTTAAAACTGACTGACACGGCGACTTTGCAACACCAACAGTTACCAAAGGGACAGGAAATCTTCGGGGTTTGCCAGGTAACGAACCAAAGACTGCTTTTAACCATTCAAAATATCAGATTGGACAAGCAGATCATCCCCGTAAACTTAACAGTCTTCAGTTTGGACGGTATGCCCGGCATACCGGCACCTGAAGCCGAGCTCGGTGGCGCAGCGGGTAATGGGGCTGACAATGTCATCCAAAGCATGCAATTTCTGACCATGGATCAAAGTCTCGGAGCCCAGGCCGCCGCAGGTGGCATTAATGCCGCGAAAGGTCTTTTCAGCAAAAAAGTCAGAAAGATCAAAGTAAAGTTGAGTGACGACTACCCTGTCCTGTTAAAAATCAATCAATAGACGATCATGGAAGACGAACTGAATATAGATCCTCGGGAAACGGATCATTTGGACGACTATGACATGGGACCGATGATGAACTATGCCAGACTCAAAAATCAATTGCGAAACCTTGGTTTCACCGATGCAAGCCTCCTGGAATCAATATGGAAAAAGGTCATTCATGATAAACCTGTGATTTTTACAGTGAACTACGGGGAGTTTGTTAACAGCAATGAGTTTCGCACGTGGTTTGAATATGAACAAAACCACACCGGGGACTACCAGCTCAAGCACTTTGAATCACTTTTTTCCATTGGCGGCGGGGATATTAACCGGCTTTTTCAACCTGACATCACGCGATCAGAAGCATTGGCTGTGCTATACAAAGGGAGACTTGAATTCGATGATCCTTTAACGCAATACAGTCCAATGAACCGAAAGACAATGGAATATTACGTAGAGCCCGAAGGTGTCGAAAAAATCATTAATCAGTTATTAAACACAACAAATCAGATGAACACAGAAAATTTAAGTTACCTGCAAAAGCAATTGCTGAACCTGGGGTTCGGCGAGAAACTAAATGAAGAACTGGAAAAAAACATCAAGTCGGGTAAAAAAGAGTTTACCCTGATCGCCGACCGGGAGTACAACAAGCAAAACGTGGATTATATCTTGCATTATAAAGCAGGTGATCAAAATGACATGTACTTTTTCAATAAATATGACGCATCCTTAAGGGGCAAAGAGATGCAGCAAACCTTTTATATCAATAAAGGCAGCGGCGTTACTGCGAAAGAAGCTTATAACCTCATGGAAGGGCGGGCGGTTCACAAGCAGCTAGAGAATCTCGAGGGAGAAAAATATCATGCATGGATCGTCATCGACAAAGAAAACAAAACTGAAAACGGCAATTACAAGCTCAGGCCATTTACCGAAGGCTGGAACTACAAACCCGAAAGGGCTATAGACAAATTGGCTATCGTCGGCATAGATGAGCAAGGGGCCCGTGAAAAGCTTATGAAATCACTTGAAAAAGGCAATCGTCACCAGGTCACTGCTATGAAAGATGGTAAGGAAGTAAAATTGTTCCTAGAAGCCAATCCTGCTGAACACCGGGTCAACCTGACCAATTGGAAAGGCGAAGCTCAGCAACTGGAGCATTATAAAAAGCCGGAGTTAAAGAATGACCATCAAAAAGATCAGAAACAAGCGCAGTCTGAGGAGGATGCGCCAGCAAAAAAGTTAAAAAGGGGCACTAAAATGAAGATTTAAGATTATATTGCCACCAACTGACCGGCATTCCCGCCGGTCAATTGTGATAAGGTTTAGGTTTAAGATCCCCGGCGGCGAGCGCGCGGGGATTTTATTTTTATTGCGTAATGGTCAAAATTCTCAAATCACTTTAGGTGAAGTCACAAAATGGGTTATAATCAGTTAATTATAGGTGTTTTAACGGGGTGAAATACCGTTAAAACACCTGTTAATTGATTGCATCTTAGTATTATATTTAGTCGATTTGATTTCTCAATCAATTGTGCTGAATCTCATTGAAACAGGCTTTAGGTTTCATCTCAAGAGCGAATTGCGCAGATAGGTAGCCGATACCGAAGTTTTGTGATGCCGATGATCTGACCGACGATGGGCAAATTCAAACTTTTATTTAATATAATATCCAATAATTAAGTACTAACCTAAATCAACTAAAATGGAATACTGCTTTACTTTCTCAAGCTCTTAGGTTTTTCAGACATTTTCGAGTTGGCAATTATCGCTTGAAGTTCAGAAGCGCCGGGTTCTTTATTGCCTTTTCTGAAATAATTAAAACGGCGGGCCGCCAAAAATTTACCCTTTTTTCACACACCAATATGCCACGTAAAACGTTTTCCAGGAGAGATTTCCTAAAAGGATCTTCTATAGTAGCAATTTCAGCGTCACCGGTGATTAAACCGTTGTCCGACTTGTTGGGAACTTCCGACAGTGAAACAAAGTCAATGGTCGACCTCGGCTTTCGCCTCAGCAAACCCGAAAGCTTATTGAATCTCGAATTTTACTTCATTAACGTCGATTATAAAGAGAAATGTCTTTTTAAGAAATCGCGTTTAGTTTCTTTTTACGGACAGGACCGCAGTTTCATGATCGTCAGGCTGCCGCAGCAGCATATTGCTGAACAATACTTCATAACTTCTGACCCAAAGGGCGACGGAAGTTGCACTTATGATGAAATTCCACCGCCGGCAGATTGGATTGCAAAAACGTCAATTTCCGGTTACAGTTACCTTGTATTTGCGCTCTTTACGAGCCCTGACGCGCATAAACTCAAAATACCGGCAACCGAATGTGAGCTCCTCGACTGGAATGATGAACACAAATACAAACTGGTAACCAGGCAAAATTTAAATGATTCCCTTTTTAACATAAAAATCGACTCGGGAGATAAGCCGTTTATACCACAGGATCCTAGCACTAAGAAAGAGGTTTACTATGAGAATATTTACCCGTTGGGTTACCAAAAATTTAAGGATGGTGAAGATAAATATCATTATGGCTATAACAGCTTTCGATTTCCAAAGGCTTACGGTGACCCAATAACCGCTATCGAGGCCCCATGGCGCTTAGTGATCAGTCCAAAGTTGCCCGATCCCCAGAATTATAAATTTAAGTGGATTTTTTCCAAAACGAGGTGCGGCGCCGAAACAAGTTCGGAATTGTGGATGGCCACGCTAACAGTCGCTCCAAATGAATATCCGCTTTACCACAGTTCTTCTGTTGGAGATGAACGTAAGCGGGTATCGCAAAGCGACGAGACAGTAGGGAACCTTAATCTCATGTTCATTGGCTCGCCAGACCATGGAGAGTCGAAGGGTGTTCCTGACAAATATTTTGAGAACAAAATCTTGCCGCATGCGATCGATCGTGATAACCTGGTTCAGCTTTACATCAAATACAAACTGCTTGCAAATGCGCGCAAGTTGTCATTTTCACCACTAGGCGCGAGCATGTTTATTGAATTTAAGAATAAAAAGATTGAACAAATAGATCCAAAGGAAAAGATAGACTTATACACATACAAACATCTGATTTCATTTGGCCGCGACGAAGAAGTCGAAGTAACGCGTCTGTTGCTTGAAAAGGAAAGCGGCCTTAAAATGCTCCTAATCGAAACAACTAAACGACGGACGTATGGCGGGGTTTCATTTTTGGATTACAGGCAATATGTGATGCCTCTCGAACTCGAGAAAGATTATCAAAACCATGCTGACGCGGATGGGATTACAAAATTTAAGTGTCCTTTCAAAAAGGTCAGGTTTATAGAGACTGACGCAAAAAGGATATGTCCTTTAAATGTGACAACGGCAGGAATGACCTATGATAAGTCGAATTCAGATCTCCAGAAAATTTCAATCAGGGGCAAGGATCAGATTGAAGGTATCTTCTATCCCCAAACAAAAGATAATAGGGGTGTGACGGTGGACCTGGAATTTCAAATGGAAGTCACAGACTGGCACGATCAAACCCATTCAATTAAAAAGAAAATCCAGGCTATTACCTACTTGTGTAATGAAAGGTTTGATCAGGACCCTGCTAATTTCTCGATTGAAAAGATAAATGAATTTTTTGATGCGGTACCGGTGCCAGGGGCAACAAATACACCTATTGACCTGCAGGATCAACAAACCGCACTCATAAATAATAATTTTTCAGCACTGCTGACGTCAGTTAGAAACTATGCCCAGGGGGCAACAGCAAACGCTAATGGTCAGCAAACATTTTTTGACAAGACAGTAGAACAACTTGCAGAACTTAAGAATTTATTGCCCAGTGGCCGGGTGTTCGAGTTAATTACGAATAGAAAGAATACATTGCTGGCTTTGTTAACGACTAAAGCATTAGATTTTAAACGAATTGTCCAAGGAAAAATCAATGAGATCGATATCAACGCAACTGATTTTATTCAAAATATCAAGGCGCAGATTGACACAATTCAAACGACTTTGAACAATGTAAAGCTACAAATCCAACAACAGCAAGCGGAGATTGATGCAAAAATTACAGACCAGCAAAAAAACATTAACCAATTATCTGCAGAAGTAATTAAAAATCTCAAGCAACTAAAAAATGCGCTGCCGGAATTTCGGAACCTCAACACTTTAATCACAACAAATAATAAAACGATTGAGGCTTATCGCGACAGAATAAAGAAACTGGACCCTGTGCTCGACAAAGACGAAATAGCAGACTTAAATGGGAAGATCCAGAAATTGCTTGACCAACTTACAAACGAAGAAGCGAGGCTGAGATCAAAATATGATCAGGCGCTTAAAGCACTAGCTCTTGACGTTATTGTCGACATCCCTGCCTTGATTATCGCAATCAATAACGAAATACCAGTTCTGCAGCAAAGGATAGATGATTTCCAGGTTCAATTGAAAGCTATCCGGGATTCTGTAAATGCAAGCTACGATGATGCAAAAAAAAGATTAGAAGCTTCCAGGGATTCTTTTGAGCAACAGATAAAGGATTTAGAAACCAAGCGCGATTCCGGCTATAACTTACTCAAAGGGACAGTCAGATCGGAATCCTATCTGCTAATTGTAAAATATGTGACCGACTGGTTTGCGAGAATATCAAAAGAAATAACGGACACCGACCTTCTGTTAACAGAGGTCTCCAAAGACCCGATATCTCTTTTTTCCGATAAAATAAATAAAATGGTTCACGATGTGACGAATGATATCATCACATTGAAAACGGGTATGCCATTGATAACAGTAATAATTCCGGATGGCACTCCTAACGGCTCATCGGTTAAGATCGATCTCGGACCCGTTTTTTCAGATTACTTTGATGGCATTGCGTCTGAGGTTAAACTGCTTTATTTCGATTACACTTATCGATACCTGCGAGCGTTCGATGATTTCGATGCGCAAATAAAGACCGACTTGAGTGAATTTATAAGGCGATTTAAGGAGGACGTTCTCGCACAAATCGTGGTCCTCAAAAACATTGAGCAAAATATACGCAATGCAATATATACCTATCGTAGCAAAATCGGCTATGCTGTTAACCAGGTGCTGGACAATGGGAAAGAATATATCAATGGCGAGTTGTCCAAGCTCGAAACAGATTTCGTGGTGCTCAAGGGAGAAATTAAATCATTTATCAAAAATGACAGAACGTATATAGATTTCTTTCATCAATATGCGAGTGTACCTCAATTGCAGCACGCTCAAATTTATATTTCGTCTCTGTCAAAACTTGTGTCGCAGGAAATTCCGGTTGGGATCAAGTACGCACAGGACTATATCAGTTCACAGGTTGATTTACATAATTTAAATATTGACAAGAACGTAACGCGCGTTTTTGCAGAAGTAAAGCAATTTTCTAAAGACCGGATCAAGGGCAAAATCAGGGAAATTTCCGCAGAATTGGGAGGGTTGGTCAACCCCGAAATTGCTGTTGATTTTTTGACCTATGTAAGAAATGAAAAGGAAATATCTCAACAATTATTAAATCAGCTGCCCGATAATATCAAAAAAGAAATAGCTGCCTCCAATGCAGTGATCGCTGATCTTAAGGCAAGCGTCGCTAACCTGAAGGATCAGATCAATGCAAAATTAAACGGCACAGTGGCAGAATTAAATGATCTGAATAATCAATTAAAGAATCAATTAAAAAAATACAGCGATGCCGTGAACTCTGCGCCGATTGTAAAAGATATTGTATTGATCGGAAAAGAGGCTAAAGACGTGTACCAGGAGGTTAAATCTTTCAATCCAGATGCCTTCTTTAAAAATCTTGATGCGAAAATATTGGGAAGTATACACCTAAGTGATATCCTGGGAACTGACTTTGACCCGCCGAAGTTATCACCGTCCGGGGATGCAGTCACATACAATTTCATAACCAACAAGATCCAATCGAAGGACTTTGACTTTTTCAGGTTCACCGCCGATTCGACAACTGAATTTCAAATATTTTTTTCTAAGAAAATAAGAGATGCCGCCTACCAGTCTTTCACCAGGCTAAGCAATTTCAGAGTGGTCATCCGGGTGTTTTCTGAAGATGTATTGCTGGTGAAGTTCAGGGAATTCAAAATATCCTCCAGCAACACGGAATCCAAAAATGTTTCGGTCAAAATGGACGGAGTCACTTTTGGTGGCCCACTGGACTTCTTTGGAAAGTTGGCAGAAAAATTGCAATTACCTGGCAGCGGCTTAAAAATCAATCCTTCATTCGACAAACTGGAAGTTGGTTACGCATTTCCCTTGCCGAGCATAACTTCTCCAGGCTTTAATTTCGCCAATGTAAAGTTCAACGTAGGAATGATTATTCCTTACGCCAACGCAACCAGCGTTCAGGCGCTCCAGGTCGTAGCGGGGATTAACAGCCGGGATGATAAGTTCCTGTTAACAGCAGGGATCTACGGAGGCAGAGGATTCTTTTCGATAACCGCTACGCCAAATGCCCTGGAAACTGTTGATGCTGGTGTTGAATTTGGCGGCTACTTCGGTATAAATCTGGGTATAGCTTCGGGATACGTCTTTCTATTCGCAGGCATTAGCTTATACTACGAAAAGTCAGGTAACCTGACCCTTGTCGGTTATCTGATCTGTGAAGGCGGCGTAGTAGTTTTTGGATTTATTTCGATTTATCTGACTATCCAGCTTTCGATGACTTATCAGCGAGTTCAGGGAAATGCGGCATTATTTGGCTCTGCATCTGTCAGATATTCGATCAAGATCGGCTTTTTCAAAAAATCATTTGAGATCAGCTTCAGCAAAACGGTTGCCGGCAGCCAAGGTAGCGGAAGCATTTCACAAGGTGAACATTCGGCATTCAATGGCCATTTACGAACGGAACCTGTTTATTATGCTTCAATTGATGATGACCGTGCACAGATGCTAAATCAGCCGCTGACCTACATCGAAGATAATCAAACCTCGAGAAAACCAAGGAACGAAGAGTCCGCGGTGTTCGAGAATATATACAGCAAAAAAGATTGGAAACAATATTACAGTTCGTTTAACCTGGATTAACAATGGGAAAGAATATTAAAATAATTTGTTCAGTAATACCAAATGGGGTAGAAAGCTCCAATGGCACCGACTACCTGAAATTATCAGTGTTCCTTACGCCGCGGTTGCCTGATTCGGGCACATTGAACGACTATTACGAAGTCCTCCACTGGCCTGAATTTGCTGATTTCTTTAAATCGAATGCCAACATAAGGCTCGAGGTGGCGAAAATTGAAGAGGATGGTGATAACTATAAATGGCCGGCAAACCGATTTAAAAATTATCTAAAAGTCGAAACTGACCCTGCATACGCGCAGGCCATTCCTCTTTCGGTAACGCATGGAAGGCCTGCCCAATTAATTTGGAATTGCCTTTTTAAACATGATACACCCGTAGCGGAGTGGGTTTTAGATGAGGGGCAGTATCTGGAAAAAGTCGTTCATATCTATAAATCGCTCAACAAAGATGCAATCGTCGATGACGCAACCCTGGATAGAATTAAGACTCAAACTGACAAGGCAATATATGTAAATAATGCCGCCGCTGTCGCCGATGCCCAAAATGATATTAGTTCCAATCTGATGTATGAGGATGAGATCAGGGCAAAGAACCGGTTAAACCAGGAATTCCATCGCAAAATATCTATCCTGGCCGACCATCCACATATACTGCGGGCGACCGGCTGGATACTTGACTATCGCGTAAGTTTAGCTGACGCTGATAATCATTTTCCGGCAGATTCCAACATTATCAAATTGTCCGGCTTAGAGATTTTGCCTCATGATAAAAACGACGAAAAATGGGAAATATTCGTCGACCAAATTGATTTTAAGACACCATGGACATTTTTTAAATACGAAGCGAATGCTGAAATAAAAAAGAGCATTTTTTCATACGATTATGCGAAAAAATACAGAAGCAAATATTTCGACATCAAAAACGGATACCTCAACTCGAGGGGAGGGAATTATGCGCTGCTCGCAGAACAATATGACCGTGGTAAGGAACTTGCAAATTTGCAGACACAAGTCAAGAATGTAGACCAATCTGTTCATGGATTATCTGTCGATGATTATACCGGGCTGACCCGTTATCTCGACGAACAAACTGATCCAACAAAAACAGAAAAGGCTTCTGAGGGTATACAAATCAGGTTACAATTTATACCAGGGGAAATCACGCCGCCCGAGGTAAAAGGTGAGAATCAGCCCGGTGAAATCACAATCAGCGATGATACCGCTGTTATAAACGTCGGACTAAATGACAACAACGCGCTTAATATCGATAACTACGTTTTATTTGGCCATCATATTGATACAGGGTATGTTGTCGAAGTCAAGAGAAGTGATAAAGACAAATTTAGCTCGCTTTGTCTCAGAACAGCGGACTACATATTGAACACTGCGACCACCTCAGACCCCGACAATATTAAACCAATAACGATCTTAAAGGATTTCTCTGCAGAAGCGTGGATATCAGAAGTTGCGGTTGCAGGAAAATCAGGTAAAATTTATGCCGACGAAAATATTTGTCGCTGGAATAATTGGAGCCTGGTATGCCAGCAACAAGGTAAACACCCGGAAGATGAAGGCGTTAACGAACAATACCTTGAATTCAATGATATGGAGTTGATCAATGCCCGGCCTAAGGAAAGGTCCTTGATTCCATTACGGTTCGGACAGGCGTACGATTTCAGAATAAAGATTGTGGACATATGTGGCAATTCCACGCAGCAGGATGGTCCGCAACAAGCTGTATTTTCCAGCAGCGGCTATTGCAGGGAGGAAAGCGTCAAAATGCCCGAAATATACTTCGCGGATAATATTTACCGGGAGAAGAGCTTTCTTCATCCCAGGGCTATTCCCCTGATCAGTGATAAATTTATTGGTGAGCGCCCGGATGTGATGGTGATCCGATCGGAAGGAGGCGAAGATTCAACCCCTAATATCGCTGTCTCTGACCGAAGTATTTGCCCTGCCAGGGTCAACTACAACTTCGCCGAATTGCATGGCGTCTTCGACAATGCATGGAACAATCCTGACCACCAAATGATTGTATATCAAAAAGCGGCCTATCATAAGGATTCAAATGCACAGGAGTCTTTTAATGATCAGGACGAAATACCATTTATAACTGATCCCGTGGCCAAGGGGACAGAGTTTATTTTGTCATCTATCAAGCCAAAAAACTTTCAGGCGGATTTTGTGAACATTAGCCAGACAACAACAAAAGACTACCATTTCAAGTCCGACGATTATTTGACTAAGGAGTTTATGGAAATACGATTGAAAGAAGGGGCAAATAAATTTGAAGCAGAGGAGGACGGTAAGATTGTAATAGGCCTTAGAAAGGCGGCTGTCATTGAGATCGATTTGAAGGCAACAACTGACAAAAAATTTGATCCCTTTCTATCCAATCCTAATAAGGCGTCAAGGAAAGTGACGTTAATACACGCTGTCAGGAAACCATATCTTGATGGGTCGAAAATCCCCGCAGCTCTCCCTCATCTGCAATTGCAGGATAGGTCTGCATTTAAGGATAACGACGGAAATATTATCGTCAAGTTTGATCCAACGCAGTATAGTAGTGCTGATCTTTTTCCTTTCGCTTCCTCCGGGGAAATTTGGCTAAGGATAGATTATACCGTGTTAATTGTCAATCGGGATAAAGATGGCGGGACGGAGACACAGCAAATCATTAAGTATCGTAAGATTATTAATTCGGTTAGCAATGATAAACAGGTATTGCCTGCATTGAAATACGAAGATCCATCTTTGAGCAAGTTTCTTTCAGATATCGATATCAATAATCTTGCGCATTCGCTTGGTGATACAAAATATTATGACGTCAAATACACCTTAGAAGGCCATTCGCGCTTTTTTAACTTTTTCCCGCAGGACAACCCGGACAGATTCGTTTATAAACAGCCGATTGGAGATAGGAAAGTTCTGAATTCGAAAAAATTGAAAGCGCCGGAGATTTTTTCGATTGTTCCGGTCATGGTCTGGGACTCACCTGAAAACGGACGAAAAAGAGTTAATAATTGCTTCCGGATATATTTCGACAATGACTGGTATGAATCCGGGCAAGGTGAGAAGATTGCCGTGCTTTTTGTTGATGATCATTCAGGGAACGTTCCAGACAAAATTCAAAGCCTGGTTACGTCGTACGGAAAAGATCCAACGAATATGTCGGCAAGAACTTATGGCTTGTCTGAAACAAATTTCGATACCACCGAATTCGCCAGGAACGTCAATTTTGAATTGTTGAATTTTGGCCCAAATTCGCCTGCCGACCTGCAGATACGGGATGGCGCAGAATATACCGGTACTTTAAAAGCAGCTATATTTAAAGTAGAGTTCGACAAAGATCAAAAGCGTTTTTTTGCAGATGTTAAACTGAAATTCGACAGCGATGGGCAAAATGACAATTATATGCCTTTCTTCAAGTTCGCAATTGCAAAGTATCAGCAATATTCCATCCGCCTCGACAACTATTACGATTTCTGCTTTTCATTCGTAAGCCAGGCGCCACAGGTTCAGCAACTACCGTTTAGAAAGTTGGATTGTAATGCCGATGGTACTTTTACGATCACCGGACCATTAAGGAAAACATCTAAGGATCAGGATAAACCGAATCAATTTTACCTGATCGCTGAGGGAAAGCCCATTAACAATGTGGTTGATATGAGTGCGGTAGAAGCAACAAGTTATGTCGAACCAATACAGCTCGAAGGACCGATGAATAAGTTGAAAATTAAGGGCAAATGCAAACTGGAGAAAGGTAAATATTACCTTGAGGAGTATGAAATTTATGACGTGCTTGACGCGGGTGGTGCGGTCATAGATATTACAGATGAAAATCCAAGGCATGATATTCGTAAACGCCTGATTTCTTCATTCCTAGTAGTGATTTAAAAGGTGATAGCTAAGATATAATCACATTTACAATACCAAGCTTTACTGTTTACAAACCACAAAAATTACAATTATGAAAAAGTTTTTTTTGATCCTTTTACTTATTCCATTTTCTGCTATGGGCCAGTCTGTACTTTTTGACAAATCCGTTTATAACATTTCTGAGAATGTTACATGCACGCTATTGGTCGGTGCGGATGGCATTGAAAACGGCATAGTACCCAGTTCGATGAGGGCGGTTGCGCTCGGAAAATTGAATTTGGGTACAAGTACTTCAGCCGGTTATTTTCCCGTAACATTCAAGTTTGGAGCGATAGTAGAAAATTACTGCGTGCTGATCCTTCCTACAGGCGTTGGCGCTGGTTCCGGGCCGCCAATAATCAAACCCGCGCCTGCGTCCGATTCCAGGTATGGTTTATTCCTGGATAAGTTGATTGAATATTCAAAAGAAAAGGGAAGCTTTAGGTCAATACTTGACCGCGTATTTAAGAAGTACGTGGCTGCATACCCGGTTCAGGGCCCTGTGACAGTGGTCGCCTGTATTGGAGTACCGGTGTCCGGCAGCAATCCCATATTCGTGTTTACATGCAAGCAAGGACTCGAAGCGATGGCGAAAGACCTAGGGGTATTTACGCTGGAGTCAATAAATGAGGAATTACTGGCTAAAGGCAAAATTAGCCAGGACGATTACAATTTTTACAAAATAAATATTGGTGCCATCCAATATTTGATCAACGCCTATACGGCAGACGGCGTTTTAGATACGTTTAGTGCAATCGCGACCGCTACAGATACAGATACTGGCGATCATCTGGCATATGGTGCATCAATTTCCGACCAAGTAATTAAAAAGTATCAATTCATCATTAAATTTAAGCCAAAATGACGTTGGCCTGAGGTTTACGTTTTAACGTAAAATGTTTTATTCCTTTTAAAATGCGTGAGATTGAACCCCCATTCAACCTGGAAAATGAGGGAATTACAGTAGCAGTCGGTGAGCACAGCATCGCTGGCACCAGGGTGTTTCGTTTAGTGTTTTCAGATGGCGTAGATGTGTTCGCTTATTTTGAGACTATACCTTCTATCAGGTTGACTATATCGGCTTTGATCTTCCTGTACTGAAGTACTGTTTCCTGGCTGCTGATCTGTCTGACCCTGGGTATTTTCAGATAGCCATTTTCCTCAGTTTTAATGGCATCGTGGTCATTCTGTATTTCATTATGGAATATTTTAAGTTCTATTTTATCGTTGGGATCATCGGCTACCATGCCGACAAATTCGCCGGAGGAGAGCGTAGCGATCTTCGACGCGGGTATGGCGTAATCAAGCTGGGTTGAACGACTTATGGATGTATCCATTGCATTTACTGAGACACTTTCTTTGACCTGGTTGATCTTGCCGAAACGTTCGGACAACTGTTTGGCAGTATCACCGGTGACCTGCCCGCAAATAATATTGCCGACAATATTCATAATCACCTCGGCTTGTTCGCGTCCATAATCTTTCTTCAACTGGGAATAGTCCTGCACGGCTAAGGTAACAGCGACTTTGTTGGAACGAGCCGTAGCGATCAGGTTGTCTATACCGTTAAAATAAATAGTCGGGAATTCGTCAAAAATAAGGCTGCATTTTTGTTGATGCTTACGGTTGACAAGTTTGTTGATGCGGTTGATGTAAAGCGACAGCACAGCGCCATAAACCTGTGACTTCTGTGGATTATTGGCCAGGCAGACAATTTTGGGATCGGCAGGATTATTAATGTCCAGTGAAAAATCGTTTCCGCTGAGCACATAGTATAACTGCGGCGAAGACAACCTCGCCAGACTGATCTTGGCGCTTGCGATCTGTCCCTCCAATTGTTCATAGGCTTCGTGCTTCCAAGCCGAAATAAAAGGGTTGATCAATACTTCTATTTCGGGTTCTGTACTCAATACTGCGAATAAATCTTTGTATTCGGTTAAGGACAACTCAATCACATGCGGTAAGGTACAATATCTGCCGCCCTCGTGTTTTTTAAGGAACCAGATCAGGGCGGTGACAAAATTAATGGGCGACTCTACGAAAAAATCACCCTGCTTTTTGATCCATTCACGGTTCAACCCCAGCATGATCGTTCGGGCGGATTCGATGGCATCGGTAATATCGAGCATAGTTTCCGGCTCCAGGGGGTTGCTGCGGTGCATGATTTTTTCAAAATTGATCACGTAGAAATAACGCCCGCCGTGTTCCCTGAGCGCGTTGTAAGCAATCCTGGACAGGTCATCGTATTTGAAGTCGTAGATCAGCATGCTGAAGCCCTTTCGGATATGCTGCGTGATGATATGCCGTATAACGAAGTAGGATTTACCTGCTCCTGGACTGCCGCCTACCAGGGTGCCTCGAAACGGGTTGATAATATTGATCCAGCTATCCCGTGTTTTGCCTTTTAGTTGATATTTAGCCGGTAAATTAATGGAAAATTCGTTTTCCAGCAGGCGTTCTTCCTGCGGGAAGGTTTCGTTGTTCTTATTAAAGATATCGCTGCCTAGTTTGAGTTTCAGCATCCGAAACAGCATACCGCCGCCGGTCATAAATAAAAGGTAACCAAAAGCAGTCATTGAGATATAGACTGTGGCGATTATTATGTATGACAAGGACATCGTCAAAAAGAGGCCGCTTACGAAATAGAGCACCAACCCGGTCAGGCAATAGGTGAAGATCGTTTTGGGCCGGATCTTTTCATCCCGTTTACCTTTGCTGCCGATCAGCGAAACGATCAATAAAAGCAACGCGCTCAGCTTCGCGATGAACACCGTTTTGAAGACCGCCATTTTAGCAAACGGCAATAAAATATGATCAACGATTTTGTGCGTTAACTTTAATTCCCGGAACGCCAAGTAACAGCATAGGTAAAAATGAATGATCAATATGGCAATGCTCAACAGCCGGGTAAAATCAACGATTTTACGCAAAGCTTGTTCGTTTTCTCCGGTCTGCATAATTAGAGATTTAGTCCTTTACGCTTTTTCTTTTTGAATTTTTGAAGTGCCGCTAGGTCTTCCCGTTCTGCTGCAAACAGAATATCTATCAGTTCGTCATGACCAGCAGGCATTTCACGGATTGTCCTGCTGTGAAAGGCATCATGATCATGGTCCTGATCGGTGCTTTTAGTTGTTGGTTCAGGCAGGAACCGACCGCTGAGCAGATTGGCACTATAGGCTTTCCCAAGGTCACTGCCATTAAAAACAACCTTGTTTTTCTGATCGATGAATGTCACGCCATATAGGCGTCCGTCATCATTTTGGCGCAGGATACACCGGATGCCTTTTTCGTAGAGGGCTTTTTGAAAGCTGCGTATGGTTTGCGGTTTGGCCAGTACGGCGTCCAATACTTTAACGAACTCCGCTTTGAAAGGCTTGCGCAACTGTTCGTTCAGCCTGAATTTTTCTTCCAAGGTTTTCAAGGTTGGTTTGCCATAGATCGTACTGGCTTTGATCGGCAAGCCAATTTTATTCCCCTGCTTATCTGTTATCCAGTAGACCAACCCTTCCCGGGCATACATTCGGGAATCTTTGGAACCCCGGTCAGCCAGGATATGATAGGGTTGTAAAACTGCATTAAGCTCGGGCACGCTGGTGAATTTATAAGCCCTTAACGCAAAGCCCAGGATATTGGTGATCGTACGTTTGGTTTCGCCTTTGCCATATTCCGCCGCGGCTATATCCGCTTTCAGATCGGGCGTTTGTGTGGTTTGTTGTTCCGCTTTAATCAAACCATATTTAATCTCGATAGCCTTGCGTGTTTTTTCAGATTCATTTTGCCCCAGGTAGTGCAGGCTGATCCGCTCACCATCGCGCTTGATGTTGGTGGTTACAATATGGATATGAGGGTGGCCGGCATCTTCATGCCGGTAAACCAGATGCGGTTGTGTTTTGAAGCCAATACCGTCTAAGTAATCGCTTACAATCATTCGTAAGGTTTCGTCAGGTAAATATTCGCTGTTCGGGAAATTCAGGGAAATATGTACGGTATTGGTTTTTGCGCGCTGGTTCATTGCAGCCAGGTCGGTCAGCCGAAAAAGCTTGTCATTAAAAGACAAGTTCTCTGCGTCTTTTGGATAGCCAGCCGCTGCTATTAATACAGCTTTGCCAAGTTTTACTTTGTTCTCGTTGTAGTTGAGCGCGCCGATCAGGCTTTTACCGCTTTTAATTTTTGCGACCATATATCGGCGTATTGATTCATTCGTTCTTTGATCTGGGCGATGGACGGCTCCAGTTTGCTGTTGATTATGCTCATTAAGTTCATCCATAAGCGTGTGTCTGCATCGCCATGAGCGGCGTTGATATTTCGCATCGCCTGGTTCAGGTTGTTACCGATGGCATTTAATTCCCGGCGCAATAAAACCAGTTCCTCCAGCACATCATCCATGGCTTTATCACGGTAGTTAACCGTCACCGGTTTTTCCAGGAGTACGCTGCGCATATATTCGCTTAGTTTCCTGAATTGCGTTTTTTGGAACCTGCCATTCAGCAATCGGTATTCGTCCGGTTTGAGCCGGATATTATACCACCTTGATCTGTTTTCTTCCTTTTCACTCATGATCGATATCTTTAAAAATCCGACTTCGGAGGATTTTTGCCTGGACCGCGGCCGACTGCGGAGGACGGGGCAAGATTCAATTGTGACACAATTGTACATCTTGCTAACTGCTGCGAAGCGGGCAGTTTTATCCTGCTGTCAGTGTTTTATCGGCATTTTTAGTTGTTTGATCAGGCTTCGCCTTATGGCTCAGATAAAGTTCAAGCGCCTGGATATTGATGTCCTTTAATGAAAGATCATGTTCCACGCCATGAGCCTTTACACGTTTTAAAAGGGTTTTGGGTATCCAGTTATTAAACTGTACCTCGGCGACTTTTACAACTGCTTCGACCTTTACAGGTTGCACTTCCTGGATGGGCGTTTTTGGTCTTTCCTGTTTGAGTTTATCCGCCAGGCTTCCCAATTTGTTTTTATAGTTATCCATTGCGTCCTGTTCTAAATTTATAGAACTCTATATCGCCTCATGACTTTATAGAAATATATAATTCTACCATCGGGGCCGTCATCTATAGAATTATAGATTTATAGTTTTCTATCGTTACAGATTGCTATATCGATAGAACGCTAACATGTTATAAATGCAGATCTTTATAATTATAGAATGAGGGCCAAATAAAAATGATCATGTTAAGCGCTGATCAATTCCACAACTTCTTCTGCCAGGGCGGTTATTTCGTCTTTTGCTTTCTGATCATTGCCCTGCAAAACACCCGAGGTCATGGATGACCGCGCGATACTCACCCGGTCATGGACAACCGCCTTCAATAATTGTATGTCCATGCTTTCGAGCAGCCCGCGCACATCGTGTGTAATTCCTGAACGCGGTTTGATCATGTTGAGCACGATGCCGGCCCTGACACCCGGCGAGGCGTCAATGGCCTCGCTGATCAGCGCGACCGTCGAGCGTATTGCCATCACATCAAAAAATCCTGCTTTGGTGGGTACCAGTATAAAATCGGAATGAACTGTGTTTAAAAGCAAATATTTTTTGAATAATCTTGTTGATAT
>JAFDZM010000016.1 GCA_018266915.1 Bacteroidota bacterium | reverse complement strand
TCCGCTAACCAGCGGATATGAATCCTACGCTCTAACCATCTGAGCTACCCCGCCGGATATTTTTTCATCTTTTTACAGGCTATTTTTCAACAACTTGTATTAAAAACTACCTCTATTTGCTTTAAACGTTATTCTTTATTACCCTGTCCGAAAATGGCATTAAATAAAGCGCTTACACCGTAAAAAGAGTTTGCAAATATAGTAGAAATTCGTTTTCTTTAGAAAAAATGTTAAGATTTACGGCAAATCATACTGCCGGCTGTTATAAACCCCTATGTCTGAAAAGAAGAAATTTAATATTGAGTACGAAATTAAGTCGTCGCCCAGGATACTATACGGTTTCCTGAGTGAACCTAACGGACTGACACAGTGGTTTGCCGATGATGTTTCTGTCAGAGACCAGATTTTTACCTTTAACTGGGACGGAGAAGAACAAAAAGCAAAGTTGCTTTGCACTAAGGAAAATAAACTTGTCAGGTTTAAATGGCTGGATGATGACCCTGAATATTTTTTTGAAATGGAGATATTGCAGGACGAATTGACCAATGACGTAGCCCTCAGCGTTACCGATTTTGCTGCTGAAGACGCACTAAGTGAAAGAAAATTAATCTGGGATAATCAGGTTGAGTACCTTATCAGCGTTCTAGGTGCATAGGGGAATACAATTTTCCCTAATTTTGTAGCGTGAAAAAGATTCACCTTTTATTACTCAAAGCGTTTATCAGGCCTTTTATTGTCACCTTCATGATCGTGATGTTCGTGTTGTTGATGTTGTTCCTGTTTAAATATATCGATGACCTGATCGGGAAGGGTTTTGAAATTACTACTATTTTACAGCTAATGATGTACGCATCGGCAACAAATGTTGCTATGGCATTACCGTTGTCTGTACTGCTTTCTTCAATCATGACTTACGGCAGCCTTGGTGAAAACTATGAGTTGGTGGCGATAAAATCTGCAGGGGTATCCCTGCGCAGGGCCATGTACCCGATGCTCATTGTGGTGGGTATCCTGGCGGTAGCGGCGTTCATTTTTTCGGATAATATGCTGCCGGTTGCCAACAGGAAATATTATTCGTTGCTGTATGACGTACGTCAGCAAAAATCGGCTAATCTGTTACCTGAAGGAGTATTCAGCAACAGCTTCCCGGGTTATTCTATCCGCGTAAGCAAAAAAGACCCTGACGGACAAACCCTGCATGGCGTGATGATCTACTCTAAAAATGAGTCTGACAATAATACCAACGTGTTGATCGCAAAAGAGGGAAGAATGTACCGTACATTGGATAACCAGTTTTTGGTGATCAGGCTAAAAGATGGTGTAAGGTATGAAGAGACACACGGCGACAAAAATTTTGAGATACGTCAGCGCTTTACCCGTTTCCGGTTTAAAGAAACGGAACAAAAGTTCGATCTGTCATTCATGAAACTAAAGCGGACTGACGAAAACTTATTCAGGTCGGCAGTGCAGATGATGGATTTGAAACAATTAAAATACTTTGGCGATTCTACCCGCAGGCAATTGGATAGTGTTACCCGCCTTAATTATAAACTCATCAGCCCATATATTAAATATTTTGGCGTGCCCAAGAAACCAACAAATGCTGCTATTAAGTATGTTGCTTTCAAAAAAGACAATATAATGGGCGACTTGAGCCTGCAGCAGCAGGTAGCAGCATTAATGAATGCACAAAACGAGGTACGCTCAGTTAATGATGTGGTAAAAAACCGCTCGGATATGTATAAAGATATGTCTAAAAGCGGACGAAATTTCGCGCTGGAGTATCAGAAGAAGTTTGAATTGTCTGCCGCTTGCCTTGCCCTGTTTTTGATTGGGGCACCGATGGGGGCCATTATACGCAAAGGCGGTCTAGGCATGCCGGTTGTAGTATCGGTTATCTTCTTCCTGGTATACTATATTACCTGGACAATAGGTGAAAAATCCGCCAAAGGCGGCGATCTGTCACCGGTAATAGGAGAATGGATATCAATCATCGTTTTAACACCAATCGGCTTGTTTCTTTCCTATAAAGCTGCAAACGATTCTGTTTTATTTGATATGGAGGCTTATAAACGATTCTTTAATAAGTTGCTTAGACGAAAGGATGCGTAAGGGGAAGAAGTTGTAAAGTTGAAAAGTTGTAAGGTTATCTGCAACCGGATTAGTTCACATCATGTAATCCAACTTTTCAACCTTTTACCCCCCAGCAAGCAACTTTTACAAATATCCGACCGTAAATGAATAGGGTATCGATTAACTTTGTATAACGCATAAATATGCGTTGGCTTTATAAAAAGCTTTTACACTACTGACACCAAAATGCTGAATACAATACAGGAAGCTATAGAGGCTATCAAAGCTGGAAAAACCATTATAGTTGTTGATGACGAAGACCGTGAAAATGAAGGCGACTTCTTAACTGCTGCACACAATGCAACCCCTGAAACGATCAATTTTATGATACGTCACGGTCGGGGACTGGTGTGCGCGCCTATCACCAGTCAGCGGGCAAAAGAGCTGGATTTGGAACCAATGGTGACCAACAATACCACCTCGCATGAGACAAATTTTACTGTTTCTGTCGATCTGCTTGCAGGATGTACTACTGGTATTTCTGCTTCTGATCGCTCAAAAACTGTTTTGTCATTAATAGACCCATCTACTGTTCCGTCTGATCTGGGCCGCCCGGGCCATATATTCCCCTTAATAGCAAAAGATGGCGGCGTATTACGCCGTACCGGGCATACTGAAGCTGCTATCGATATGGCTGTTTTAGCAGGATTTGAGCCTGCCGGTGTCATCTGCGAGATCATCAAAGAAGACGGCGAAATGGCGCGCCTTCCTGATTTGCTGGAGATGGCCAAAGAGTTTGATATGAAGATCATTTCTATTAAAGACCTGATCGAATATCGTCTTACTGCTGAAACCTTGGTACATAAGGAAATCGCTGTTAAAATGCCTACTCAATGGGGCGATTTTGACATGATAGCCTATACCCAATTGGATACTGGCGAACATCACCTGGCATTGGTAAAAGGAAGCTGGGAGCCAGATGAACCTGTCCTGGTACGTGTTCATAGCTCATGTGTTACCGGTGATATTTTTGGTTCATGCCGCTGTGATTGCGGGCCCCAGTTGCATAAAGCGATGGAGATGATCAGTAAAGAAGGCAAAGGTGCTATCGTGTACATGAACCAGGAAGGAAGAGGTATCGGGCTGATCAACAAATTGAGAGCTTACCATCTGCAGGAAAATGGTTTGGATACAGTTGAAGCTAATCTTAAACTTGGCTTTAAAATGGATCAGCGCGATTACGGCATTGGTGCCCAGATACTGCGCGGCCTGGGCATAACTAAAATGCGGTTAATGACCAACAATCCAAAGAAACGTTCAGGGTTGATGGGCTACGGGTTGGAGATTGTTGAGAATGTGCCAATCGAGATAAAACCAAATCCACATAACGAAGCATATCTGAAAACTAAACGCGATAAAATGGATCATGCTATTCTGCGCGATCACTGATCATTATCATCCTGTTTTTCATTAACCGCGTGGCTATTAGTTGCGGGGGCTGCTCCCGATTTTGGCGTTTTTATAGGCTCTGGGAGCGGGTTTACTGGCTGTTTTTTCTTGCCGCTTCCAAATATATTTCTCAGGAATTCACCGAATGTGTCAAAGTCCCGTTGGTATGCTAAACCGAGACCATTTACATATTGTGCCGTTAACTGCTGATCTATAGTATTCAATACCGTGCCGTTTAGCAGTCGATATGAATACCTTGCGGTAAGGTTGCCATTCCGGGTAATGAGGTATTGTGCGCTAAAATCTTTTGATAAGTTATTGAAACTGGAGTTGAAAACACTGTAGGCCGAAATAGTTGCGTCGCTGCCGTTAATTGCAGTAGGGTATAAACTTCCGCTTAAAATAACACGTTCATTAAATAATCTTAAAGATGCACTTGCGTCGTTGTATGAACGGAAATTCAGGTCGAGACTTTTGATGGTGTTGGAATTCGAGATCAGCGTATTCAGTTTATTAAAGGCAAATTCGGTTACCGCCTCACTTGCAGTTCCGAGTGTTTGTTGGCCAAGTCCGACAGGAGTACTTCCTGGCGAAAACCTTCTTGTAGCGATAATGCTTAGCGCCTGTTGTGTGCGGTTATTATAATCATTCAGATATGTGCCTAAATTGTCTTTGACGGATGGATCTGCCGGAAAATTAAAATCAAAATCTATGGTCGGTGATAGGAGCGACTTCGTTAGGATCAATTCAGCTTGCACCAATACGAGTTGCTGAGGCAATTGTATGCCAGCTGCCGAATAAAGGTCCTTTATATCCGTACGAACTTCATATATGGCACGCATGTTTATTTCGGCATTGTTAGGGTTGCCTGTCCAACGGATAGTTCCTCCCTGCGTTACCTGAAAGTTTTTGCTGATCACATCCTTGGCTATAAATTCAAATTTACCAGAGGTGATCAGGAAGTCGCCAAACATCGTAAAATCACCAAGACTGCTGATATTTAGCTTCAGGTTGTTGGCAGTACCGGTGCCCTCCAGTTTACCATAGTCAGTTGATATTTTTACCAGGGTCTTTTCATCCACAGTAAGGTCAAAGTTCAAACTTATACCATTGAAAGGCCGGGCTTTAGCTACGTTTTTGGCAGTGTCTTTATGGCTTACAAATTTTATAAAGTCATAGTCTTCAGCCACAACCGATGTATTTAAGGGGATATTGAAGACTGTACCTGCATCTGTTTTGGCTTTGATGTCAATATTCATATTATCCGTTGGGCCGCTAAAGCTGAAACGGCCTGTGGCGTAGGCGGTGCCATAATACAGCCTGTTGTCTTTAAAGGTGGTATTCAGCGCCATGAAGTTTTTAGCATTTAGCTCCACTTCAATATCGGGGTTCGAAATATCGTTCAGGTCTACTTTTCCGGTCGCTGCAGCTTCGTGTCCTTTAATATCTTTTAATACCAATCCATCAACATTGATTACACTATTATTTACAGGTAATTTATTATTGATGGTATATGCCGTTTTTAAATAATTAACCGTTACACCTGTATTTGCTAATGTAATATCACCATTAAACTGTGGATTGGAAGGGGTACCGGTAAGTTTCAGATCTGTAGAGATAGTGCCCTTTAAGTTTGAAACCAAATCGCTTACAAATGGCTCTAAGATAATAGCCTCTGCCTGGTTCATTTTTATATTGAAGTCTAGCTTATCATCGCTTTTCTTACCAATAAGGTAGGCGCCTTCAATATTCATCGTTTCAAGACCACGGTTGAGGATAGTTAATTTAGCATTAGCCTGTGTGCGGGAAGTATCCAGGGAGGATGCGATTTTTACATTGCCGATCAAAGTTTTATTCATCACAAAGGTATCGATCGCCAGGTGTGAGTCAAACACCGGCGATTTGGTAACGCTGCTCAATAACACATCTCCATTCAGTGTGCCGTTTAGCTTCACATTAGCAGTACGGACGAGCTGATCAAAAGTTGACATCTTGAACTTCTCAAACTCCACTTTTAGCTGGTCGGCCGGATCGTCGGAAATAAAGCCATTTATGCGGGCTTTTTGCCCACCGTTGGAAAGCTCAAAGCCTGTTACCTGGGTTTTACCATCAAGCAAACGTATGCGAACTTTATCTGTCAATCGCCAGTATTGATGCTCCAATATTACATCTGATGGTAAAAGCGAAAGCCTGGCCGTTGTGTCACGGCCAAATTGTACCAGACCATAAAGATCGAGCTGGTTGGTAGCGTCCTTGTCGGCTAGCTTGATGTTGAAGTTGAGACTGTCTTTTCTTAAAAAGTTCGAGATACTTATATTCTTGACAAAAAGGCTATCTGTAAAATTCACTCGGCTCAAGGAAATGTTCGCTTCCAGATCCTTGTCTGTAGTGTTCTCGTCTAAAATAAAATCATGAAAAACCGTTTTCCCTAACTGAACAGTTTTGATATAACCGTTAAGCGTCGCCGTTTTATTTGCCGAATCGAACTGTCCAACAAAAGTGCCCTGATCCGGAACTTTAACGTTGGGGGCATACATGGCCAGTAAAGGCTCCAGATTTTTTATTGTCAGATTGAATGAAAACTGCTGAGGCTTTGGAGTAACAATATCAGTCTTAAGCGAAGGGATGTATTTTTTAAGGATAGTTTTAAAATAGGATGGTAAAGTAGCCAGGTCGTAGCTGCCTTTGATTCCTGCATCAGCAAAGTCTGATTTTAAACTGATCTCCCTTACTTTCCCTAAACCGTTTGCCGCAAGATATACCGAATCAACCACATAATTATTTCTTGGATCAGTGATCCTTATCTGTGACAAGAGCACCTTTCCTTCTGTATTATTAAAATCATGGCCATGGAAGTTGGCGCTGATATGAGTAGAAAGCGTAATGGTGTCCTTTAGCAATTTTAGCGTGCGCAGTTTGGCATCGTTAATCGTTGCTTCAAAATTGTACTCAGTCAATTTCGGATTAAAGTCTACACTGCCGTTCGCATCCAGTTCAATGTTGCTGTCATCAATTGAAAGTTTCGCATTAGCTACCTTTTTTATAAAAGTACCATTGACGCTCACATTGCTATAATCGTAACCCTTGAAGGTGATATTTTTGATACTGGCATCCAGCTTTTCTGTCAGGTCTCTCACCTTATCACCGCTTCCTGCTACATTGGCTGTTAGCGTGGTCCGGCCGAGATCGCTTTCATCTATCAATGTTCCCAGGTCAAAGTTATAGGTCGACAACTTTCCGCTATAGCTTGGCGTACCAGCTTTATTGATCTTCAGGTTAAGATCCGAATCAAATCGGCCCAACTTGGTTTTAAAAGTTCCGTAGGCAATAAAATCATTTTGCAAACCAGTAAACCTTCCCGAAAAATTGATCTGCCCGAATTTGGCGATCACATCCGGAACTTTGGCAGTCGGCGTACCGGTAAAGTTGCTGTATAAATAGTCAAGGTCTTTTTTGTTAGTGGCGATCTGCTCAAAATTTAGTTCGAGGAAGGTATTATCCCAATCCGGTAACCCTTTAAGGTTAAAGTCACCTTTTACATAAGTCCCCTGACCGCCGGTAACCAGCAGGTTTTTCGCTTTGAGGTTATTTACATAACCTTTTATCTGTCCATCGAGACCGAGATCGAATTTTACCTTTTCCAGTCCATCAGTGAAATAAGCAATATCGCTTGATGCTATACGTGACGTTTTAAAATCGCCCTCCATATATACGCGGTCATTGATGTGATCACCTATCTCGTCAAAGTTCTTAAACTTCATCCTGAAATAGTTTTTCAAATCAGAATGAGCCGTTTGCACGTGCATATTATGCACCACAATCTGGTTGGTGTCTACAGTAGCATTACCGCTTAGGTTCCTAAGATAAAAGCCGCTTTTCTTTTCCAAAAGGGTCAGCTTGTGAATATTGCCTTTGAATACATGATTAACAAAATCGAGGTCAGATATTTCGGCCGTAAAGTTGTGTACATCCACATCATCAAAATTCACCTGCTTCATCAGCGTATCCACCAGGAAATTCTTGTAACGGAAATGTAGGTTATTGATGGCAATCTTCTCAAAATCTATCGTCCAGGGCTTACTTTGCGTCTGGACTTTAACCGTATCGGGCGAACTAAAAAAGTCTTCCAAAAATTTCAGGTTGCTGGTACTGTCCTTTAGTTTTTTCAGGTAGACTGACCCATTGTCCAGTTGCACCAGACTCAGGTCAAGGCGACGTCTTTTTATGCTTGTCAATAGCGAGAAACCGCTGATATCAACCGTGAGTTTTGGTGTATTGAGTAAGGTGTCCTTTTGTTTATCCAATACATAAAAGTCTTCAAGCACTACTGTCGAAAATGGTTTGATGTAAAGACTCTTGATGCTGACTTTGGTATTGAGCTTTTTGGAGAGGTAGTCGGTTGCCTGTTTGGCGGCCCAGGTTTGTACCGGTTTATACTCAAATAACAGCAGGATGATGCTTATCACCAACAAAATAAACAGCACGATCCCTAACGCTATATTGAGTAGTTTTTTAATAACTTTGTATTTTTTAATTGGATGCGCAAAAATATGAATTCATATATTGATTATGAGTTTAGTTTTTGCACATATTAACGTTTATTTCTTTGACTTTCTTCATTAACCATAGTTTATTTAAGTGGTTTTGAAGTTTTGAATTTTTAAAGTGCCTGTAATACTCGGAATCGAATCTTCCTGTGACGAAACATCAGCTTCCATCTGTGCTGATGGCCAAATTTTAAGCAATGTAATTGCCAATCAAACTATCCACGAAGCATATGGCGGCGTAGTGCCTGAGCTGGCTTCGCGTGTGCATCAACAAAATATCGTTCCCGCAGTACAACAATCTATTGTAAACGCAAAAATCAGCAAAAATGATATTGATGCGATTGCTTTTACGCGTGGCCCCGGGCTTTTAGGCTCGTTGCTGGTGGGTGTTTCATTTGCCAAAGCCTTTGCATTAGCGAGAAATCTGCCATTGATCGAGATCAATCACATGCAGGCTCATGTGCTGGCTCATTTTATTGATGAACCGAAACCAAGCTTTCCTTTCTTATGCCTGACAGTATCAGGCGGCCATACGCAAATTGTTTTGGTGAAGGATTATTTCGATATGGAAATCGTTGGTCAAACCAATGATGACGCTGCAGGCGAAGCGTTGGATAAAACAAGTAAAATATTAGGTTTACCCTATCCCGGTGGACCGATGATTGATAAATATGCCCGTATAGGCAACCCGGATGCATATCAATTCCCCGAACCACAAATACCCGGATTGAATTTTAGCTTTAGTGGCTTAAAAACCGCGATTCTTTATTTTATCAGGGATAACACCAAACTGAACCCAAATTTCGTACAGGATAACATTGCCGACATCTGCGCATCAGTGGAAAAACGTATCGTTACCATTCTGCTAAACAAACTGAAAAAAGCTGCGCAGCAATACGGAGTAAAAGATGTGGCATTGGCCGGAGGGGTATCAGCTAACACAGGCCTACGCAATGGCCTGAAACAATTAGGTGAAGAAATGGGCTGGAATACTTTTATCCCGCAATTTCAATATTGTACTGATAATGCGGCTATGATAGCTATTGCCGGCTATTACAAATATCTGAAAAGCGATTTTGTTGGTCAGGACACTGCTCCGTTAGCGAGAATGCCATTTTGAGGTGAAAGCAGAAAGGCGAAAGCTGAAAGGTTATTATTTTAATTTCTATTTTTGCAACACTTTCGGACTTGCGGACTTCCCGTCTTCCGGACTTTTAAAGATATGAGCGTTCCGTCTATAATTTTCTTCACTATTTTTTTACTGCCGCTTGTGGCATTTTTTATCTGGCTTATGAAGCAAGATAAGCGCAAAGGCGCAACCGGGCTTATTGTATTAGCTATTATCGTGATTGTTGGTATCGTATATATGTACCTGAAAACCGGCGGAAATTAATATCGGAAAGAGGCGGTGTCTCGTTAGGTGCTAATTTTTCAAATTACCGTTTCGTGAAAATTATACCGACAAAAATGGGAACTATGAAGGCTGCCATTGAAAGTATAAAGTACCATAAATAAAGTTTTCCATTGGAGTATTTATACTTTTCGATTAAGCTTTCATATCTATCATTATAGATAATAAGGAGATAATTGAAAATAATAAAAGGTATAAGAAGACTTACAGCGAATGATGAAAATCCGTTCAGTGGTTTAAATGCGAAAAAATGAATGGGAATAAATATCGGTATGTGACACCAAAAGCCTATTGTTAATATATTAATACTCTGACATAAGGAAATGGGTATCAGTGTATAGAATCTCCAGTCTCTTCTATTTCCATTTTTGGCTTTTTCCCAAACAATAGCATCGACCCAAACTTTGTAATAAATATTCCCCATTCTAAAAACTGCATTAGTTGGCTTAAATGTATGAATTAGTTACTAAAATACTCGGTCTGACAGGTCAATAACCAATTGAGATGTCGCCAAAAAAGAAGCCTCCCCAATCCGGAAAGGCTCTTAGTCTATTATCACGATTAATCTTTATAATCTTTTAATCGTGTCTTATTCTGTTTCTACCGCTAATTTATCACCTGTAACAGTTTCCTTGATTTTAGCTTCCAGTTCCTCAGCCAATTCAGGGTTATCCAGTATTAATTGTTTAACTGCGTCGCGTCCCTGACCTAATCTTGAGTCGCCATAGCTGAACCATGATCCTGATTTTTTGATAATGTTGTAGTCAACCCCCAAATCGATGATTTCGCCGGCTTTAGAAATACCTTCACCAAACATGATATCGAATTCTGCTATGCGGAAAGGAGGGGCAACTTTGTTCTTCACGATCTTCACCTTAACGCGGTTACCTGATACCTCATCAGTATCTTTTATTTGTGATATACGGCGGATGTCCAAACGTACCGAAGCATAGAATTTTAGCGCATTACCACCGGTAGTGGTTTCAGGGTTACCAAACATTACGCCGATCTTATCGCGCAATTGGTTAATGAATATACAGCAGCAGCCAGTCTTAGCGATAGTACCAGTCAGCTTACGCAAAGCCTGGGACATTAAGCGGGCTTGCAAACCCATCTTACTGTCGCCCATTTCACCTTCAATTTCGCCTTTTGGTACTAAGGCAGCTACAGAGTCTATCACGATGATATCGATAGCACCTGAACGGATCAGGTTGTCGGCAATTTCCAGTGCCTGCTCGCCGTTATCCGGCTGAGAGATCAGCAGGTTCTCTACATCCACGCCTAATTTTTTAGCGTAGAAGCGATCGAATGCATGTTCCGCATCGATGAAGGCAGCAATACCGCCATTCTTTTGCGACTCAGCAATGGCATGGATAGCCAAAGTTGTTTTACCTGACGACTCAGGGCCATATATCTCTATCACACGGCCTTTCGGCAAACCGCCCACGCCCAATGCAA
The DNA here is from genome assembly GCA_018266915.1 of Bacteroidota bacterium. Classification (GTDB taxonomy): domain Bacteria; phylum Bacteroidota; class Bacteroidia; order Sphingobacteriales; family Sphingobacteriaceae; genus Mucilaginibacter. The sequence continues at coordinate 10,665 of JAFDZM010000016.1, read as the reverse complement.
TATCCAAGCCGAGCGATCCGGTAGAAATTACATCGATGGGTTCAATGGCGGTCTCACCCAATTTCATGATGGTGCCCTTGCCGTATGATTTTTCAAGCTTGTCTAAAGTAAGCTGTAAAGCTTTTAATTTTTCTGCGCTGCTCATTCTTAAATTTTTTCGAGTAACAAATGTATGTAATAGTTTTTATAAATACTAACAATTTTAGTAATTTATTTTTTAACCTGATTTATTGCTAAGTTGTTGTGCTACTGTATTGTTGTTTTTACTGGCTCGTTCAACAATATCAGCAATTTAGGAATTTGACCACAAAACCATCAAATATCTTTATCCACACTGCGCTTTTTCAGCTCTTTGTGAATGGTGTTCAATTGCTTTTTCTTCTGCTGATCTTTGGCTTTTTTAGCCTTCAGGGCTTCTGCTTTTTTCAAGGCAGATTCAGTGTGCGTACGCTCATAATACTTACAAAACCAACTAATGGGGCAGGTTTCGCACTTAGGGCTGCGTGCCAGGCAGATGTACCGGCCATGCAAAATAAGCCAGTGATGAGCAATGGCTAAAGTCTCTTGCGGAAGGAATTCAACCAGTTGTTTTTCCACAGCTAATGGCGTGCGGGCATTGGTGGTAAGCCCGATCCGATTGGACACACGGAAAACGTGGGTATCTACTGCTATAGCCGGCAACTCGAACACCACCGATGCGATCACATTGGCAGTCTTTCGGCCTACGCCGGGAAGTTTTTGCAGATCGTTAATATCAGAAGGTACTTCGCTGTTAAATTTTTCGACAAGCATTTGGGCCATGCCTACCAGGTGCTTCGATTTATTGTTAGGATAACTTACACTGCGGATATACTCAAAAATTTCTTCAGGTGTGGATGCTGCAAGTTCTTCCGGTGTTTTAAATTTCTCAAAAAGGGCAGGCGTAACCTGGTTGATGCGCTTATCAGTACATTGTGCAGAAAGGATAACCGCTATCAGCAGGTGAAACGGACTGTCGTAATGTAATTCAGTAACCGCATTAGGCTGATGCTTTGAAAAATAGTCAACAAAATGACGGTAACGTTCAGGCTTGAGCATGGGTAAAAATACGAAGTCTAAAGCAATGCGTTAATTGATTTTTCTAATAAAACGGCCATCTTTGTTAATAAACCAATCTTCATCGTCTTTTTCGTTCTCATCATTACCGCTTTCCCCTACCATGTACCATTTATGATGAAGAACAATTGTCAGGTCTCTATTAATAGTTGAATACCTGTCTGCATTAAAATGATTATTATTTGCTGGGTCATGCGTTTCAGTGTTAATAGCATCAATCACTTTTAGGTCATATGTCAGAGTTGCTAATATCACCCCGTTGATTTCGATTACAAAAAACTTAGGTGTCTTAGCTATTAGATCCCAGCTTGCTTTGAACTTATTGTCTGTTAAACTGAATGTTGAATCTACCCGATCATCATCTAATATCCCGCCCCCAATCTGCGTTTTTATACGAGTTAAAGGAAGACCGAATAGCTTTTTATCTTTAAATTCTGATAGATTAAGAACAGGGGATGTTTTTTGATCTGGGCCACCTTCTCCATAAGGGAAATTAATCTGTGGCAAGCTATCTAAATGAACTATTAACTTACTACTGTCGGTTGTAGGTATTTTCTTTGTATCACTTTTATTTTCAACAGGTTGGTTGAAGGCTTTACTATTGGGGTGCTGGCAAGAGGTTAAAATCAACAATCCCAAAATGCTTGTCGTCAGAATTTTAGTGATTGAGATAAAAACATTTTTTTTCATTTTTTGAGGCTTAGCATAAGTCAAATATAAGCCTCAAATAGAAAAGAAAAAGCCCGGAGTCGATAATAGCATATGACCCCGGACTTTAGATTTTCGACTTGCTAACGCAGGCTCTTCGAATAGTCTAGAATGTGATGGATCGTTTTCGAGCTTGGATTTTTCTTTAATAAATTAAGCTCGGCCCTTAGAGAATGATAAAAAATAAGATCATCAGCTTCTAAGTTTTCGGATTTGGCATCTGTCTCTTTCATGGCCGCCGTGTTAGAAGTTTCATTAAAAGTAGTTGTTGTAGAAGTTTCTCCCATACGCTTTTTCTCAAATTTAAATAATACTGTGTTTATGACTGGTTTACAGGATAAATAACGAAGACATAAAGATAATATTTTACCGAAGATGAAATTTTGATGAAATTTTTTTTATCAGGGTAAAATCGATCAGAATATTTTCAGAGTACTCGAAATTTATAACGATGCCATCTCTAAAAATGTTGTGCTACGATGAAAAAACTTAAAACACAAAAAGGCTGTAAAGAGAACAAGATGCCTGATCTTGCTGCTCTTTACAGCCTTTTAATTATTTTAACTATCGTTAGTTTTTCAGGCTTAACTCTTTGCTTGTCATCATCTTGCGCAAATTGTTGAGGGCGTAACGCATACGGCCCAGCGCTGTATTGATGCTCACATCGGTCACGTCGGCAATTTCTTTAAAGCTCATATCGCCAAAGTGGCGCATGATCAATACCTCTTTTTGTTCAGGAGGTAAAAGATGGATCAAAGCTTTAAGGTCTTTGTGTGTTTGTTCACGAACCAGCCTGTCCTCCGTACTTTCGTCGTAATTGCCCAATACTTCAAAGATATCAAAGTCATCCCCGTTGTTGATCATCGGTGCACGCTTCTCGCGCCTGAAATGGTCTATCACAAGGTTATGCGCAATACGTGTCACCCAGGGAAGGAACTTTCCCTCCTCGTTATATTTACCGGCACGTAAAGTATTGATAACTTTTATAAAAGCATCCTGGAAGATATCTTCAGCAAGATATTCGTCTTTTACTAATAAGTATATTGAGGTATAAATTTTAGCCTGATAACGGCGTAAGAGCTCCACCAACCCTGCTTCATCACCCGCCACATATAGATGGATTAGATCCTGATCACTCTGCAATTGAAAATCCATAGAACACTACTTTTATAGTCTTAAATCGTGAAAAAATTATAAAGTAGATTTTCTCTCTATAGGGTTTCTCCTTGCTCAGTTAGTATTTTTGTTACTTCAAATAAAGGGATTTTCAACCTAAAAACCAAATTATATTTCCAAGTGTAGTACCTAATATTGCGTTTAGGGCTCAATTTTAACATATTTTAACATTTGTAAAGAGTGCTTTAACATTTGGTTTTAAGTGATTTAGCGCCTTCAAAAGTTACAATCAATTAACTGAATTGATTTGGAAAGTGCTAAATATTTTAGGATTTTTGCAACTCTTTAAGAAGTTCATAGTTCATGGATCATAGTTCATGGTTTTTACGACCAATGAATATATCTATGTGTTTTTCTATCAACTATGAACCATGAACTATAAGCAAATTATGATCAGCGAAACAGAGAAAGACCCACAATATAACATTATCATCAAAGGCGCTAAGGTGCACAACCTGAAGAACATGGATGTGGCCATACCCAAAAACAAACTGGTGGTGATCACCGGGATGTCGGGGTCGGGCAAGTCGTCCCTGGCTTTTGATACTTTGTATGCCGAAGGTCAGCGCCGCTATGTGGAGAGCCTTTCGAGCTATGCGCGCCAGTTCCTGGGCAGGATGAACAAACCTGAGGTAGATTATATAAAAGGTATTGCCCCGGCTATCGCTATCGAACAGAAAGTGATCACTTCCAACCCTCGCTCAACGGTTGGTACATCTACCGAGATATATGATTATTTAAAGCTGCTGTTTTCGCGTATCGGTAAAACGTATTCACCTGTATCTGGTCAGATTGTAAAGAAGGATACGGTGACCGATGTGGTGAATTTTATCACTTCATTGCCCGACGAAACGCAGGTAACTATACTATGCCCCCTGCATCCGCACAATAACCGTAGCCTAAAAGAAGAGCTCGCGGTGTTATTGCAAAAAGGTTTTGTAAGGGTTGAATATCAGGGCAAAATAGAACGCATTGAATCCATATTGGAAGACAAGTCGATTGCAAATGATCCTTTAGAAGAGAAACCTAAAGGTAAAAAGGGTAAGACTGATGAGGCCGCCACGCTCCATGCGCCAACCGCCGTCCGCATTGTCATTGACCGTGTAACCAAAAACGAAACGGATGAAACTATAAGTCGTTTAGGCGACTCGGTACAGACTGCCTTTTTTGAAGGCAAGGGTGACTGCTACGTGCGTTACCGTAAGCCGGATGAGGACGAGGAAACAGAAAACTTTTTCTGCGACCGTTTTGAATTAGACGGAATGGCTTTTGAAGAACCCACCCCAAACTTCTTCAGCTTTAACAATCCTTATGGCGCTTGTAAGCGTTGCGAAGGCTATGGTAAGGTGATCGGTATTGATGAGGACCTGGTTATCCCGGATAAAAGCAAATCCGTTTATGATGGAGCCATTGCTCCATGGCGCGGTGAAAAGATGCGAGAGTGGAATGAAGCTTTGGTGCGTAACGCTTTAAAATTTGATTTCCCGATCCATCGGCAATACAACCAATTGACCGAAGCTCAACAGCGATCGATCTGGAGTGGCAACCAATATTTCCGTGGACTGGATTCCTTCTTTAAAGAATTAGAAGAACAGACTTACAAAATTCAATATAGGGTGATGCTGTCGCGCTATCGCGGTAAAACAACCTGCCCGGAATGTAAGGGCAGCCGTTTACGCCAGGACGCTTCTTATGTGAAGATCAATGGTAAATCGATCACCGACATTGTGTTGATGCCGCTGGATAAAGCATACAGCTTTTTTGCTGACCTGGAATTGGACGAGCGTGACCAAAAGATCGCCAAACGATTATTAATGGAAATAACCAATCGGTTAGGCTTTTTGAATAATGTTGGATTAAGTTATCTAACATTAAACCGCCTGTCGAATACATTATCCGGTGGTGAGTCTCAGCGTATCAACCTGGCCACTTCATTAGGCAGCAGCTTGGTGGGCTCAGTATACGTTTTGGATGAGCCGAGTATCGGTTTGCATCCTCGCGATACGCAAAGATTGATAGGAGTACTGAAATCGCTTCGCGATGTAGGCAACACTGTTTTGGTGGTAGAACACGAGGAAGAGATCATGGAGGCTGCCGATCATATTATTGACATCGGTCCGGAAGCAGGTACGCATGGTGGTGAACTGATCTTCTCCGGTACTTATGATGAAATTATTGAGGACGACAACAGTCTGACCGGCCGTTACCTGGCGCGGAAGGAAGAAATTGCTATCCCTGCACATCGCCGTAAATGGCACGACTATGTAGAGATACGCGGTGGCCGCGAAAATAACCTGAAACATGTGAATGTGAAGTTTCCGTTAGGGGTGCTGACTGTGGTTACCGGCGTATCTGGCTCAGGTAAAACAAGTTTGGTTAAGCGCATCCTTGCTCCTGCTCTGCAAAAGGCTTTGGGTAATTATACCGGTGAACAAACCGGCGCTTACGATAGCATTGAAGGCGATTATCAAAAAATAGAACAGGTGGAACTGGTAGACCAAAACCCGATAGGCCGTTCGTCGAGATCAAACCCGGTAACTTATGTAAAAGCCTGGGATGAGATACGTAACCTGTACGCTGCACAACCTGCGGCAAAGGCAGCCGGATTAAAACCATCGGCATTCTCATTTAACGTAGAGGGCGGTCGCTGTGATGTTTGCCAGGGCGAGGGTGAGGTTAAGATAGAGATGCAGTTTATGGCCGACATCTTCCTGACCTGTGAAACCTGTAGTGGAAAGCGTTTTAAACAGCATATTCTGGACATCACTTACCAGGACAAAAATGTTTCCGATGTGCTGAACATGACCATTGATGAGGCGCTGGAATTCTTCAGAAAAGAACCGAAAATATTAAACAAGATCAAACCTTTAGCTGATGTGGGTTTAGGCTATGTACAATTGGGACAGTCATCTAACACCTTGTCAGGTGGTGAGGCGCAGCGTATTAAGCTGGCATCGTTCCTGGTAAAAGGAAATAACTCGAATAAAACACTCTTCATTTTTGATGAGCCGACAACGGGCCTGCACTTTGCTGATATTAAAAAGCTGCTGAAATCATTCGATGCCCTACTCGATCAGGGGAATACCATCATCGTGATAGAACACAACATGGACGTAATAAAATGTGCCGACTGGGTGACCGATATCGGCCCCGAAGGTGGCGACAACGGCGGTCGTGTTGTTTTTGAAGGTGTTCCTGAGGATCTGATAAAAGAGAAAAATTCCTACACCGGTCAATTTTTACTGGAGCGTTTTTCTGCTCCCGGACAGAAGGAGAAGCACTTTGATTGGATAGTGAAATAATACAATAATTATTTTGGCCATTAGATTTAATGTAAACAAACACTTTTACTTCTATGATAAAAAGCCTTATTGATGAAATCGCGTATGACAAGATTACTTTAACACAGGCCTTAACAAGGGCAAAAGTTCTTGCATTTAAAATTGAAAATATAACCTTTCAGGAATGGCTAAAGAAAGAGTTGGAAGGGTACGAAACGGATGTTAATTTACCAACTTATAGAAGAATTAATTGTGTTCCAGTAGCTACCGTCGGTGATCGAATAGGACGAACTCAGACTATTCCAGTTAATTTTAAGGATTGGAAAGAAGCAGAGCAGTTACTTTCAAATACAAATATTTCGATGGGTATTCCTGCTCTTGAAGAAAATTATTTGCTACTAAAATCTGAGAATTGTACAATGGATTTGCCAAAGGAAATTGTACAGGATATGAGAGAGCCTTTTCAAAGAGTAAATCCTGGCTTAAGGCTAATAACGGTTGGACAGGAATTAAATAAGCTACAGCTAAAAAACATCATAGAGTTAACTAAACAAAAATTAATTGATACTTTATTGCAATTGAACAAGGAGTTCCCCGACCTCGATGATGATTTTAAAACGGACAGAACCAAAAGTGATAAAATACAGAATATTGTCACAAACAATATTTATGGGAGCAATAACCCCGTTAATGTTGCAGCCGGTCATAATGTCGATCAAAAAGATTTCACATTTAATTCATCAATTAATTATTCTGAGCTAGAAAAATTAGGAGTTCAAAAGCAGGAAATCGAAGAATTAAAGACAATTGTTGATGATCATAAGAACGATAAGTCGGGTTTAAAATCAAAAGTTTTGAAGTGGTTTGGAACTGTAGCGGCTTCAATCGCTTCTAAAGGTCTAAGTGATCAGATACCGGCTGTAATGGAACATATACATCATCTGATAAACTAGCATTCATTGCATTCCTACTGCATGCCAAATGTTTCGGAGTGGATATGTTACCAGCATTTAGCACCTACGGTGCAATACACAACGTCAAGCGGCTCTAGCGGAGCCAAATGTTGGTAGAAAATAAACGAACGATAGATTCGTGCCGTAGGTACGAAATTATGCTACATTCATATCTACTATATGTCGGTTATTATTCCGTAACCAAATCACCCAAAGAAATATGCAGCGATTGACAAAGCTCCTGTAGCGTTTCGACAGTCAGGTCGCGGGTGCCCTCCAGCCATGAGCGCAAAGTGACCATCTCCCGGCGGATGCGGAATCCCAGTTCTGCTTTGCTTAAGCCGGTCTCGGTTAATAAACTCTCAACACGTGCCTTAATAGCCAATCTGTTTTCTTTCAGGTTCAAATCACCAGGGCGTAGTTTATCTAAAATCTGGCCCAGAAAAGTAGAGTAGTTTGCTGTTTCCATAGGGTCTTTTGTTTAGTGGTGCAGGATCGTTAAATTAATAAAATAAGTTTAAATTAGTTCAGCAAGCTGATTATTTAATTGTTAACAGAATAGGGATAAAATTGTTCATAAATGATGATCAGATTGTTCCTTTGGGCAGGTAAATTATCCGTTACACAGCTTTTTCATCCTTGACAATGTTGGCGTTGCCACCTCCACCAATGTTGGTGTTGTCACCAACGTTATCCCATTCCATCTCATTTCGCTGATACCTGCTTTGCGGCAAACTTTGCGGCATATGAGCAGTTATATATTTTAACAGGTTTTCTCTGACGTAACACCGCAGATCAAATGCATCGGAGGAATTCTGGGCGCTCATCAAAGCACGTAATTCAATGGTATGTTCTTTGGAGTCTGTAACCTGCAGTACCCCAACTCGTTTGTCCCACAGTTTATTCGTTTTTAGCAAGCGGTTAAGTTCTTCGCGCAACTCATCTACCGGGAAAGTATAATCGACATATAAAAATACTGTTCCCAAAATTTGCGAGGTTGTGCGCGTCCAGTTCTGGAATGGCTTTTCGATAAAATAGGTGATGGGGAGGATTAACCTCCGCTGGTCCCAGATGGCTAAAACCACGTAAGTAAGTGTAATATCCTCCACGCGTCCCCATTCTCCTTCAACTACCAGCACGTCATCAATACGGATGGGCTGTGTAAACGCAATCTGCATTCCCGCCAGGAAATTGCTCAGCGATTTCTGTGCAGCAAAGCCAATAATAATACCACCGATCCCGACACCGGTTAGTAGTCCGGCACCAATCTTACGTACGCTGTTAAAGCTAAGGAGGATAATGGAAACAGTAATCACCACGATCATAATGATAACCACCTTACGCACGAAAATCATTTGTGTGCGCACTTTGCGGCCTTTCAGGTTGTCTTCCGAGGTGATATCGTATTGATGATAAACATAATCCTCGAATATCTTGAAAGTGCAGATGAGTAAATTGGCAAAGGCAATGACGATCAGTATGCCGGTGAGTCTGTAAAATGTATTATACCAGAGTTTGCTCATCTCCAGCAAAGGCATCATAAAGCCCAGCATCAGCAGTGGTATAAAGAAGTTCAGCGGCGGTCCGAGGTGCGAGATGATCGATTTAAAAAGCGAGTAATCCTTTTTATTCTTATAAAAATGCAGAATAGCGGTTATAACGAGCTTCAGAACAAAGCCAATTACTAGCGCTGATCCCACTACGCATAGGTTCCAAGCCCATGGCTGTACTAATTGCGACCACGATTTCAGCAATTCATCCATAGATAATCAAGCAGAGTGTTCTTAAACCAACGTGGGCAAACTGATTTTGTTTAACCATTTAACCCCAAAAGGGGGATTTTTGCTATTCCTGTAACAACTCTTAGCTTGATCGGTCTATTCTTTAAATCCCCCTCACATGAGAAAACTCTTTACCTGTTTCTCCTTACTGCTGATATTCATCGATGTGTATGCGCAGCAGAAATTTGATAATTTTTCTAAAGACTTTGTTAAAGGGTATCAGGACCTTCACATGCCTGATCTGGAGTTGAGCTATGTCAGCGGATTTCAGCATATAGGGTCACTTGAGAGTGTTCAAAAACAAGAGGATTTTTTCAAATCGGTTCAATCGCAATTAGCTGGATTCAAACCAAATAATCTTACACCGGGACAAAAGACGGATTATCAACTCATCAGCTACGAAACCAGCCTGAACCTGGAGCGCATTGCGTTGGAGAAAGAATGGTTGAAGAATAAACCGGATACGATTTCGAAAAAAGGAATCATCACCATCCCGAATGGGAAAGCCTGGTATGCTTATCTATTAAAACGCTGGGTGAACGATGAGGTGACGCCTGACCAAATTTATCAATTTGGTTTGGGCGAGGTAAAGCGGGTGCAAAGTCATATTGAAGCGATCAGGAAGGAAACAGGCTTTAGCGAGGACGACTTTTACAAACATTTAAATGATCCGTCCTTCTTTATCAGCGATCCAAAAACTGTGCAGGCTGCTTTTGAGAATGATAAGGCGATAATTTATACGAATCTTCATAAACTGTTTAGTCAGACTAAAATTGCTGATTTGAAAATAGAACGTGGCGGTAGCAAGCAACTGGCCCAAACGCCCGGGTATTACGACAGCAATACTTTTTACTATAACCTTTTTGAAAAGCCTTATAATAAACGCCAGGTAGATTGGCTGTTTATTCACGAGGCTGTTCCGGGACATCATTACCAATCGTCTATTGTTGCTGAAACCAAAGTTTCTGATGTACAAAACCTGTTCTTCTATATGGGTTTTGCCGAAGGCTGGGGCGCATATGCTGAAGAGTTAGGAAAAGATATGGGCGTGTACAAAACGCCTTATGATGAGCTTGGAAAATGGGAATGGGATATTGTCCGTTCAGTGCGTGTGCCTTTAGATGTTGGATTAAACTATTATGGCTGGACAGACCAGCAGGCTCTCGAGTTCTGGAAGAAGAATATCCGCGGACAGGATGATATCGCCATGCGCGAGATTGCCCGCATTCGCCGCTGGCCGGCGCAGGTGGTTACTTATAAATATGGAGCCCTACAGATCCTGCATTGGCGGGAAGAGTTACAAAAACAACAAGGCGGGAAATTGGATATCCGGGAGTTTCATAACCGCGTGTTGAATCATGGTTCGTTGCCATTGTTTATGGTGAAAGAGAATGTGTTTAGGGGGGAAACTAATTCGGGATTTGAATAAAGCTAATATCACTAAATGAACCCCGTCAACAGACCAGCTTCGGGTGAAATCAATCAAAACAATGGTGGCCTGTGTAGTGGAAAGGGCATTAGCAAACTTTGCTGAAACGAGGGCCTGGTGAGAACGTTAGTCGAGCAAAGTATTGCAGCCCGTGGTTTTGATTGATTGCAGGGCAAAGGCCTGTGCGGCAAAGAAGCAAGTGTCTGTTGACTTGATTTTTTGTTACTTTTTGATCAAGCAAA
>JAFDZM010000015.1 GCA_018266915.1 Bacteroidota bacterium | reverse complement strand
ACAAAAAATAACCCGCTATTCTGTCTGCGAATTACTAAACCCTTACAGCAATGACATGAGAAAAATATAAGCTATTTAACAGTTATTTCTTGTTCCGGCACTAGCTGTCCTACTGTATCTGTTGAGTGATGATTAATCTCCTCAAAATACTTCTTCCGCACTATGCTCGACATTTTATGATCTCCGGTATGGCTCCAGCCGGGAGGCATGATGATATACAGAAACTTGTTTTTGATGCCCGGAGCTTTTGCCACATCTTTTGCCAACAACACGATCTCGCCGAAATAGGCATCGAGGAAACTATTCTTCTTCATTGGCCGGGTGATACCATATTCAATAGGTATTTGGCGGTCTTCTGGTTGATAGGTATGGAACACCCTATCCCAAATATTCAGCAGGTTGCAAAAATTTGTATCCATGTAAAGCGGGTTGCGGGCATGATGCACGCGGTGGAAGGACGGAGTTAGGATCATCCTGCCTAAAAAGCCAAACCGGGCATCATTTACTAAATTCTCACCAATATGGATAAATGCTCCCCAGGTACCATCAATAAACATGATTACAAAAAGCATAGCAGGGTTTACGCCAAGCAAAATACAAATGGTGGTGCGTATTACATCTGCATAAGGCCCTTCCAAAAAGAAATGAGCATAGGTAACAGATAAGTTCATTGAAGTGGGTGCATGGTGCGTTGAATGCAAGCACCACAATATCCTTACCTTATGTGCCAGGAAGTGATAAACAAAGTGCGCCAGTTCCCAAATTACATAACCGTATATAAACCAGTACCAGGTGAAAGTAGTTTTCAGGATGGCATATTTTCCGAAGAAGCCAATACACAGCCCAACCATCGCAAAAGATATTACCCGACCAACAAAGGCATTGAACACGTAAGTGAAAAACGATAATTTATAGTCGATCACTTTAAACCGCTTATAGAATGCCCCGCGGATGATCTCGATAAGCAACAAAAGGGGGATAAGCGGACCTAATGCAGAAGTAATACCATGCCAGGTGAGCAACTCATCATATTTACCTGATTTTAATATATCTATCAGGTTACCAAAACCCCAGAAACCAAGAAACTCATTCCAAATTGCTTTTAAGAAATCCATTGCAGAAAATTATAATTGGTATCTGCTAATTTACATGGAAAAAAACCAAAATATTATCCTGATGTTGTTTTTAGAACAGCCTTATCCCAAAACTACTTGATTTAGAGCGGGAAATAGCTAATAAAAATTATGGCAGATTACAACATTATATACCAAGCCGAAGATGACCAGGATTACTTGTGGAATGGGAATGGCTTTGATCTGGTTGATAACAAGGACAATGAAAAACTCTTATTCAGCGGCAGAAGTTACAGTGACAAAGACCTGCCTGATGAATTACAAAAAGTTCGTGAAGCGGTCAAACTAAGTTTCCCGACTGATACAAATATCCGGCTAAAGCAAGTGGAAGTGCCTGTCAATAGTAAAAGCGACAGTCCGGGGCATACCCCGCATATTATTTCCTGAAATCAGGACTGAATATAGCTCCTCAATTGCTCTATCGTCTCTTCATGCGAGAGGATGGTCTCGGTAACCAGGTCATTAATAGAAATGATCCCACACAGTTGATCGCCTTTAAAAACCGGCAGATAGCGGATATTATTCTCACTCATGATGTGCATACAGGTTTCAACCGAATTATCAGGTATAATGTGCGGCAAGTCGGTCGTCATGATCTCGCGAACATAAGTTTCATCAGATGATTTGCCTTTTAGTATAACTTTTCTGGCGTAATCGCGTTCAGTAAGCAGGCCCTGGTATTTGCCATTTTCGTCGGTAACTACCACCGATCCGATGTTGCGGTCGTCCATCAATCTCAGTGCGTCTAAGACGGAAGTTGATGCATCAATAGTGACAACAGCGGCGCCCTTACGGGCAAGGATATTGGAAACTTTTTTCATAACTTACAGATTTAGTGGAGAAAACGGCTTATACCCAAATATAATAAATCGCTTTTAAACGAAGAAGTTTTTATTTAAAAATATAAAGTATAATAATTAGATTGGCGTCAATTATCACAACTATGAAGAAAACCTATTTGTGGCTGATCATACTGGTCTCTTTTTTTAGCCTGAATTCATTCGCTCAAACGACTGATGCCGGGCAGTTCTTCACCTCTTTTGATGGTACCAAAATTTACTACGAAGTAAAAGGAACCGGGTATCCAGTGGTGCTTATTCATGGCTTTTGCGGAACCGGTGAAGGATGGAAAAAGAGCATTGTTTATAACAACCTGATCAAAGGCGGCTACAAAGTAATTATACTGGATCTGCGCGGCAACGGCCAATCTGACAAACCACATACTGACGAGGCTTATAGTAACGATGCCGAAGCAAAAGACATTATGGGTTTGATGACCAGTTTAAATGTCGCCAAGTATAATGTGGTGGGCTATTCCCGCGGATCGATCATTGCATCACGGCTGCTGGTGTTGGATAACCGGGTTAATAAAACTGTAATGGGCGGTATGGGCGATGGTTTTACAGACCCGCAGTGGCCACGAAGGCTACGTGCTTACGCTACTTTAATGGGTAGCAAAAATTTCCATGAGTTTGATGATATGATGAAGTATATCCATTCTGAGGGTTTTGATATACCGGCTCTTGCCATGCAGCAAAAACATCAGCCAACAACAAGTCGCGCGGAACTGTCCAAAATCACTAAACCAGTACTCATCATCCGCGGAAGTGATGACAAAGAGAATGGTTCTGAAATTGGCCTGCAAAGAATGATTCCGGGCTCAAGGGTTTCTTACGTTCCCGGTGATCATAATACCGCATCAAAAAACAACCAGTTTTCGGCAGCCGTATTCTTTTTCTTTCAATCCTGATGTGATTTTGCATTCTTTCGCGTTATAGTGTTCTCATGACACAAACAATTTGCCAATTTGTGTCCTTAAAGAACAATGTATAAAGGTCTGCTTTTACTTTTCTCGGTTCTTACTCCCTATTCATTATGGGCCCAAAAAGCTATCGATCATAGTAAGCAGATAGACACAACAGGGAAAAAAGATCTCATCGATATAGGAAAATCACTTTTCCATATTGAAAACAAGATTGATACAAGCAAAAAGGACAGATCGTTATATTTCTCTATCCTGCCATTATCGTCTGCTGTGCCGGGTGGCGGCAGGGCCATATTTACCGCCACCACAGCAGGCTTTTACCTGGGTGAGCGTAGTACTACCTATTTGTCAACCGTAACTTTTTCGCCTTATTTTAATTTCAGGGGCCGGTACGGATTCCCTTTCCGTTCTAATTTATGGCTTAAGGACAACAGCTGGACCATCCAGGGTGATACGCGTTTCCTGGTATACCCTCAAAACACCTGGGGGCTGGGCGGCGGCACACCGGAGTTTAACAAATTCGTGGTAAACTATAACTATTTCCGTTTTTACCAGAGCGCTTTAAAACGTATCACATCCTATTTATATGCGGGGGTTGGTTACAATATGGATATTTATATGGATATCGAGACCGATAACCCTGGTGCGCTTCAAAAGTTTACCAAATATCCTTATGGCACGTCATCAGAGCAAACCTCTTATTCGTCTGGCATTACAGCAAACTTGCTTTACGATAGCCGGAACAACCAGTTCAATCCTTTGCCGGGCGCATATACCAGCATTGTATACCGTGTAAACGCCCATGCATTTGGCAGCGATGCCGACTGGCAATCTATTTATATAGACATGCGGAAATATATTTCGCTTACTCATACCAACGAGCACAATGTACTGGCCTTTTGGACTTACTACTGGAAAACTTTTGGGAATGGCATCCCCTATCTCAACCTCCCAAGTATTGGCTGGGACCCCTACCAGCGCTCTGGACGTGGAATAGAGCAAAACCGTTACCGCGGTAAAAGCCTGGTCTATTTCGAGACTGAATACAGAAGAGACATTCTGGAGAATGGTTTGCTGGGCTTTGTTGTTTTCGCAAATGTCAATTCCGTATCCGAGCCTGCTACAAACAGGTTCACGTACTGGCGGCCTGCAGGCGGCACAGGTTTGCGCATTAAATTCAATAAAAAATCAAACACCAATATTGCTGTTGATTATGGCATCAGCCAGGGTTATTCGGCTATAATCCTGGGTCTTGGCGAAGCATTTTAAGTAATATTATTTATAGGTATTATTGCACATATGTAAAGCTAATGTTACAATAAAGATCATTTTAATACACCAAACATATTTTACATAAACAAAAAAATATTATATTTGAAAGTTATAGTTCGATTAGATTTTTAGCCCAAGCATTTGCTCATAACCGAGCTTTTTCACAAGACCCCAGTAATCTCTTTTCGACGTTAAACTTTATCTAAAAAAAGCAAATGTTAAAACGTGTACTTGTTTTAGATGACAACCAGGATATCCTCGACGTAGTTCAGGAGACATTGTCATACGAAAAGTTTGAGGTGAGAAGCACAGCGGAAAGTGATAAGGTGATGTCGCTTGTAAGGGAATTCGTGCCTGATCTGATTCTGCTGGATTACCGCGTTGCAGGAACCAACGGAGGTGAAGTTTGTCAGCAGATTAAATCACACCCGGAATTCAACGA
The DNA here is from genome assembly GCA_018266915.1 of Bacteroidota bacterium. Classification (GTDB taxonomy): domain Bacteria; phylum Bacteroidota; class Bacteroidia; order Sphingobacteriales; family Sphingobacteriaceae; genus Mucilaginibacter. The sequence continues at coordinate 42,425 of JAFDZM010000015.1, read as the reverse complement.
CATCCCGGTAATCATTTTTTCGGCATATATTAATCACCAGGATGAGATACTGGCTTACGGCTGCGATGCTATCATTAATAAACCTTTTGACCTGGTTGAGCTCATCAATAAGGTAAATGATCTTATCAACTAAAGTTTTTTTATTAAGCAGAAACTTTTATCTTCACAAAGCCACATAAAGGCAAATACCCCTTATTAAAAAACTTATTTCTTTTTCGCATTGTTTAACGGGTACCATCTACCTGATTGAGAAATTAAGTTTGAATTAGTGGAACAAGAGACGTCAATTTTAATTAAACCGTCCACGGTGCGCTATTGCCGTAAATGCGGCTCATCCTATCACTTTCAGATGCACCGCAACTGGCTTGTTAAAACATTACTTTTTTTTCTACCCCTGAGAGTATATTTCTGCGCTAAGTGCCAAAAGGCCAGGTATGTGATGGTCAAAAAGAAAAGTGAAGATTCCTGAGTACAGGTCTTGTACTAAAAAAAGGAAAAACGCTGTCCTAAATTTCCTACTATAAGTTATCAATTGCCATTTTTGTTAACATAAAATGTGCAATATAAACACATAGCCCAGATGGTATAATTATTGTTATTTCGACCTTTAATACTAAGAATAACACCTACTTATATGCGTAAAATTATAGCTGTCGACGATAACGAGGATATTTTAGAAATTATTAAGCTGATACTTGAAGGTTACAATTACGATGTAGTTACCCTGGCAGACGGAGGCTTATTATTCGATAGTATCCGGGAGTTCAAGCCAGATCTTATTCTGCTTGATATTATGCTGGGCAATATGGATGGCCGCGAATTATGTAAAGCAATGAGGGAAAACGATGAAACAAAGGATATTCCTGTCATATTCGTATCGGCAAGCCACAGTTTATCAGAACGGTTTATGGCAATGGGGTCAAATGTTGATTTCCTGGCAAAGCCTTTTGATATTAACGAACTGATAGACAAGGTTGCAATGAGCCTGTCTGCCGCATAATATTCACCTTCTTCTATTTTTCAATTAGTCTTTTGCTGACCTTAGGAGCATTCTGCGCCGCTTTGTAATCTGACACGTACTGCTCATAATCCTGCTTCACCTGCCCTGCATACTTTTTGGCGTAATTCAATATCGCTTCGTGCCAATCATTACTATATCCAAATTCAATAAGCTTATCTGCAATTGCCGAGCCCTGTCTGCCTGTACTCCGCAATTGTGCCGATGCCGTTAAAAGGGCCATGTCTTCTGTCACCAAACGGATATCATCATACCGGTTTTTGATCATCTCAAAATTAATCCTATCCTCAGTAGGCTGCATTTCCTGGATCACGTAGCTGTCTCCCTTAAATACCCCTGTTCCCAAAAGTGCAGGTGATACATTTTGCATACGTTGCTTAACCTGCATTACCCTTGTAGCCTCATTTTGCCATTCAGGTTGTTTTACACTTAAATAAGGCTGTACTGATGATGGTTTTGCCTGCTTCATATCCACCAGCAGGTATTTGCCATTCTTTTTACTCTCCAACAAAAACATATAACGCTTCACACCTATACTTCCTGTGCCTGCTATTCTGAACGCACTATCCACAACTTTATAATTGTAGTCCTTCACTGCACTGCTTTCCAGCCAGTGATCAATAAAATCAGTGAGCTCTTTTTTATAACTTTTATCGTCTATTGAGAAGTGCCGGTCATCAGTCACCAGGCATAAACGGTGCTTCTTTTGAATAGTTAACTTCTTAACCAGGTCTTTTTGTTTACGCTCTTCTGCTTTCGTCAAAAAGGTGCAGACTATACCACTGGCAATACGGGGATCAATACTCAATGCCTTACCTGTCGCCAGTCTTGCTGAATAGGTTTTCAAATATGCTTCAGCCATTTTAGTCGCTTTTTCAGCTTTTATGCCGATGTTATCAAAAGCTATAAAAATGCTGGTTACCATGCGCGATATTTCCCATAGGCAGGGTGCTAATACGCTCTCATCAAAATCATTCAGGTCGAAATAAACCAAACGGTTATCCCCCTTATAACTCCCGTAGTTTTCCATATGCAGATCGCCGCATATCCAGGTTAAGGGTGATTCAGGGATATGCTCCGCTTTACAGAAATCCTCATAAAATAAATGACAGGTACCACGATAAAAGCGATAAACGTTCTCCGCCATGCCTGCAAATTTAAGTTTGACCATATCGGGCAAACGGTCTTTGTTAAAGGCCACTATTCTTTCATATACACTGTTCATCAGCAGGGGTAAAATCTTTATTTTTATACAAGATAGCACTAAAAAAATATACTTAAATATATGGAAGAAAGAATAGTAATTGCCTGCTATAAACCGAAACCGGGCAAGGCAGAGGGCCTGAAAGAACTGATGCGTGAGCATTTGCCCACCTTGAAAAATCAGGGCCTGGTGACTGACAGGGCCTCGATTATGATGGAAGCAAAAGACGGAACGATTATAGAGGTTTTTGAGTGGAAGTCGCAAGCAGCAATTGACCAGGCACATACCAATCCGGCAGTTTTGGAAATGTGGGGAAAATATGCTGAAGTGTGTGATTATATTCCTGTGGCGCAAGTAGCTGAAGCAACTCAATTGTTTTCCGGCTTTCAACCTTTTGCTTAATTTGATTTCATTACCGTTGGCTTAAGCCAACGGTACTAAAAGAAAAGCAATCTGACTTTAGTCAAACCCCTTCAATATGTTTCGGCTGAGGCCCTTCTCCCTGTTGATATTCTTCCGTTGACTAAAGCCAACTGCAATGAATCTTTTAAATCTACTTCTTCACCCCAAACTCCCTCAACTCCTTATCAATCTCCTCATTCCATTGCGCCTGTGCCAAACGGTCTTCGCCATGCCTGGTTTCAGCATCGTATTGCTTTTGCATGCTCGTGGCATTTCGTAATGCTTCGAGGTATTCTACATTAATGGGACCGTAAAAGTTATCTGTTGGAAGCTTCATCGACAGTAATTTCTTTTTATAACGTTCGCCCACTATTTTCTCGATATCAAAATGCCGCTGTTCGTGATTGAGCACGTAATCGTCCTTCTCTCCTTTTACCCAGCAATCGCTTTTAGCTACGCTTACTTTGATGGCCATGTCTACATAAATGATCCCGTTCGCAACCCGGTTCTGTTCTGTATAGCCCATCACCGGAATTATTTCTGCTTCAAAATGATTATCTCTCGGCCTATCTTTAAAATCGGCCCAGGTAAGCGGGCGTTTGGCTGAATAGTAAATGGTGTCCCCTTCCGGTGTTTCGTTATTGTCTGTAAAACGGAGTTTTACCGCTTTAGCCAACAGGGTATTCGTTTCTGAATTGCTATTGATCCAGGTATTAAAGAAGTCTAACGTACCCTCTATCCCCTGCCGCAAGATTGCTTCCGCATCAACAGGTATATTTTCTTGTCTAACATAACGGATACCACCGGTATAATCTACCAAATGAATGCTCCGGTAGCTGGCCTGGAGCGAGAAAGAAAAAACAATACCTAATCTCCCGCTGATCTGCCCGTTGGGTTGTTTGGTCTCGGTTATCTTAAATTCTTTTAGTGTGACCACCACCGGTCGCAGGCTGGTGTCACGGTGGAGATTGCGGATAATGAATTGTCTGATGGATTTAACTGGTCCATCCTTCAAGTCTAATTTTTTAAAAGCAATTGAATGATCAGGTTTAGTAATGATGAGGTCTGCAACAGGGCCGCGGTCCTTGCGTTCGTCTGCCACATCAGCTATGTAAAATTCTCTGGGAGTGAAATTAATTTTTTCGTCACGCAATACAATAGTGCCGTCGGTTTTCTGTTTAATACCAGATGCCCCGCACAGCAAAATACTAACAATTGAAAACATTAAGCCAATACTGGGGTTAATTGACATTGCTGATTAAGTAACTAAATAATAAACCTATTGAGTGGTGACGATATTTAATAGAATTACCCATAAAGTTTTCCACATCAATAACATACACTTTTACTAACCGTTCACTAAAATAAAAGTGTTATTCACATTTGTGAATTACTTGTGTGGATTGCATTTTTGCGTTATAACTACTTTCGCATATTGATATCTTGCGCTATGACCAAACTGAAATACACCGTTATCATTATTCCTGTATTTTTTACTCTAACAGCCAGAGCCCAGCAAGACCCCTCTTTCCAAATTTACAGAACGTATCACGCCGCATCCGACCTACTTAACAAAGGTAAGTATGTTGCCGCAGCTGAGCAATTCCGTTTGGTAGAGCGTTCGAGACTGGAAACGAGCACTCAACCTAAATTTGAGTCGTCGCTTACGCTGGTTCAGGAAAATTCACAATATTATGAGGCGGTTTGCTCCCTTGAGCTGGGAAATGATGATGCAGAGAGCCTCTTCATGAAGTTCATTAAAGAGCATCCTGAAAACCCGCTGGCAAAGGTGGCTTATTTTCAGATAGGTAAATTTTACTTTAAGCAGGGAAAATATACTGAGGCATTACAATGGTTCAATAAAACAAACGCCGGCGATTTGATAGGCAGCGAGACCATTGAATACAAATTCCGTAAAGGCTATGCTTATTTTGAAACCAACGACTATAAAAATGCGCAATTACTGTTTAGCGAGATAAAAAATGAACAGTCTCCCTACACCCAGGATGCGACTTATTATTTCGCTTACATCGCTTATTTAAATAAAGACTACCATCTGGCACTGCTGAACTTTGAAAAACTAAAAAACTCAAAAAAATACGAAGCCAGCTATCCATACTATATCACCGCGGTTTATTTCCTTGATAAACGCTATAACGATGTGATCAGCTATGCGGTGCCGATCCTGAAAACAACGCATCAGCAGCATGAAACCGAAATGCTGCGCATAGTAGGCGCTTCCTACTTCGCTAAAGCTGATTACGACAACTCGGTAAGCTATTACAGCCGGTTTGAAGATCAGGACCACGGCAAAACCCAAAACACACAGGACAGCTACCAGATGGGCTATGCATATTTCAAAGTAGGCAACTATGCTAAATCTGCAAGTGAATTAGAGAAACTGGTTGACCAGAACGACATTTACGCGCAAAACGGCAATTATACGCTGGGAAATGTGTTCCTTAAAATGAAGAACAAGCAAAGCGCCCGAAATGCTTTCTTCGTGGCATCAAAAATGAATTTTGACCCGCAATTGCAGGAAGACGCTTTGTATGAATACGCCAAATTATCCTATGAGCTCGATTTTAATACCCAGGCTCTGGACGCGACAAGGCTATACCTGAAAAACTACCCGCAGTCACGCAGAAGCGATGAAGTAAAAACCTTACTTGGTGAGGAATTACTAACCTCTAAAAACTATAAAGAGGCAGTAGAAATATTAGAGCCTATCCCAAATAAGTCGGCAAGTGCAAGGGCGGCTTATCAAAAGGTAACTTATTACCGCGGTTTAGAATTTTATAACGAACGTGCCTTTGAAAATGCCATCGGTATTTTCCTGCGCTCATTGAAAAATCCGTCGGACAAGAAAATTGAAGCCCTAACGGTTTACTGGATGGCTGAAGCCATGTTCGAGGTTCGAAAATACCACGAGTCGGTACAAAACTTCGAGCGCTTCATGGACATGGATGCGGCCGGCGAAACTTCGGTTTACAATTATGCCAACTATGCATTGGCATATGCCGCATTTGGCGATGAGCAATACAAAAAAGCGGCGCACTACTTTGAGAAGTTTTTGGCAGGTGATGAAAAAGACCGGAACACCATTAACGATGCGATCACCCGTTTAGGCGATAGCTACTTCGTATTAAAGGATTATGGAAAAGCACGCGATAACTACGACAAGATCATCGCACAACATACAAAAGGCGAAGATTATGCCTTGTTCCAGCGCGGTATGATACAAGGCTTGCAGGGTTCGCCTGACGCGAAGATCAGCACACTGACCGATGTACTGAGCCAGTTCCCGAATTCAGATTATGCGGATGACGCTTCTTTCGAGATCGCCTATACCTACTTCCTGAAGAACGATGGTTCAATAGCCAAAGAGGATTTGCAGGCGATGATACAAAAGTACCCGCACAGCAGCTATATACCTCGTGCGCTGGTAACTATCGGCTTGATAGATTATAATGCAGGCAATGATGACCTGGCAGTTGAATCCTTCAAAAAGGTAATAGCCGATTACTCATCAACCGATGAAGCTAAACAATCGTTAAAACAAATCGAAAAAATTTATACCGATAAAGGCGATGCACAAACGTTTATCACCTATGCGCAGTCTACGCCTATTGGTAATTATACTGCTGCCGACCAGGAGAACATCATGTACACCGCCGCTAACAATCTTTACCTGAAAGGCGACTGGAATGGAACAGTACAAGCGGTAAGTGCCTACCTCGATAAATTTCCTACCAAACCGATCTATGAGAAACAGGCGCACTTTATAAGAGGTCAAAGCTTAATCAACCTGAAACGTGGTGATGAAGCGGTTGCTGACTTCAACGTGATATTAAACGACTGGACCAGCGCTTATACCGAAAAATCGCTGATCAGTATGTCTAACTGGGAAATTTCTCAGAAAAAATACAACGAGGCTATCGCTTACCTGAAGAAGCTGGAGATCAACTCCGAATATAAGGCGGATTACTCATTTGCAATAAACAACCTGTTGTTGTGCTACGCACAAATGAAGAGCCCGGATGATGCATTGAAATACGCCAAACTGGTTCGTGAGTATGAGAAATCATCACAAGAAGATAAGTTTAAAACAGGCTTATATGCCGGTATAGCCTATCTGCAAAAAGGTGATACCACATCGGCAGTTAAGGAATTTGACTACACTGTAGCCAACACTAAAACCATTGCCGCTGCTGAGGCCAAATACAACATTGCCCAGATAGAATATAACAAAGGCAGATACAAGTCATCGCAAAAAACCTGTTTTGATTTGGTAAAAGAACTGCCAAACTATGATTATTGGGTTGCTAAAACCTACATCCTGCTGGCTGATAACTATGTAGCGTTAAAGGATGATTTCCAGGCGAAGGCTACGCTGCAAAGTATCATAGACAACTACAAAGCTGACGATGATATTTTACCGACTGCGAAGGATAAACTGGAAAGATTAAGTCCGGGAAGCGTCAAGGCAACTAAACAGTCTCAGCCTAAGCAGGAAATCCAGCCAGATACAACTAAACAGGAAACCCAACCGGACACAACTAAAAATTAATTAACAGGATAACAAAGAAATAGGAAAAGACAAGCAATGATCAGATCAAGATATATATACGCGCTGCTTACCTTAGTAATAGTATTTTACTTTGCTCCTGCAAACGCACAGAATAAACCTACTAAAAACAAAAAGGCAACCACGACAAAGAAGCCTGCCGAGAAACAAAAAACAGCTAAAACTTCGGCTGCTCAGGATACCACTAAAAAGGGGGGACAAGGTCAGGCTAAAAATCAAAATCCCGGCGGTTTATCAGAAGAAGTAGTGGTAACTACAGCATACAAACCGGTGTTGGCCGATGCGGTAAAGATCCGCCGCAATCCTGATTTGGAAGATAAAACACCGTTCAAAGCGCCCTTGACTTATTTTCCATTAGACAAACGGTTGGAGCGTAATACAGATATCCACCAATTGGCGGCCATGCAGATGCCTAAGGAACAGGATTCTGTACCGTCAAATAACTACGCACGCATCGGGGTGGGTAATATGAAAACTACCTTTGGCGAGGTTTACATTAACAACGGACAGGATCCGAATATGCAGGTTGGTGGTTATGCAAGACACTTTGCGCAATCCGGCAGTATACCTAAACAAAATGAAAGCCGTGACGAAGCGAATATCTTTATCAAAGGCATTCTTGATGATAATGATGTTACCGCCCGTATAGGATACAACCGCAGAGGCACTTATTTCTATGGCTTCGATCCGTCTGCTCCGCCAAAAGCATACAGCCCATTGGCACAGCATTTCAATACCATAAGCGGCGGGGTTGAACTGACCAAGAAGTTTAAGGATGAGGAAAATGCCTTTACCTACGCCGCTAAAATAGACGGCTATGTGTGGGATAATGCATTCGCCACAAAAGAAAATAACATTGTGCTGAGCGGTTTCATTAACCAGACTGTTAAGCAGTTCTACGCAGGCTTAGGTGCTTCATTGGATATGAGTTCGCAAAAAGACAGCGCTTATTCTATCAATAACAATTTGGTTAGATTGAACCCTTACTTAAAGTTCCAGGGCGATAATTATAAGATCGACGCGGGATTGAACCTGGTAAGAGGATTTGGAGCAACAACAAAAGCGTATATCTTCCCTGCGGCCAGACTGGAATTCCAGGTGATACCTAAATATGTACGCCTTTTTGCTGAAGTAAAGGGCGATGTCAACAAAACCTCGCTTCGCGATTTGTCAGAGGAAAATCCATTCCTTGAAAATAATCTCCAGGTCATGAACGGTGTTGCGGGGCTTGACCACAGTCCAATCCAAAACTCTGTTGACAGGCTTGACCTGGCTGCGGGTTTAAAAGGAACCGTAGCGCCGGGAGTTGGTTTCAAATTTACCGTATTCAGAAACCGGGTGAAGAATATGCCATTGCTGTTGCTCGATTCCAGTTCATACAATCATAACCAGTTCGGAATTGTATACGACAACGGAACGGCAACTGTAACCGGTTTGAATGGCGAACTGGATGTGAAAGTTTCGGATGCTGTGAATGTATTCGGCAAATTTGAAGTGAAGAGCTATACCATGGCCAGCGAAGCCGAACCATGGAACCTGCCTAAATTTAAGCTGACAGCCGGTACACAACTGCATATTACCAAGCAGCTGAGTATTAGCGGAACATTGTTATTCAGGGGCAGCACATTTGACCGGACCAGTCCTGTTACAGTGACTAACCCGGGGGGCGGTACTACAACTACGTTCAACCTGATACCTATCAGTTCATTTGCTGACCTGAGCGGTGGAGTAGAATATAAGATAAACAACACATTTTCAATTTTTGGACAAGTAAACAATATTTTGAACAGTAACCCGCAAATTTGGCGCAACTACCAGGCATATGGGTTCAACATATTCGGTGGCGTAGGTGCACATTTTTGAGTTGTGTGATTTGTGATTTACTGTTACTTTTAGCGGAATGGATTTAGCCGTATATATAAATGAACTATTGGGATTAGAGGGCGAAGTAAATGTGCCGGGAATTGGTCGCTTTGCACAATCTCGCATCAACGGCTACTATAGTGAGAAAGAAAACAAGTTTTACCCTCCTACGCATAAAATAAATTTTGACGGCGAAGCACAAGCCGACGACAGGCTGGCCAGGTTCATTTCAGACAAGAAAAACATCTCGCTGGCATCAGCAAAATACTTTATTGAGAAGTATGTCAATGGGTTAAAGCAACAGGTACCTGTCCAAAGGGTGGATATTGCGGGTCTGGGGCAGCTTTATTTAAATGGGTCAACCATCGGATATGAAGACGATAGTCAGGCTAAGGAAACTGACCCGGCATTTTTTGGGTTAAAGCCCGTTAGTGTCGATGTGCTGGTTGAAAAACCATCTGTAAGGTATACACCGCCGCCGGTTAAAGCTGAGGAAGCAAAGCCCGCGATGTCCGTTGCCGATAAGATATTAACCGAGTTGGTTAACGACAGGATCCCTCCCCCTCCGGCAAAACCTGTGGAGGCAGAAAAACCACCGGTTATTGAGAAACCTCCGGTCATTGAAAAGCCTACAGTTATTGAAAAGGACGAAGAGCCTGCTGAAGAAGAATATGCTTACGAAGAACCTGTTCAACGCAATAACAATAATACATGGATAGCTGTACTTCTTATACTGATCATCGCCCTGCTCGCGTTAATGGGTCTGTACAAGTACAAGCCTGAATGGTTTGATCGGTCTAAGGACAAACCGCAAACTTTTGTAGCGGTGGATACTAGTGCTGCGCAGCCTGCAGATAAGAAAGTAAGCAATAGCGATACGACTAAAAAGGTGGCTACCAAACAGGATTCTATAGCACAGGCACAAGCGATGGTTACAGGAAATTCAAATAATTCAAAGGCAGTTGATACAGTAGCTACCTTACACTATGAAATATCCGGGGGAGCTTACAAAGCATTGTCAGCGGCTAATGAGATAATGAAAAATTTCGAGAATGTTGGGTTGCACCCAAAACTACTTAACCATTCAAAAGGTGGCTTATATAAAATTACGTTAGGTACCTATTTTGATAAAGAGGTAGCAGATAGAGTTAAAGATAGTATTCTAAATGTTACCAAAATCAGACCAAGTGAGATTCAAGTACAAACTTATAAACCAAAAAAATGATGCTATTAGCACAAATAACTGATACGGCGCACAAACTGGCCGACACTGCAAAAAATTTACCCGTAGTACCCGGACAAAGCGACGATCTGCGTTTCGGCGACCTGCTGATCAAAGGTGGTTGGGTAATGATCCCGATCGGATTTTTAGCGGTATTGGGATTAGTGATATTTTTTGAGCGGTACTTTACCATCCGCAAAGCAGCTAAAGACGAATCGAACCTGATGAGCCAGGTGCGCACCAGCATTTTGACAGGCAAGCTGGAATCAGCTATCGCGATTTGCCGTAACAGCAATTCGCCGCTTGGCCGCATGCTGCAAAAAGGCTTGTTGCGTATCGGTCGCCCGATAAAGGATATTGAAGGCGCAATTGAAAACGTGGGCAAACTGGAAGTTTCCAAACTGGAGAAAAACATCAGTATATTGGGTATTGTTGCCGGTATAGCGCCGATGTTCGGGTTCCTGGGAACAATCGCAGGGGTTATCAAAATATTTTATGACATATCAAAGACTGACAACATCAGTATGGGCGTTATATCTGGTGGTTTGTATGTGAAGATGGTGACCTCTGCTGCAGGTTTGATGGTGGGTATCGTGGCTTATGTTTGCTATCATATTCTGCAAATGATGGTAGATAAAGTAATTTTGAAACTGGAAACCGACGCTATTGAATTTATCGACCTGTTAGAAGAACCAAGCAAATGAATTTAAGAAAAAGACATCAGCGCATATCGGCTGAGGTGCACACCTCGGCAATGAACGATATTATGTTCTTTCTGTTGCTTTTCTTCCTGATCGCGTCGACCATTACTAACCCGAACGTGATCAAGCTTATGCTGCCAAAATCATCGTCGGGCAAGGCGGTTTCTAAAAAAACTATTTCGGTAACCATCGACAAGAATCTACAATATACGGTTAATAATAAGCCAATTAAGGTAGAGGATTTGCAAACTACCCTGATGGGTTTTAAAAACGTGGCAACAGAATTGACAATAATTTTATCAGTAGACCGTACCGTGGCGATACAAGACGTGGTTCAGGTAATGGACGTAGCACAGAAATTGAATATAAAACTTGTTCTGGCAACAGAACCTAAAGGGTAGTCGGCGGTTTGCAATGGGCAGTTGGCAGTTAACAGCGAACAGTTTTCAGTACGCAGTTAGCAGTAAAAATTATTTAGCCACGCATAGCAACAGACAATTATTGAAGAGAGTTATCATTTGCAGAAAGTAACTATAGAAGGTGGCAACTGCAAACTAATAACTGCAAACTGAGAGAAATGGAAGCTTACCAGGAAGAGAATAATTATCCGAAAGCATTTTTAGCTACAGGCATCATTATGGGGATATTGATTGCCCTGTGTTATTTTATCGTGTTCCATAATCCACCTCCGCAGGAGATGGGAACCGGTGGGATATTAGTGAACTATGGTACAAGTAAAGAAGGTATGGGCGATGACTACATGAGTACCGAAGAGCCGTCTAAATCACCAAAGCCAACTCATACCAAAGCTACCAAAGTTACTCCGCCCACGCCTACGCCTCAGAAAACACAGGTAGAACAAGCCGATAAGAAGATAGTTACCCAAACTACAGAAGATGCACCTGAGGTTAATGATAAGTCGAAAAAGACGACCAAAGCTGTAACTACCGAAGAACCTGCCAAAAAAGCTGTAAAACAAACTGTGGACAACAGGGCGCTTTTTAAAGGAATGAGCAGTAAGGGTAACGGTAATGGAGACGGAACGACAAATACTCCGGGTAACCAGGGCAGCCCTAATGGGTCGAATATGTCTAATAATTATAATGGCACAGGTTCGGGGAATGGCGGTCTTGCTCTCGGAAACAGAAGTTGGGTTTCCCGTCCATCGGTTGAAGACGATCACCGCAGCACGGGAAAAATCGTAGTCCAAATACAGGTTGACAAAAATGGTAATGTTGTTTCTGCCACCCCCGGCGCTAAGGGCACAACTATATCCGACTATGAGCTTTTCAATAGATGTAAACAAGCGGCATTAAATGCAAAGTTTAACACTTCCGATAACGCCCCGGATTTACAGGTAGGTTATATAACTTTTACGTTTAGAGTAAAATGATCTTATTTACAAATAAAGTTGCAGTGGCAGTTGCAGTAGCAGTACTTTGTAAGTAAAATCAATTTTATGACAGGAAGTTTTAAAGACCTTAAGGTTTATCAGTTTGCATTTGAGGCCGCGAATACGATATTTCAAATCAGTAAACGATTTCCGAAAGAAGAAACATATTCCCTTACTGACCAAATAAGACGATCATCACGGTCGGTTTGCGTCAATATCGGAGAAGGTTATAGAAAGCGTATCTATCCTAAACACTTCACGACAAAAATGACGGATGCAGACGGTGAAGCAGCTGAAACGTCCATTTGGTTAGATTTTGCTTACAGCTGTGAATATATTGGTCAGGATGAGTTCTATTTTCTTCAATCAAAATATCAAGAAATTGGAAAGATGTTAAACTCAATGGCTAATCATCCAGAGAAATTTACTCCCAAAACTAAGTAATAACTTTTTGGTTACTGCTACTGCAACTACCACTGCTACTGAAAAATGGACTACCAACAAACCCTCGACTACCTCTACAGCCAGTTACCGATGTTTACCCGGGACGGCGCTTCTGCATTTAAAAAAGATTTGACCAATACGCTTGAACTTTGCAAGCGACTGGGCGATCCTCATAAAAAGTTTAAAAGCGTTCATATCGCTGGTACAAATGGCAAGGGTTCAACCTCGCACATGCTTGCCGCCATTTTACAAAAAGCAGGTTATAAAACCGGACTGTACACTTCACCCCACCTGCGCGATTTTCGCGAACGTATACGTATTAATGGGCAGATGATTAGCGAGGATGAGGTCATTGATTTTGTAAAGGAACACCGTCAGGATTTTGAAGACATCAGACCATCATTTTTCGAAATGACTGTTGCCATGGCTTTTGATGCTTTTGCGAGAGCCAAAGTGGATATTGCCATTGTGGAAGTCGGTTTGGGCGGACGGCTTGACTCGACTAATGTGATTACTCCTCTCCTATCGGTGATCACAAACATAGGCTGGGACCATATGAATATGCTTGGTGATACTTTGCAGCTTATTGCCGGTGAAAAAGCGGGAGTTATCAAGCCGGGTATTCCTGTTATCGTAGGTGAGTATCAGGCTGAAGTGGCGGATGTATTTAGAGAGAAAGCACAGCAGGAAAAAAGTTCTATAAGTTTTGCCTCTGATGAATGGAATGTGTATCCAACAGGAATAGACCAAGTTGGTTACCTTGATTTTAAAATAGAAAAAATGTCTCCTTTGACCTACATGCATCTGCAATTAGATCTCACGGGAACATATCAGCTAAAAAATGTAAAACCAGTAATGTCAGCTATTCAGGAGCTGAGAAAACAGGGCTATGCAATTGCCGACGACAATATAAGGGCTGCATTAAGCCAGGTAAAAAAGCTAACCGGCTTACATGGCCGCTGGGAAACACTGAGCCATCGTCCGCTTACTATCTGCGACACCGGTCATAACCCGGAAGGTATAACCGAAGTATTAAAAAATATTGAAAGCACGCCTCATGAGAATCTGCACATAGTGATGGGCATGGTGAATGATAAGGATATCAGCAAAATATTGGCTATGCTGCCTAAGCATGCCACCTATTACTTCTGCAAACCCGATATCCCGCGTGGTTTAGATGCTGAACTGTTACAACAAAAAGCCGAAGCTTTTGGCCTTCACGGTGAAATATATGTGTCGGTAAAAGCTGCTCTGAAAGCCGCACAAAGTCAGGCTGATAAAAATGACCTAGTATTTGTAGGTGGAAGCACTTTTGTAGTGGCGGAGATTGTCTAACCGTTTTGCTCTCAGATTTCCCACCACGTCATGGCGAGGAACGAAGCCATCTCCAAACTATGCAAGTCAAATATCCTGATCTATCTTAAAAGGACGATTACACATACGCTATTGATTTCATCCTTTTAACAAAAGCACGTACAATTGATCGGCTTAAGTAGAGATTGCTTCGTTCCTCGCAAAGACGGTTCATTTAGCGATTATTTTACACACCGATTTTATTTTAAAATATTACTTTTAAGCCTCAACATTTAAAGCTTTAACCCAATGACCTACCTGCCCTCTAAAGACAGATATAAAGACATGATATACCGTCGCTGCGGACGCAGCGGCATTAAATTACCGGCCGTTTCGCTGGGCCTGTGGCACAACTTCGGTGGTGTGGATGTATTCGAGAATTATCGTAAGATCCTTCAACTGGCATTCGATAGCGGCATTACACATTTCGACCTGGCTAATAACTACGGTCCGCCGCCGGGATCAGCTGAAGAAAATTTTGGTATACTTCTAAAGAAAGATTTCATCGGTTACCGCGACGAGATGATCATCTCCAGCAAGGCAGGTTATACCATGTGGGACGGTCCCTATGGCGACTGGGGTTCAAAAAAATATTTGGTGTCAAGTCTTGATCAAAGTTTAAAGCGTATGGGACTGGATTATGTAGACATTTTCTACCATCACCGTCCTGACCCGGAAACACCGCTGGAAGAAACCATGAGTGCCCTTGATCTGATTGTTCGCCAGGGCAAAGCTCTTTATGCAGGTGTTTCTAATTACCCTGCCGATGAAGCTGAAAAAGCATTTGCAATTTTGAAAAAATTAGGGACACCATGCCTGATCCATCAGCCTAAATATTCCATGTTTGAGCGTTGGGTAGAAGGCGGTTTGCTGGATGTATTGGAAAAAGACGGCGTAGGTTGTATTCCATTCTCGCCATTGGCACAAGGTTTATTGACCAACAAATATCTTCACGGTATTCCGGAAGATTCAAGGGCTGCAAAATCAACCGGCTTTTTACAGGAAGGCCAGGTAACGGAGCAACGCGTAAATCAGGCAAGGCAACTGAATGATATTGCTTCTCAGCGCGGTCAAACCCTGGCCCAAATGGCATTAGCTTGGTTGCTGAAAGATCATCGCGTTACTTCGGTATTGATCGGCGCCAGCAGGGCTGAACAATTGGCGGATTCGTTAAAATGCCTGGATAATATTGAGTTCCCGAAAGAAGAGTTGGATAAGATTGAGGGTATTCTGAAATAAGCATAAGTTGCATTGCGCCGTAGGTGCAACATGTTGGTAGAAAAACAAAAAGGTTCCAATAGCATGCCGTTAGGTATGCAACCTGTTCCGTACCTAACGGCACGGAATAATTTTCTGCTTTTTTCTACCAACATTTGAGCCCTACGGGATTGCTTTTATAATGAATATATAACAAATGGATAACATCAACTGGGGTATCATCGGCTGTGGCAACGTGACCGAGAAAAAGAGCGGACAGGCTTATAACAAAATACACAATAGTAGACTGGTAGCCGTAATGCGACGCAACGCTGCAAAAGCTGCTGATTATGCTGCCAGACACAACGTGGGCCGCTGGTATGATGATGCAGATAAATTATTAAGCGACCCCGAAGTTAATGCTGTTTCTGTAGCTACCCCACCGGTTAACCACCTGGAATATGCTATTGCTGCGTTAAAAAAAGGATTAGGCGTTTATGTAGAAAAGCCAGTTACCCGCAATGCGCAAGAAGCACAGGCGATGGCCGACGCTGTAAAAGAATATAACGGTAAACTAACCGTAGCCCATTACCGCCGGGCATTACCGATGTTTCTGTATGTGAAGGAATTGCTTGACAATCAAACTATCGGCGAGGTAAGAACAGTACAAATCAGAATGTGGAAGAGTTTAAGGCCCGACCTGATCGCTAACTCAGAAACCAACTGGCGCGTTTTACCGGAATTTTCCGGAGGTGGTTACTTTCATGACCTGGCCCCGCACCAGCTCGACCTGATGCTGTATTATTTCGGCGAGCCTGAGAAATATCACGGCTATTCCCTAAATCAGTCAAAAGCCACCCCTGCCGATGACCATGTTTGCGGTGAGATCATTTTCAAAAACGGTGTAGTGGTGAATGGCTCCTGGTCGTTTAATGTAGCCGAAAGCGAAACAGTAGATAGTTGTGAGATCATCGGCACAAAAGGCAGGATAACTTTCCCTTTCTTCGGCACTTTTGTAAGCTGGAGAAATATTTATGAAGAACAAACCGTAAACTTTACCCATCCCGAGCATATTCAGCAACCGATGATCGAAAAGATCGTTAACTATTTCAGGGATAAAGGGCCAAATCCATGCCCGATTGAGGAGGCAGTGACGCTGATGAAGATATTGGATGCGTTTACAGGGTGAGATATAAAATATGTCATTGCGATGAACAGCCTGTGCGGTGAAGAAGCAATCGCGAACTATGCATCTTCGCCCTGTATAGTATGCGATTGCCACGCTATAGCTCGCAATGACGTACCGTGCAATAGCCTACTTCTTCTTAGGTACCTTCGCGCCTTCTTTCCTTGCCTCTGAAAGGCCAATAGCTATCGCTTGTTTTTTACTGGTTACTTTTTTACCGCTACCGCTTTTTAGCTTGCCCTCTTTCATTTCGTGCATGGTTTTTTCAACCTTTTCGCCTGTCTTTTCTGAATACTTTGCCATGGTTGTATTTTTTATTGTAGATGATAATTAATAACAAATAGCCACCAGAACGGTTTTTATCACCGGGGGTTGATTACCTTTACGACCAATGAAACCGATAGCGGAAAGCGAATTAATATTAAATAAAGACGGCAGCGTCTACCACTTACATTTATTGCCGGAGGATCTGGCCGATACCGTAATAACAGTAGGTGATCCCGACCGGGTGCCCAGGGTGAGCCGTTATTTTGATACCATCGAGCTCAAAAAGTCAAAACGCGAATTCGTTACCCACACGGGCACCATAAATGGGAAAAGGATAACCGTCATGTCGAGCGGGATCAGCACGGATAATATCGATATTGTTTTGAATGAGCTCGACGCATTGGTTAATATCGATCTGAAAACACGGTTGCCAAAAACACAATTGCTGAAATTGAATATTATCCGCATTGGTACTTCAGGCGCTATACAGGCAGATATACCCGTTGATAGTCTGCTGGTTTCAAAGGCTGCATTTGGACTGGATACTTTGATGCATTATTATAAGCGGGAGAATACAGAATCCGAGCAGCAATTATTAGATGAGCTTAAAAAGGCTTTACCAAAAAATGGTGGCTTTGTTCCTTATGTCGCGTCAGCAGATACCGGGTTGATGTCTAAGCTTGGCTATGATACGTTACAAGGTATAACTTTTACCGCACCCGGCTTCTATGCTCCGCAAGGGCGCGAGGTAAGGGCGCATAACGCGCATCCGGAGTTTATGAATGCCTTACAGCGATTTAATCTGAACGGGCAGCGTATCACAAATCTTGAAATGGAAACTGCCGGTATTTATGGGCTTTCGTCTGTTTTGGGGCATCGGGCCATATCATTCAACGTTATATTAGCCAATCGATCAACCCTAACTTTTAGCAAACAACCAGAAAAAATAGTAGATAATTACATACGCCGTTTACTGGAGAGAATTGCAGATATTTTATAAGTATTCATAATTATCCCTATATTCAAAAAAACATTAGCCAATCAAGTCATGTTAATTGGCTGAAATTAACCTACCTCATGAGCGTTAAAAAAGTTGCCGCCCCGTTTTACGAAAAGCTTTCACTGGTTATGGTTGGTCTTATTTCAATGGGCTACCTGGTCGTTTTGGCAAAAGACCTGCTGGACCCGCTCATTTTTGGTTTTCTTTTTGCTATTCTGTTACTCCCGGTGTGCAATTTTTTCGAAAAGAAATTTAAGCTCCACCGTAGTATTGCTTCACTCATATCCATACTCCTGCTTGTTGCTTTTATCGGCGGCATATTATACCTGGTAGGTTCTCAGATATCGAAACTGGCCGACGACTGGCCGATGCTAAAAAAGCAGGTGGGCCAATCAATAGATGACATTCGCCAATGGGTGCAGGACAGCTTCCATATCAATATGAATAAACAAATGGATTATGTGCATGATGCTACCAATAAATTAATGGCCTCGGGTGGAAACGTTATTGGCACTACTTTAGGTGCTGTATCATCCTTAATGCTTTTCTATTCGTTTATCCTGATTTTTACCTTCCTGGTGCTGCTTTACAGAAAACTGCTTTTGCGCTTCCTGGTATGGGTTTTCAGGGATGATAATTCTCCCGTTGTATTTGACATTGTTGAAAATATCCAGAGTATTCTCAGGAAATACATTTTGGGTTTGTTGCTGGAGATGGTTGTAGTTGCAACTATCGCCTGTACTGCATTTTTGCTGATCGGTGTAAAATATGCTATGTTGCTGGGGCTAATTGTTGGCCTATTTAATATTGTACCTTATGTGGGCATATTTACTGCCCTGTTCCTAAGTACGCTGATCACTTTTGCCACAGGAAATGTAAAAGATTCCCTTTATGTTGTAATCAGTGTAATCGCCATTCACGCGGTCGATTCCAATATTCTGCTGCCTACTATAGTCGGTTCAAAAGTACGGTTGAATGCTTTGTTATCGTTCCTCGGCATTGTCATCGGGGAAATGATATGGGGCTTATCCGGCATGTTCCTGGCCATTCCCGTGATGGCTATCCTGAAGATCGTTTTCGACCGGATAGAAAGCCTGAAACCATGGGGATTTCTCTTGGGTGGCGATTACGAGTACAAAAAATCGGCAGAAAAAGCGATGAAAACTGAATGATCAGTGCGTCATTGTCAGTTGATAAACCTTAGCAAATATTGTGGCGCAATAAGCCATCAATATCAGGGTATTGATAACAAGCAGCCAGTTTGAATCGGGTTCTTTGTATTTGTGTATGATGCAGCGGATCAGGAAGTAAACAAATCCGCCAACCAGCACTATAGGGAATATAAACAGCCACTTACTGCTGGTTACAATATACAGGTGCTGTAATTTATTAGTATCGGCCTGGAAAAGCGGCACAATCGCCAATACCAACAACAAAAGAAACAAACGGCTGACCGCCTTAGCAACAATTCCACTGGTTTTCATGAGAGGTAAAACTAATTAAAATCAAAAACAAACTGCCTCTGGCTCTGTATTATTGCTGTTATTCCCGGATAGCACCAAAACTTTTCCCGCCATTTGTTTGTATTTACATGAGGATTTAAGATACCTCATATGAGCACGTACAAGAAGAATTATAGCAATACATCAACCTGCTGGCGTTGCCACCAGGCATTAGATACCAGGATTAGCCGGAGCCTTATCTTAAAAACACTACTCTTTTGGTTACCTGTAAAAGTTTATTTCTGCCAGAAGTGCCTCACCAAAAGATATATTCTGAGCTTCAAAAGCAGCGCCGACTCGCTGGCATAATTCCAACAAACAATTCACTTTTAGCGGGCTGATCCGTATTTTCGGGGACAATAAATATACTCCGTAATGCGTGTTGCGAATAAGATTTTAACAGTCTTCCTATGGGTATTGGCCGTACCCGTTTTTGGTCAGAATGCATTTAAAGTAGTTCCACTGGGTGTTAAAGGCGGGATTGACGAAAGCAACCTGTCGGCTTATCTGCTGGCCCCGGCAAACAGTGACAACTATGTTTGCCTTGATGCAGGTACACTGCATTATGGTATAGAAAAAGCTATCGGGAACAAGGTGTTCAATGTTCCCGCCGAACAGGTTTTAAGAAAATATATAAAAGATTACCTGATCTCGCACTCGCATTTGGATCATGTATCCGGATTGATCATCAATTCGCCGGAGGACACCACCAAAAATATCTATGCCTTTGCAGATTGCATTGAAACTTTCAGAACCCGCTACTTTACCTGGAAAAGCTGGGCCAATTTTGCTGATGAAGGCGAAACACCGCAACTGAAAAAATACCACTATAAAATACTTAACCCTGGCGAGGAAATCCCTGTCGAAAATACCGAAATGACGGTAAAGGCATTTCCACTCAGCCATTCTAATCTTACCAGTTCTGCATTTTTGATTAGGAACCGGGATAATTATATTCTTTATTTAGGCGACGTTGGTCCCGATGAAATAGAAAAGAGCCATAACCTGGAATTATTATGGCAGGCTATAGCTCCTTTGATCAAAGAGAAAAAATTAAAGGCGATTATGATCGAAGTTTCTTTTCCTAATGAGCAGCCAGATAAAACGCTGTTCGGCCACCTTACCCCCCGTTGGTTGATGAAAGAAATGAACGAGTTGGAAAAACTAAGCGGCGCAGGAAGCCTGAAAGATTTTAATATTGTGGTAACCCACGTAAAACCGCCGCAAACCAGTATCGAACGGATTAAAAACCAACTGGCGGCTGAAAATAAACTAAAGTTCAACTTGATCTATCCGGAACAAGGCAAGGCGATTAATTTTTAGCTTTCTTTCAGCGTAAATATTCTTCCCGCATACAATGTCCGCACGGGCGGTATCCTTCATTAATCGCTTCTTCTGCTGACTTAAAAAATACCCGGTTCTCCGTTTTCATTCTTTTGCCGGATGAACATTTTAAAGTTCCATATATCTTCAGTTTCTTATTACCACCAAACTGAATCTTTCCTTCATCGATCAGAGTCCTAAGCCGCCGGAATCTTTGGAAAGCTGTATCACCCAACTGCAAATGCTTTATCATACAGCGTCATGAAATATAATTCCTAAGGTATGCCTTCGTCCTGAAACCACTTCGCTTACGCCATGTTTCATATTCACACGGTAATAGCCTTTGCTGCCTTTTACCGGCCTAAAGTTGGTGGTGAAGATCAGCATATCTCCTTTGCCTGGTTTTAATACAATTGCTTTTGATTGCGCCCTCGGTCGCTGTTCAATTAGTACAAACTCACCGCCTCCATAATCTTTCCCGGGCTCATCTAAAAACAGCACCAATTGCATCGGGAAATAGATGTTACCATACAAATCCTGGTGCAGGGTGTTATAGCCGCCTTTCTCATATCGCAATATCAAAGGTGTTGGCCTGGTTTGCTGATGGGCGAGGCATTCCTCAAGTAATTCTCTATGCGTTTCGGGGAATTGTTTATTGATATTCAATACCCGCATCCAGTTATTGGCAATTGGGGCAAGATGAGGATATACACTATACCTTATCAACTCAATGATTACTGGCAGTGGATAATTAAAATACTTATACTCACCCAATCCAAACCTGTATCGCTCCATGTTGATGGTTTTGCGATAAAGTTCTTTCTGCTCATAACCCTTTGCAAGATAATCGCATTCGTCAGTTTTAATTATCTGCTTTACTAAAGTATAACCCTGCTCATTCAACTGGGCGGATATAGTATCCCAATCCAATTGTTCAATTGTCTCTTTCATATGTTAATGATTCTTCTCTGTGAACTCTGTACCTCTCTTTTGTGTCCTCTGTGATAAATTTTCAACCACAAAGAACACTGAGAATATAACAAAGGGGCACAGAGTAATAAGAGTTTATACGGCTACATTTAACTGTGCTGCTTCCCAGCCAATAATAGCCGATTTGCGGGTTGAGCCCCAATGGTAATCGCCAATTTCGCCTGTGGAGCGGATTACCCGGTGGCAGGGGATCAAAAAGGCGACAGGATTATCGCCAATTGCACTTCCAACTGCCCTGCTTGCATTAGGCGAATGGATATTTTGTGCGATCAATCCATAGCTATGTAATCCGCCCATTGGGATACGGAGCAAGGCTTCCCAAACCTTCAATTGAAATGGCGTTCCCTTCAAATGCAGCTTGACAGTAGACAGCTTTGACCAATCCTTTTTGAAAATAAACAAAGCATTCTGCTGTATCATATCCACCACCTGGCAATAAGCTGCATTCGGGAATTGAGCCTGTAATTCAGCAAAGGCTGCCTGTTTATCATCTGCAAAGGCTAAGTAGCATACGCCTTTAGCTGTAGATGCCACCAAAATATCCCCAAAAGGGCTTTCTGCAAAGCTATAATTGATGGTAAGCGCTTTGCCGCCATGTTTGTATTCGGCAGGGCTCATCCCTTCAATGTTGATGAAGAGATCGTGCAAACGCCCGGTGCCGGATAAACCGGTCTGAAAAGCGGCGTCAAAAAGCGTAGCCTGCTTCTCTTTCAAAATACCTTTTGCATACTCCACGCTGAGGTATTGTAAAAATTTTTTCGGACTGATGCCTGCCCAGTCAGTAAACATCCGTTGGAAGTGGAACGGGCTCATATTTACCTTTTCTGCAACATCATCCAGGTTAGGTTGATCTTTGAAATTCAGCCTGATATAATTGATCGCGTCAGCAATGCGCTGATAGTTCATCGTTTCCTGTGTTTCCATTTTTTTCGATTTAACACTACAAAAATACCCCGGCCACTAACCCTATAAAACCCGGAACTTGCGGACTTACACTCGCCTTACGCATCCTCAATATACAATTTACCGTATAAATGGTATTTTTGTCAGCAATCCTAAATCAAATTGTATATGAAAAAAGTTCTATCAACATTAATTATTGTCTTCGGCATTTATTTTGCCGCTTCTGCTCAGACCAGAACCTCAAATGAATTTGGTATCAATATTGGTTACAATGCTGCCACCGTATATGACAACAGTTCAGCCTATACCAGTGATTATAACAGCGGGTTAAACCTCGGAGTTTCTTTAGAGCATTACTTCTCCGACAGATGGAGTATCAAGGGTAAACTGATTTATGATCAAAAAGGCTGGGGCAATGGATATCTTTCTTTTCCTGATGGCAGCGAGGTAGATGGTGTAAATTTTCACCTGAATTATTTAACCGTTCCGGTAATGGCCAACTGGCACTTCGGAAGAACCAGAAACTGGTACCTGCACTTTGGCCCTTATGTAGGCTTTTTGTTAAACGCCACTGAATCGTCAAACAGCGGTGTCGACATCAAATCCGCCTTTAACAATACCGAAGTAGGCTTTGATGCCGGTATTGGCGTGAAGTTCCCGGTATCTAATAACGTGAAATTATTTATTGAAGCTGATGGCCAGGGCGGGTTCACCAATGTATTCAAAGACGGCTCTACCGTACAAAGCGAAAGATCAAGCATCAACTTTGGTGTGTTGTTCCCTATCAAATAATTGCATTTTGAACAAATCGCGTAGTTAACTCACCCGGTCTTTGCTGCGCTCTACCACCCTCTCTACCGCAAGCGGTAAAGAGGGTTATTTTTTTATTTCTTCTTCACCCTCTTTATGGTTTACCATAGAGAGGGTCGGACATCCGCTGGCTAGCGGAGCATTCGGGGTGAGCCCACACGGCGTTTAATTTTATCGTTAAAGCTTAATTTGTACCGAGCTTGTTCTCCTTAAAAAACTTCCATATCTCGTCGCAGGCGTTAAGGTTTTTAGAGAGTGACCCGATCATAAATTTAGGCAGATATTGAGTGCCACCGGGCCATATATGGCCGCCATCAACGATTGTATATCCAATTACTTTCAGACCATAACTGTTGGTGTATTCTTCCTTCACTACACTTGTACCGTCATTTACCAGGGTCGGTAAATTAGTTACCACTGGTTTGCTATCGCATTTATCAACCGCGGCCCATTTTTTCAAAATATCTTCATGACTGTAAATAACGCCGCCTGCACCTTTCATCTTTCCGCCGGTAAATGGCACTAACGGGTCTTTTGTGCCTTGTATATACATTATAGCTATAGGCAGGTTAGGCTGATAACCCATATCCTGATCCATAGATGCGGCTACAACAGCAACTGCCGCTATGCGTTGGTTAAGCTGGCAAGCCAGCCGCGAGGACATAAAGCCGCCGTTGGACATCCCGGTCACATAAATTCTGGATGGGTCAGCATGATAAGTATCAATAACATAAGTGATCAACTCATCAATAAACTTCACATCATTAATCCCTCTTGAGTTGGCAGGCGTACCACGGCCATCGTTCCAGCTGCGTTCAATTCCCTGCGGACAAACGATAATAAATTTATCCCTGTCGGCAAGAGGTTTGAAATTGGCAAACCTCATCTGACCACTAGCGGTGCCTAACCTGCCGTGCAATGAGATAATTACTGCCGGCTTATCCCCAAGGCCATTTGGCAAGTAGGTGATAAACTCGCGGCGCATATGATCGACAATAATACTCTCGTTTTTTTGCTGTGCAGCTACACCTGCTGATATAAACAGCAGTATGAGTGATAAAAAAGTTAAAGTTTTCATGTTAGGGCTGTAACCGTTAAAGTCAATTGGACTTTAACTGCGCGAAAGGTTTAAATCCTTTTTCATATTTATCACGGGCAAATGACCGCCATCAGGCAATGGCACACTAATCTTCTTCGACTGGTAATAACCCATCGATTCATAAAGCGGAACGCCCGGCAATGTAGAACCAATCTCCATTTTGGTAAATCCATACTGATGCGCTGCTTTTTCACATACGCCTATCAGCATCTTCCCTATCCCCTGGCGGGCCCAATCCGGGTGGACGAAAAATGCACGAATACGGGCGGCATCTATTGCAGGGTTTAGCAACGGGTCAGTGTCACTTTTATGCTGATCGCCGCCAAAAAGCGTGCTTCTCATGCTCCACCCACCGCAGGCAACCAAACAATCCTTTGATTCGACAACATAATAGGTGCCATCCTGTATTAATTGACTATCAACGCCAAAAACATATTTAATAGCCCCCTCAGTTTGTGCAGTAGAATAATAACCATTACTTAACCCCCGGGCTGATAAAGCGATCAGCTCGAGCAATTCGTTTACATCTTCAAAAGTGGCTAAACGGGTGCTTAATGACATAGCAACTAAAATATTTATTTTTTGTCGGTCTTTTATATAGACATACGAAATTTCCTTATAGTTTAATTTCAACAAATATTTAATATTTATTCTATATATTTATAAAATTAACTGCTGCCCCTATGATATTCAAACACGCCATTAGCTGGTTCGAAATCCCCGCGACAGACCTTAATCGTGCGCAAAAATTCTATGAAACTATTTTCGATATAAAAATGACACCGCTGGATATGCCACAATTACAAATGCGGTTATTTCCAACAGAAAGCCCGATGAGTGTTGGCGGCGCTATCTGCAGCAGTGGCGATTTTTACAAGCCATCCGCCCAAAGCGGTCCGCTGGTTTACCTGAACGGCAACCCTGATGTACAACTCGTACTGGACAAAGTGAAAGTAGCCGGAGGAAAAGTCATCATCCCTAAAACACAAATATCGCCCGAGCATGGCTATATGGCAGTTTTCTTGGATACAGAGGGGAACCGCATTGCATTGCATTCTGTGCCGGAAGGGGTGATTTAGTTCTTTACCGTTATGTCACTTGCATTAGGAAGGAAAAGCCTGAAATTTTTCCCATCCAGATCAATAGCATAGACACCCGAATTGGGAACTCCACTCGCTTTTTCCCCGCTAGCCAGGACCGTATTATGGTAAATAATAACATTTGTAAAATGATAACCCTTTGGCGAAATTCTAAATTTTTTCTTTGTGATCATATCATAAACAAAAACTGCTGATGAGCCCCCTGTACTATTAACAATTTCATCCACATGATAGAGAAAAACCAATTTTTTCCCATCTGTGGTTAATCTAAAATCTCTGCACCACCTGTTTTTTGCAATGTCTGAAGTTTTGTAAATATTAGTAATTTCCCCGTTAAGGTCTATAAAAAAGACCGAATCTAAATCGCTTGCGATTATCTTCTTACTGTCGCTGGTCCAGGAGACTCCCCATATTTCAGGCATTCTGCGAGTTAGAATTTTAAACCATTTATTATCCGCGTCTATGACAGCAATATCCCTTTTCTTTAGCTTTTCATTCCAAATATTATAAGCTATTAGTTTGCCGTCTGGTGACCATTCCGGTTCTTCGCAATCAGTGCCATGAGTATTGAGTACAATTTTGCGTTTGGTGTTGAGATCAATTATAGCGATAAGTTTTCTGGCATTGCGGGATGGATAAAAGCAATAAGCTACTTTTTTGCCATCCGGCGAAAGTGAGGCGTCTGAAATGTGGCGCTTGGATTTTAAAATCGGATAGTCCTTTTTGTCGGCTACGGAATAAAGCCGGAAACTCGCAGGGCCCGTTCGATAACAATAATCATACGATTTGTTTTGACCTGCGGCCTTTGACACATAAAAGGCTAAGAACAAAAACAACACCCTTCTCATAGTTCTGGTTTAGACTATAAATATAAAAACTATCTTTTATAAAGCTTGGCGATTAACAACCAAAACCAACATTTCAACCTTACAACTTTCCAACCTTTCAACAAAACACTCTAAAGCAACAATCTCAAATCTCCTATCTCAAATCTCACATCTAAACCCTATCTTTGCCCATGCAAGAAAAAATCCTCATTCTTGACTTCGGCTCACAGTTTACCCAATTAATAGCGCGCCGTGTCAGGGAGCTCAATATCTATTGTGAGATCCACCCGTTCAACCACATTCCCGAAATCGACAGTTCAGTAAAAGGTATCATCCTTTCAGGCAGTCCTTATTCAGTTCGCCAGGAAGACGCCCCTCATTTTGAATTTTCAAAACACCACAAAACAATGCCGATATTGGGTGTTTGCTATGGTGCGCAATATATTGCACATTTTAATGGTGGCGAAGTACTGCCATCCAGCACTCGCGAGTACGGCCGGGCTAATCTTCATTACATCGAGAAGAACCACCCATTATTTAAACAGGTGCCTGAGGGATCACAGGTTTGGATGTCGCATGCCGATACTATTGCCCGCATTGCAGATGATTTTGAAATTATTGCCAGCACCGAAACTGTAAAGGTGGCTGCTTATCATATAAAAGACACCCAAACTTACGGTATACAATTCCACCCGGAGGTAACCCACAGTATCGACGGCAAGCAATTGCTGCAAAACTTTTTGGTTGATATCTGTGGTTGCTCACAGGGTTGGACACCGGATTCGTTTGTTGAAACCACTGTTGCAGCACTGAAGGAAAAATTAGGTAACGATAAAGTAGTGCTTGGGCTTTCAGGAGGTGTTGATTCATCGGTAGCTGCGGTGTTATTGCATCACGCTATCGGCAAAAACCTGTATTGCATTTTCGTAGATAACGGCTTACTTCGTAAAGATGAGTTTGAATCTGTATTAGATTCTTACAAACACATGGGTCTGAACGTGAAAGGCGTTGATGCAAAACAACGTTTTTACGATGCCCTTGCAGGATTAACCGATCCTGAGAAAAAACGTAAAGCCATCGGTCGTGTCTTCATCGAAGTATTTGATGACGAAGCACACCAGGTACAAGATGTAAAATGGCTTGGTCAGGGAACTATTTATCCTGACGTGATCGAGTCGGTATCGGTAAAAGGGCCGTCGGCTACTATCAAATCACACCATAACGTAGGCGGCTTGCCTGACTTTATGAAACTGAAGGTAGTAGAGCCTCTGAACACCTTATTTAAGGATGAAGTTCGTAAAGTAGGTAAGGCTTTAGGTATTGACCAGAACATTTTAGGCCGTCACCCATTCCCTGGTCCGGGACTGGCTATCAGGATATTAGGCGAGGTTACCCCACAAAAAGTACACATATTACAGGAGGCTGATGCAATTTATATCAACAATTTGCGGTCGGCCGGTGTTTACGATAAAGTTTGGCAGGCCGGTACCATATTTTTACCGGTGCAGTCGGTAGGTGTTATGGGCGATGAGCGTACTTACGAAAATGTAGTATGCCTTCGCGCGGTGGAATCATTAGACGGTATGACAGCCGACTGGTGCCACCTTCCGTACGATCTGCTGGCTAAAATCTCAAATGAGATCATCAATAACGTAAAAGGTATCAACCGGGTAGTATATGACATCAGTTCGAAACCACCGGCTACTATTGAGTGGGAGTAAGTGGTTAGTTTTAGCAGGTATTGTGGCATTGGCGGCGTGTTCGCCGAAAGTGTATACCGTTTCTGCTCCACCGCATCCTAAAACGCCTGAAGCAAAAAAGGAAGCTGAAAAAGCCGCCGAAAAACCTGCAACGGCAAGGGTATCGACCATATCCATGCTGCTGCCTTTCACTTTGGACGATCTGAACGCTGGCGCACAATACACACCTGCTACTTTAAGCCGCGCTAATCTTTCATTGGATTATTACCAGGGCTTCAAAATGGCTTTGGATTCACTTACTGCAAAAGGTTACAACTATAAGCTACAGGTTTTTGATACAAAAGACACCCCTGCTGCATCAAGCAATTTGGCCGTAACGCCTGCTATCCGCACCAGTGATTTGGTGGTTGGCCCTGTTTTTCCGGATGATTTGCAGGCATTTGCCAACGTACTGGCCGGTTCAGGGAAAGTTATACCTACAGTTTCCCCCCTTTCACCGGCTGCGCCGGCGACAGTAAAAGATCAATTTTTAGTCACAGTAGCCACACCGTTGGAATATCATGCATGGGGAACGGCGGAATTTATCAACGAGCATTATAAGCCTAAGAAAGTTTTTATACTGAAATCAGGATATAGTGACGATAATAAATACATCACTCCTTTCAAAAAAGGAGTAGATAGCTTGAGCAAACGCAAAACCAAAGTCATTGCTACTACTATAGTTCGTGGCAGATTGGATGAATTGGTACCTCAGCTATCAGCAACCGAAGAGAATGTATTCGTGATACCATCGACTAATCAACAATTCCTGGTGGTAACGCTGCGTTCGCTGGATTCACTTGCTAAGAAATACCCGGTTACTTTGTTTGGTCACCCAAGTTGGATAAAGTTTAGTTATCTTAAGCCAGACCTTCTGCAACGATTGAAAACACATATCACCAATACCGACCGGGTTGATTATAAATCGCCGCAGATATCGGCTTTTATCCGTAATTACCGCAAAGCTTATCGCAGCGAGCCTACCCATTATGCCATGATGGGCTTTGATGAAGGATTGTATTTTGGTGCATTATTGGGCGAAAATCCGGATGATCTGAAAAAATTGGACAAAAAAGACTTTACAGGTTTACTTAATAAGTATAGATTTATCAAAAAACCGGGCCTGGGGTGGATCAACACCCATGTAAATGTGCTCGAATACAATAATTTTGAGTTAAAAAAGGTAGAATGAAGGCATTAAACCAGCTTAAAACGTTTCAGCGAATATTGGGTAGCTACCCGGCCGAAACGCCCCTAAGTAAGTTTTTGCCAGGCTTCTATCGTCAAAATAAACAGATGGGATCAAACGACAGGCGTGTAGCCAACCGTTTGATGTATAACTACTTCCGTTTAGGAAAGGCCCTTTACAATACGCCAACTGAAGACCGGCTTATTGTAGCCGAGTTCTTGTGTAACTCGCAAACCAACTCTTTTTTACAGCATTTTAAGCCTGAATGGGCGCTTTGCATTGGCTTTGATATCGATGAAAAACTCAAGCTGGTTAAAACGACTTATCCCGATTTTAAACTGACGGATGTTTTCCCATGGTCGGCAGAGCTTTCGGATGGAGTTGATAAACAGGCATTTTTGAAATCCTTTTTCGTTCAGCCAGATCTGTTTATCCGGGTTCGTAAAGGCTTTGAACAAAATGTAAAGTCGGTACTTACTAAAGAAAGCATCACTTTTAAAGATGAGGGCAATGGCTGCTTCTCATTACCCAATGGCACCCGGTTGGAGACGCTTTTTCCTCAACAGACCTTCTTTGAAGTACAGGACTTATCCTCGCAGCAAACTGCAAACTACTTTAAACCAGAGAAATGGGACGCATGGTGGGATGCCTGTGCCGCTTCGGGTGGGAAAAGCTTACTGCTTCACGAATTAGAACCTAATTTAAAATTAGTAGTATCTGATATACGTGAATCTATCTTAGCCAATCTTGATGAGCGTTTTCAGCAGGCCGGATTGATCAAATATCAAAGGAAGATATTGGACCTGACACAGAACGTCGACCCAGAGCTGCACAATTATGAATTTGACGGCATCATCCTGGACGCACCATGCAGTGGTTCCGGTACCTGGGGACGAACGCCGGAGATGATCAGCCAGTTTGAACCACAAAAGATCAGTTTCTTTCAAAAACTACAGCAAAGCATTGCCCGCAACGTGGTGAAATACCTTAAACCAGGCAAACCACTTATCTATATCACCTGCTCGGCTTTTAAAGCAGAAAATGAAGCCAATGTTGATTTTCTGGTAAAGGAAGTCGGCTTAAAGCTGGAAAAGCAAACTGTATTGAAAGGTTATGAAAATAAGGCGGATACGATGTTTGTAGCGAGGTTGATGAAGTGATGTGCAAATATGCAGATGTGAGAAAATGCATATTTTGAACAATCCGCAATTCTTGATATTCAAATCCGAAAACTATATTTTTGGGTATAGCAAACCTAAATAAAATGCGAAAACTACTTATCCTTATCCCGGCAGTTTTAATGTTTGCCACCTGCAAAAAAGATAATAAACCCATAGACGTTACTGGTTCATGGAGTTTGTACTCATGGGATGACAACAGCTTGATTCCTTTACATGTTAATGCAAATCAGTATCCATGTATGGAAGGTAACGTATTAACTTTCAATAAGGACCAGACTTATACAATAAAGTATATAGGCACAGATACCTGTTTTGTCGCTCCTCATTCGGCTTCCTTTCCACCAACAGGAACATGGATCGGCATGCCAGGGCAAGCAGAAGTTACCGGAACATGGAGCCAGAACGGGAATACAGTAACATGGGGCGGTTCCCAGGGCGTAATATCAACCTCAAATGGCAAAACATTTATAACGCTGCACACTCCTATTACTTACAGTGGCGTAACCTACGATATAAAAACTGTGGAAGTAAAGCAATAATTAATCAACACTACAAATGCGTATTACTCCTAAACAGCTTAATTGCAATAGCCAATAAGATCACCCCAAACGCTTTACGCAGGATACTCAACCCGGTTTTGCCAAGCAGACGTTCCAGCCATTTTACGTTCTTCAATACCAGGTATACAAACAGCGTATTTAATATGATGCCTACCACAATATTTTGTGTTTGATATTGTGATTTAAGCGAGAGCAAAGTAGTCATCGTTCCGGCACCTGCTATCAATGGAAAAGCCAGCGGGACAATGGATATCGTTTCGGGCATTTCTTCATTAAAAAAACGTATGCCCAGGATCATTTCCATCGCAATAAAAAATATAACCAGCGATCCGGCGATGGCGAAGGATTGTATATCCAATCCGATGAGATCGAGCAGTTCATTGCCCGCAAAAAGGAAGCCGATCATCAGCACCAGCACCGCAATGGAGGCCTTTTCCGACTGAATATGCCCGGCTTTTTGCCGCAATTCAATGATCACCGGAATGGCGCCCAGTATATCGATGATAGCAAACAGGATGGTGGTTACCGAAAGGATTTCCTTCATTACAAACGGATGCATAGGCCTTTATTTTAAGATGTGAACGGACACACAAACAAAACTATAAAATATATAAATCTGATAAAAAAGACTGACATGGAAAGTATCGGCCCCAAAAATTATTTTATGTGTTGTTTTGACACTTACAATATTTAAATAATATTATTATAATATAACCAAATTCTGCAACTAATTACTGCCAAAATCGTAAAAGCTCTGAATTAAAACCTATTACAACTCTATGAATGAAGTTAATACATCTGTCCTGGTGATTGACGATGAGGAGATGGTGCGGGATAATATCGAGGACATTCTGATGCCTCACGGCAAGTCAGAAGAACAACATAATATTGACAGCGCTTTTGATATTTTATTCGGCAGCCCTAAACCATTATTGCTCACCCGTACAAAATGTATTCCCGCCTTTACCGTCGATAAAGCATCGAACGGCATGGAAGGCGTTAAAAAAGTAAAACAAGCCATTGAAAACGGCCATCCTTATGCCGTGATTTTCTTAGACATGCGTATGCCCGGCTGGAGTGGTTTGGAAACAGCCGTTGAGATCAGGAAATATGATGCCAAGGCCGAGATCATTTTTGTTACCGCTTACAGCGACCGTTCTATTGACGAGATCGTAGAGCAGGCAGGACAGAACGTTGGCTACCATTGCAAACCGTATGCTCCTGAAGAGATCATCCAAATAGCAACAAAGGCTGTTACCGACTATAATAAACTTCGCAACTTAGAGAAACTAATCGAATCGATATCATCAATAGGTTTAAGTAAAAATCAGCTTAATTCATTACTAAAAAACATACTCGAACAACTTGCCGGTTCGCTTGATACCGATATGGCGCTGATAGGCAAGCTTGACAAAGACCTTCATTACGAGAAGATTATCTCGATAGGTGCTATCGAGGGCCGCGTAGACGTGGACCAGCTTACCGATAGAGTAATAAATGCGAATATTGCTAAAGATGAGGTAATTCAACTGGATGAGCTGGTACTGGCACGTCTTGAAAACTACTATGTTTTCGCCCTCCTGCAAAAACACGAAACGTTAAAAACGGAGAAAATGTACTTGCTAAAGCTGTTCGTTCAAAACGCAGCACAGGCTATCCGTAATGCTGAATTGAATGAAAAACTAATCCGCAAGGAAAAGCTATCTGCCGTTGGCCAGGTAATAGGTATGGTGATGCATGATTTGCGCACGCCTATCAAAAACATCAAGTTCATGACAGATATGATGCGCCAGGAAAGCGAAGGGAATGAGTTGATCGACATGATCGACCAATCAGCAGAGCAGGCATCTAATATATTTGAAGACTTCCTTGACTTCCTGAAAGAGATACCTGTACAAAAAGTGCCGGTCGACCTTAACAAAGTTGTAAGTGAAGCTATAGAACTGGCTAAAACACATGAAGGCTGGCCGAATATTACCATCCACTCCTACTTACCTGATGGACAGATCGTTCCGGGTGATGAAAGCAAATTGAGAAGGGTGATCAGCAACCTGGTAAATAATGCTGCCGATGTATTGCACGACCATAAAATAACCGACCCGACCATACATATTTCGGGTTGGGCAGAAAACAAGCAACTGATGCTGGTGATCTGTGACAACGGTCCGGGTATCCCTAAAGATATCATGAGCACCTTATTCGAGCCGTTTGTGACCAAGAATAAGCACTGTGGCACCGGTTTGGGTCTTGCTATCGTTAAACAATATATTGCTGCACATGGCGGTAAAATAGCGGTCAGCAATAATAACGGCGCCATATTCACCATTGCGCTGCCCTTGTAAGTTTGCGAATGTCAAGTTCAGTTTTAAATAAAAAGGCAACGAAAGGCGGCCAGCAACAATCGGTCCGGAAAGAAACCACTAAACAATACCGGCAGTTGCTCATCATGTCAAAAACCGGCGCATGGGAGTATTTTCCTGCGACCGGCACAGTCGACTGCAATGATATCTACTTCTCTATGCTGGGCCGTGATATCAATGAATACAGGCTGAATTTGAACGAAGCCTGGACTAACCTGCTCCACCCTGAGGATCGCCCCGAAGCGATGCGCAAGTTTTCAGAGTACCTGGAGAATCCCACCGGGATGTATGAATGCGAGTTTCGTATGCTACATGCCGATGG
Source organism: Bacteroidota bacterium (assembly GCA_018266915.1). Taxonomy (GTDB): domain Bacteria; phylum Bacteroidota; class Bacteroidia; order Sphingobacteriales; family Sphingobacteriaceae; genus Mucilaginibacter. Next base: position 8,682 of record JAFDZM010000015.1, on the reverse strand, counting down.
CAAATGGGTTTGGATATATTCAAGAGGCGGCTTGCTGAAAGCAGACGATGGTATAGTAAGCATCATTGGTACCCACGTAGATATTACTGAACAAAAACAAGCACAGGAAGAAATTCAGCGCGAACGAATATTGTTGCGCACACTGATAGATAACCTCCCCGATACCATTTATGTAAAAGATGCCGAAGGCCGAAAGATCATAGCCAACCGGGCAGACGTGGCTGCTATAGGTGCTAAATGCGAGGCGGATGTGATCGGGAAAACAGATTTAGAACTATTCCCAAACAGCTCGGGTCTGCGGGGTTATAAGGATGATATGGAAGTTTTACGAACCGGTGAAGCATTATTAGGCAGGGAAGAATTTCTGAATAACGAAAAAGGCGAACAGTTCTGGCTCTCTACATCCAAAGTTCCGGTTTATGATGAGCATGGTAAGATCAGCCGAATACTGGGGTTGGGGCACAACATCACAGAACGCAAACGCGCAGAAGAAGCATTAAATAATTTGAATAAGGAATTAGCTGCACAATCTGAAGAGCTCAAAATACTAAACAGCCAGCTGTTGCTGCAACAAGAACAGGAACTGGAAAAGGCGATTGCACAGGGCAAATTCGAGATTGCATCAGAAGTGCTGCATGATATTGGCAATGCTTTGGTGGGTTTCGGATCATACCTCACCAGGATAAACCGCGTAGCCGAAAGCAATAATCTGGAAAGCGTGCGCAACTTAAGTGCGTTTCTGAAAGCTCAACAAACGGCTATTGGAAACGCTATTGGTGCAGATAAAGCCGCTGCATTAGTGTCGATCACCGAAGGTATTGCCAAAAGCCAGGGCGATAACCAGAAAGAAATGAGTACCGCTATTGCGGAACTGCTAAACATAGTTTCGCACATACAGGAAATACTCAATATACAACGCCAGTCAGTGCGTAGCCACGGTGCTTCGCAAGAACGGAAACAGGTGAACCTGGGCGGAATAATTGACGATTGCCGTTCTATGCTTTTTGCCTCTTTTGATAAAAAAGGTGTCAAGTTCAACGTGAATGTAAAGCCCGGCAATTATGTGATCAAAGGCGATCATACCAAGCTGATGCAGGTAATGCTGAACGTGATCAAGAATAGTCTTGAAGCCATTGATATGGAAAGTGAAAACAAGTTTATTTCGGTGTCTATGGAATCGACCAGCGGGTATATTTTATTAAAGATTGCCGATAATGGGCAAGGATTTGATAAGAAAACCAGCGAACATTTCTTTGAACGTGGATTTACGACCAAAAAGAAAGGCACTGGGCTTGGTTTATACAATTGCCGCTCGATAGTAGAAAGCCATGCAGGATCATTTGATATCAATAGTAACGGACCAGGATTAGGTGCTGTTACAACCATAAAATTTGCTTTACAAGACGCCTAAACTTTATCAATAGGATGCTGACCGTTCAGCACAAGTTCTTTAAACGCAAAAAGGCCTCCGCAGAAAGGGAGGCCTTACTATTTTATAGTAAACTAATGTTTACTTCTTTTCAAAATCTGAAGCCCGAGGCAAAGCGTCACCCATTTTACCCAGCTTACTGTTATTTTTGCTATAGCCTAAATAGATGAGCAGCCCTATTACCATCCAGCCAAAGGCACTCGCCAAAGTAGGTAAAGGCAAACTAATTATCATAAGTAAACAGATAGCACCACCCAGGAACGGCACTATAGGCACCAGCGGTGTTCTGAATGGCCTCACCAGGTTAGGGTCTTTATACCGGAGAATCGTAACACCGATGCAAACCAGCACAAAGGCAAACAACGTACCTACTGAGGTCAGGTCGCCGGCAACACTTTCGGGAAGAAAAGCGGCGAACAGACCCACGAACACAAATAATATCAGGTTGCTCTTGTAAGGAGTTTTGAATTTGGGATGCAAGTCAGAAAATACTTTAGGCAGCAAGCCGTCGGTAGACATGGTGTAGAAAACACGCGATTGGCCCAATAACATTACCAGGATAACCGACGAGAACCCAAGCAGGATTGCCACAGTTACCAGCGTTGCTAACCAACCGTAACCTGTCATGTAAGTACTGATGGCATAAGCAACTGAGGCTTCCTTACCTGCATGCATAAAGTCCTGGTAAGGTGCTACGCCAGTCAATACCCATGAGAACAGGATATATAATACAGTACAGATAGCCAGTGATCCAAGAATACCGATAGGCATGTCTCTTTTAGGATTTTTAGCCTCCTGCGCAGCTGTTGATACCGCATCAAAGCCTATGAAGGCAAAAAACACAATACCTGCTCCACGTAGTATCCCACCCCAGCCGTGATGGAAAAACTCGAGATAAGAGTATTGGGTGCCATCAGGCAAAATTGCTGGTTTTGCGTCAGCAGGGATCAGGTATGGGGTATGATTGGCGGCTTTGATAAAGCCCCAGCCAATAGCGATGAATACCAGTACGATGGCCACTTTTAAAAACACGATGATGCCATTTACGATAGCTGATTCCTGCGTACCTTTCACCAGTAACAATGAAAGTAAAAGCAATATCACCAACGCCGGGATATTAATAATTCCGTGATGATGAACACCATTCATTATAGCTGATTCCATCGGCGAATGGCACCATTCATAGGGTATTTTTCCGCCGACCAACTTATTTGCGTACTCGCTCCAACTGATGGAAACTGTTGCCGCACCGAGTGCATATTCAAGAATAAGCGCCCAGCCGATGATCCAGGCCACTATTTCGCCCATTGTTGCATACGCGTAAGTGTATGCGCTACCGGCGATGGGTATAATGGAAGCAAATTCCGCATAACACAAACCTGCAAAAGCGCAGCCCACAGCAGCAATAATAAACGAAATGGTAACTGCAGGGCCTGCGAAACCGCCTGCTGCTGCTGCTGTCCTTACGAAAAGGCCTGCGCCGATGATCGCTCCAATACCGAGGGCAATAAGGCTCCATACACCAAGCGTGCGCTTTAGGGTGTGTCCGCCCTCTTCCGACGACACAAGTAATGATGAAATTGATTTTTTTACGAATACACTCATTATAAGATCAGTTTTGTTTTATTGAGATAAAATCAGTTTTTTCCAAACGTAATTAAATTTATTTGAAATCTAAAGTAGCCATAAAACTGAGGGAGATCGGCATATTTTTGAAAAATATTCTACCATTACGTCATTGCGAGGAACGAAGCAATCTCCGAACTGTGCAAGTCGAACAAACGAGTATATTTTGCTGAACGTTCATCAAAATATTCAGGGTCTTTGAATGTCCTATGTGGAGATTGCTTCGTTCCTCGCAAGGACGTGTTGGAGTAAAAAAAAGGGAGCCCATTCCTGAGCTCCCTTTTATCAAACATTTTATTTGAATTATGCTTTCTTATCAATCTTAGCAGTTTGCACATGCATTGATTGCACTTTGATCTCTTTTTTGATCTGGTGATCTATACTTGCTGATTTAGCGCTATTTGCCGGGTTCAAATGCGGCGCAATTACCAGCGAAACTATCGACATCAACTTTATCAAAATGTTCATTGACGGACCGGAAGTATCTTTGAACGGATCGCCTACGGTATCACCTGTTACTGATGCCTTATGCGGGTCAGATTTCTTGTAATGCATTTCGCCGTTGATCTCCACACCTTTTTCAAATGATTTTTTTGCGTTGTCCCACGCACCACCGGCGTTGCTCTGGAAAATGCCCATTAACACACCCGATACCGTAACACCGGCCAACAAACCACCTAATACTTCAGGACCAAATACGAAACCTACAACAACCGGAGTGATCAGGGCAACCAAACCAGGAGCCACCATCTCGCGGATCGAAGCTTTGGTTGATATAGCTACGCATTTTTCATACTCAGGTTTTGCTTTGTACTCCATGATGCCCGGTATTTCGCGGAACTGGCGGCGAACTTCTTCTACCATCGCCATAGCTGCGCGGCCCACTGCCGAAATTGCCAGCGAAGAGAAAATGAACGGGATCATACCGCCGACAAACAAACCAGCCAGTACGTTAGCATGATAAATGTCGATATGGTCGATACCTGCCACACCCACAAAAGCCGCAAACAGCGCCAATGAGGTCAAGGCAGCTGATGCGATAGCGAAACCTTTACCGGTAGCTGCAGTAGTGTTACCCACAGCATCCAGGTTATCTGTACGATGACGAACTTCTTCAGGCAAACGGCTCATTTCGGCAATACCGCCTGCGTTGTCAGCAATCGGTCCGAATGCATCAATAGACAATTGCATAGCTGTAGTTGCCATCATGCCCGCTGCGGCTATTGATACACCGTATAAACCAGCACAGTAATATGATCCGTAAATACCTGCGGCCAATACTAAAATTGGCAACACTGTCGACTCCATACCCACAGCCAAACCACCGATAATATTAGTAGCGTGACCGGTTGACGACTGGCGGATAATACCCAATACCGGGCGTTTGCCCATTGCAGTATAATATTCAGTGATCATTGACATTAAAGTACCTACCACCAAACCCACTATGATAGCGCCATAAACGCCACCACGGGTAAAGTGAGAAGCCCCTTCTTTTAAAACGCCGTTAGCTTCGTCGCGGATCATGTGCAGATCATCAGCCGGAAGCATCCACTGCACTACGAAGTAAGTGGCGATAGCCGTCAGAACAATAGACGCCCAGTTACCTATATTCAATGCGTTTTGAACGCTGTCGGTCTCATTTTTTATTTTAACAAAGGCTGCGCCTACGATAGAGAAGATCAAACCTAAACCGGCGATAACCATCGGTAACAATACAGGAGCAATACCACCGAAACTATCATGCGATACTACCTCACGGCCAAGTACCATGGTAGCCAGCATGGTTGCAACGTATGAGCCAAACAAGTCGGCGCCCATGCCTGCCACGTCGCCTACGTTATCGCCTACGTTATCGGCAATGGTAGCAGGGTTACGCACGTCATCTTCAGGGATACCGGCTTCTACTTTACCTACAAGGTCGGCGCCTACGTCAGCAGCTTTGGTATATATACCGCCGCCTACACGGGCAAATAAAGCGATTGATTCAGCGCCTAAGGAGAATCCGGCAAGAACTTCCAAAGCTTTCGCCATGGCTTCGCCGTTAACATTACTTCCAGTTACATTTTTAACATAGACAGTATAGAATACAATAAACAATGAGCCCAAACCGATAATAGCCAAACCGGCAACGCCCAAACCCATTACTGTACCGCCTGTAAATGATACGCGCAATGCCTGAGCCAGGCTTGTACGGGCAGCTTGCGTGGTACGAACATTCGCTTTGGTAGCGATACGCATACCGATAAATCCAGCGAATGCTGATAAAAATGCTCCCGTAACAAATGAAATGGCAATTACCCAGCTTGAGTTAGGTACGGTGGTACCAGACCAAGCCAGCAAAACTGCTGCGATGATCACGAAGTAGCTCAGAATTTTCCATTCTGCCTTCAAAAATGCCATCGCACCATCGGCTATGTGGCCCGAAAGTTCGGTCATTGCTCCATCGCCTGCGTCCTGTTTGGTAACCCATGATGATTTACCGAGCATAAAAATGATGCCGATAAAACCCATAATTGGAATAAAGTAAATTAGGTTATTGTACAAAAAATCCATGTTGAAAAATTTGGTTTATAATTGATTGTATTTTAGCGTGATTGAACGCAAAAATAATTGCGGTAGGCAAAATAGCAAATTTAATTTCTTAACCACGCATAGCCCGATTATAAATTTTTTGAATAGCTTAGGGTTTTCAACTTAACTGGACTTCATGAAGGAATCTCAACCATCACAAATGAAACATGAGCTTGGATTGCTTGACGGCACCATGCTCGTCGCCGGGTCGATGATCGGCTCGGGGATATTTATCGTAAGCGCAGATATTACCCGAAATGTGGGTTCGGCAGGATGGCTTATCTTTGTTTGGCTCATTACCGGGTTTATGACTTTAACTGCAGCGCTAAGCTATGGTGAGTTGAGCGGCATGTTCCCGAAAGCGGGCGGACAATATGTTTATTTGAAAGAAGCCTACAACAAGTTGATAGGCTTTTTATATGGATGGAGCTTTTTTGCGGTGATACAAACGGGTACAATTGCGGCAGTTGGCGTGGCCTTTTCGAAGTTTACAGCATATCTTATTCCTGCAGTTAGCGAGGATAATATTCTTTTCAATTTAGGTTTTGTGAAGATTAGCGCTGCGCAGATTGTATCCATCGTAGTGATCGTATTCTTAACCTTTATTAATACACGTGGTGTAAAAAGCGGCAAGATCATCCAAACTATTTTCACCTTAACCAAGTTACTGAGTTTATTTGGGTTGATCGTTTTTGGGTTGATCTCCCTGAACAGCGGCACCTGGCATATGAACTGGAGCAATGCATGGAATTTGCACCAGTTAAAAATGGATGGCAGCTTTGGCGAATACACTACCGCAGCGGCTTTTGGCGCTATTGCAGCATCCATGGTGGGTTCCATCTTTAGCAGCGACTCATGGAACAGCGTTACTTTTATCGCCGGTGAAATGAAAAACCCTAAACGGGATGTTGCTTTGAGTTTATTTTTCGGCACGCTGATCGTAACCCTTATCTACGTTTCAGCCAATGTGATGTATACTTCAGTATTGCCATTGCATGATATTGCTACTGCCGACAAAGACCGTGTGGCTGTGGCAGCATCCCATGTGATATTCGGTAATGGTGGCACTTACGTTATTGCTATCATGATAATGATTTCGACATTCGGTTGCAATAACGGGCTGATATTCGCAGGTGCAAGGGTGTATTATACTATGGCTAAGGATGGTTTGTTCTTTAAAAAGACAGGCGAGTTGAACAAATATGCTGTACCCGAGTTTGGGTTATGGATACAAGCTTTAGTAGCATCAATCTTATGTCTGAGTGGTAAATATGGCGATTTGTTAGATATGATCTCGTTCGTAGTGGTGTTATTTTACGTGCTGACTATTTTCGGAATATTCCGTTTGCGTAAATCAAGACCGGATGCTGAGAGACCTTATAAGGCTTTTGGCTATCCTGTTCTCCCGGTCATCTATATTGTAATGGGTATAGCATTTTGCATCCTGCTCATCATTTATAAACCTAACTTTACCTGGCCCGGATTGGGCATTGTATTGTTAGGCATTCCTATCTATTATTTTTCAAAAAGTAATTCTAATAATGAGGATCAAAGCCTTAATACTAACTAATCTTATACTGGTTGGCGGGATAGCAGGTGCACAAACCCTGCAATCCCGCTTACAGTCTGCCTTTAATCGGTTACAAGCTGACAGCCAATGCAAATATGCTTCGATATCATTAACGGTACTGGATGCTAAAACAGGCGAGACTGTTTTTACTGCTAACCCGAATATGGGTTTGGCTACAGCGTCTACACTTAAAACGATTACTTCGATCACTGCTTTTAATATTCTTGGTAAGGATTTTCAATATCAAACGCAATTCGGATATAGCGGTTCTATTTCTGCTGATGGCACCTTAAATGGTGATCTCATTATTAAAGGTGCAGGCGATCCTACTCTGGGAAGCTGGCGGTATGCCGGTCACCACGAGAACGATATTTTGATGCAATTAGTGGCTGCCATACAAAAAGCAGGAATTAAAAAGATCAACGGGCATGTGGTGGGTGATGATTCCATTTTCGGAACGCAATCCGTGCCCAATGGCTGGATTTGGATGGACGTGGGCAACTATTACGGCGCAGGTACTTCAGGACTTTGCTGGCGCGAAAATCAGTTTGATATCAAGCTAAAAACCGGGCCGGTTAATACCCCGATTAGTGTGCTGCGAACTGTGCCGAACACGCCTTACCTGAATTACAAAAGTGAGTTAATGAATGCCCCTTCAGGTACGGGCGATGATGCCTATGCGTATCTACCTGTTGGAACAAAACTGATGTATCTGCGTGGAACCTACGCTGAAGACCAGGAAAAGAAAAGTATATCAGTTGCTATTCCCGACCCCGCTTTTGATGCGGCTTACCGCCTGACCGATACGCTAAAAAGACTAGGGTTTGCCGTAACTGGAGAACCTGAATCTGTATTATCGCTGAATGCTGCAAGCCAGCCTGTACCAACAATCGCTACCAACCTGGCTACTATAGCTTCCCCGCAATTAAGTAAGATCATTTACTGGCTCAATCAGAAAAGCATTAACCTGTATGCTGAGCAATTACTCAAAACTATCGCGTGGAAATCGGGCAAACAACCATCAACCGATAACGGTGTAGAGGTAGAACAGGATTTCTGGAAAGCGAGAGGAATCGATCCGCATTCATTAAATGTAGTTGACGGCAGCGGCCTCTCCCCCGGCGACCGGGTAACTACTATGATTATGGCAACCGTCCTCAAATCAGCCAAAGGCACTGATTGGTTTCCTGATTTTTATGAGAGTCTGCCGGTTTATAACAATATGAAGATGAAGAGCGGCAGTATATTGAACGTACTTACCTACGCAGGCTACCAAACCCACAACGGTCGCGAGCTTTGCTTTTCTATTATGGTGAATAATTTTAATGGTTCGGGCAGAGGGGTTAAGGAGAAGATGTTTAGGGTATTGGATGAGTTGAAATAGTCAGGGTTCAATTAACGTGCAGGCCGCTCAATTGCCGCTGGGCTTCTTTTACTTTTTGCTTGATCAAAAAGTAACAAAAAATCAAGTCAACAGACACTT
>JAFDZM010000014.1 GCA_018266915.1 Bacteroidota bacterium | reverse complement strand
CAAAAAATATTTGCTTTTAAACACAGTTCATTCTGAGCGAGAGCGAAGAATCTATTACTACATATGTTTTGCACGGAAACAGCTTCACGGAATAGATGCTTCACTATGTTCAGCATGACAAAGGGAGAAAATATCTATTTTAGCCCTATGCTAAAATTAAAAGCCCTTTTTATAATCCTAATCTTACCTACTCTTCTCTCCGCCCAGCAGCGTTTTGATATAATACTGAAAAACGGAAAAATCATAGACGGTACAGGTAATCCATGGTATTACGGGGATGTAGGTATTGTTAAAAATAAGATTATTAGCATAGGCGACTTATCTAAAGATAAAGCTAAACGGACCATCGATGCTTCGGGATTGATCATCGCACCGGGTTTCATCGATGTACACACCCACATTGAAGGCGACGAAAAGAAAACACCTACTGCCGATAACTTTCTGTATGATGGCGTTACTACTGTGATCACAGGTAACTGCGGCACATCTAACGTTGATCTGGGAAAATACTTTAAGCAATTAGATAGCATTAAGCTGTCAGTAAATGTTGGTTCGTTAATCGGCCATAACGATGTTCGTGCAAAAGTTTTGGGCGAAAAGGCAATAACACCCAATGCCGAACAATTACAAAAAATGCAGGCGCTGGTAGAAAAAGCTATGCGTGATGGGGCAATGGGTTTCTCAACTGGATTGATCTATACGCCGGGCCTCTACTCCAAGACGGACGAAGTGATCGCGTTAGCAAAATCGACAGCAAAATATAATGGCATTTATACTTCGCACATTCGGAATGAATCTGATAAAATTTTCCAGGCCATTGATGAAGCAATTGATGTGGGCAGACAAGCAAATATGCGGGTGGAAATATCTCATTTCAAAGTCGGTCTGCCCAACTGGAACAAGTCCGATCAGATGATCGCCATGGTTGAAAAAGCACGTGCTGAAGGTTTAGACGTGACAGTAGATCAATATCCTTATACTGCCAGCAGTACCACACTGAATGTATTGTTACCTGATTGGTTATTGGATGGCGGCCGCGATTCGGTGATGAAACGATTGAACGATCCTGCCATTCATCAAAAAGTGGTGGATGAAATGATTAAAGATATGGCACGTCGAGGCCGTGCGCATTTTGACTATGCTGTAGTGGCGCATTGCGATAGCGACAGTTCTTTTAATGGTAAGAACATTATGCAGATCAACATCCTGAAAGGACGCCAATCAACTATTCCTAACGAAATAGAAACTATACTGGATATCACCAAAATCGGGAGCGCCTCAATGGTATTTCATGGCATGAATGAGGACGACGTTGAAAACATCCTGAAGTATCCGCTTACTATGGTTGCTTCTGATTCGGGCATCCGGCAGTTTGGTTCGGGCGTACCACATCCGCGTGGTTATGGCAGCAATGCAAGGGTTTTGGGATACTACGTTCGCGAAAAACATTTGATAACCTTGCAGGATGCCATCCGTAAAATGACCTCGTTGCCGGCACAAAAATTCCAGATCAAAAACCGGGGCTTAATTAAACCCGGAATGTTTGCTGATATTGTTATTTTTGACGCCAATACTGTGAAAGACGAGTCAACTTTTGAACACCCGCATGCCTATTCAACTGGTTTTAAGTATGTTCTGGTAAACGGATGTTTAACTGTTGATAATTTTAAACATAATGGTACCAGAAATGGTGCTATTTTGCGTGGCCCCGGATACCAGGAAAATAAATAAAATGAACATAAAAAAAATCGCTCTATCTGCCCTTTTACTTGCTTCATTAGCACTTTTTACCAATTGCAGCTCAAACGGCAGCGCCAAATCTGATAAAAGTAAACCGACTGCCAAAACGGATACCACACCTAAAAAAACAGGTGATACCATTGCCGCTGCGCCGGTAACTTATCCCCCAATCAATCATGCACAGTATGATTCGCTGATGAAGAAATTGGCTCATGGCGATACAACCGGAAAATGGCCGGTGAAGAATGCCCCATACCCGCTTCCGGGCGCAATTCTTCCTTATAAAAGGGTGGTAGCGTTCTATGGTAACTTATATGCAAAGAGAATGGGTATTTTGGGTGAAATTCCACCAAAAGAAATGCTTGCCAAATTAAAAGGCGAAGTAAAGAACTGGGAAAAAGCTGATCCTACCACACCTGTACAGCCTGCTTTGCATTACATAGCAGTAGTTGCACAAGGCGATCCTGGTAAGGATGGTAAATACCGTTACCGTATGCCTTTCAAACAGATCGATACGGTATTATCACTGGCAAAAAAATCGGGCTCGATCGTATTCCTTGATGTTCAGGTGGCGTTAAGTAATATCCATGCCGAATTGCCATTGCTGGAAAAATACCTGGCTATGCCGCAAGTGCATTTTGGTATGGACCCTGAATTTTCCATGAAAGATGGTGTTACTCATCCTGGCAAAAAAATCGGGACTTACGATGCTGCTGATATCAACTATGTATCCGATTACCTTGCCAAACTGGTAAGAAAATATAACCTGCCTCCGAAGATTTTGATCGTTCACCGTTTTACTGAGAAAATGGTGACCAATTACAAAAACATCAAACTGCATCCTGAAGTTCAGTTAGTAATGGATATGGATGGCTGGGGTGAACCCGAGCTGAAAGAAGGAACCTGGCGATACTTTATTCATAACCAGCCTGTTCAGTTTACAGGTTTCAAATTGTTCTACAAGAACGATATTAAAAAAGCGCCTCACCATATGCTTACCCCGCAAGAGGTGCTGAAGAACAAACCTTATCCTATCTACATTCAGTATCAATAATTTTAAGATAGCAGATAAGCAGATACCTATGAATTTTAAAAACATCAGCAAAAATATTTTGATCGCAGGTGCAGTGGCCCTATTAGCCACTGCCTGCAGTCAGAACAGCAGTACTACTAAAGTGACTACCAAGTCGCCCGAAAAGAAGGCAGCCACTGAGAGTAAAAAAGCAGAGCCCGCTAAAAAGTCTGGCGATACTGTGGTAACCAGCACTACACCTGTTACTTATCCGCCAATCGATCATGCGCGGTACGATGCGCTGATGAAAAAATTGGCCAATGGCGACAGCACCGGGAAATGGCCGGTGAAAAATGCACCTTATCCTCTGCCTGGTGCTATTTTACCATACAAACGCATAGTGGCATTTTACGGCAATCTATCATCAAAAGGCATGGGCATTTTGGGCGAATTGCCTCCTAATGAAATGCTTGCCAAATTAAAAGGTGAAGTAAAAAACTGGGAAAAAGCTGATCCAACTACACCTGTACAACCTGCGTTGCATTACATCTGTGTGGTGGCCAGCGGTGTTCCGGGTAAGGCAGGAAAGTATAGGACTCGTATGCCATTTAACCGTATTGATACGGTGATTGCACTGGCTAAAAAAGCAAATGCAATAGTATTCCTGGATGTGCAAGTGGGCCTGGGCAGTATCCGTACTGAACTGCCTGAACTCGAAAGATTCTTGATCCTACCACAGGTACATTTTGGTATGGACCCGGAATTTTCTATGAAGGACGGTTCTCATCCCGGCAAAAAGATCGGTACTTACGATGCGGATGACGTGAATTATGTTTCAGGCTATCTGGCTGATTTGGTGAAGAAACATAACCTGCCGCCTAAAATTCTGATCGTGCACCGTTTCACCAAAAAAATGGTGACCAACTACAAAAACATTAAGCTGCGCAAAGAAGTTCAGATCGTGATGGATATGGACGGCTGGGGCGAACCAAGTCTTAAAAACGATTCTTACCGCTATTTTATTCATGACGAGCCGGTGCAGTTTACCGGGTTCAAATTATTCTACAAAAACGACCTGAAAAAAGCGCCTCACCATATGCTTACGCCTCAGGAGGTTTTGAGTCGTAAACCGGCGCCTATTTATATACAGTATCAATAAGTTCATAGTTGATGGTTCATAGTTCATAGCAATAAAGTGCTTCTGCTAATAATCATCAGCTATGAACCATGAACTATAAGCTATGATCCATTTCGGCATTATCGGTTGCGGGCGTATTAGTCACAGGTTTGTGCAGGGAATCGGGGCTGTGGATGGGGTTGAGTTAACTGTAGCCTGGTCGCGTCGGGCGGAGAGTGTTGAACAGTTTGTTGGTCAATATGGTGGTAAAGCCTGTAGTAGTCTGGATGATCTCCTCTCAAGCGATATTGACGCGGTTTATATTGCAACCCTTCCTGACAGTCATGCTGAATATAGTATTGCTGCCTTAAATGCGGGCAAGCATGTTTTATGTGAAAAACCTGCGACCGTAAATCTTGCTCAACTTGAACCGGTATTGTCGCTAGCCAAACAAAAAGGTTTGTTATTTATGGAAGGGATGAAGCCACCCTTCTATCCGCTTTACCAAAAGCTCAAAGAATATTTACAGAACGACCCAATCGGCACAATAGGCTATGTCCGCGCAGGATCGGCCGTAATGGATTGTCCTCCTGAACACCCAAATTATAGCTATGACCTCATCGGCGGCGGCATTATGCAGATTGCACCTTATGAAGCTTTCCTGGCTTTGGATTGGCTTGGCCCAATGACCGGCTTGCAAGCGATGGGACGCTTCAGCGGCAGGCAGGTAGACATGTTCTCCATCTTCCAGACACAACACTACCAGGGATTTTCACAACTCTACTGCGGCTTCGATATGCATGGCAAGGGTGATGCATTGATCGTTGGTCAATTAGGTCACGTTACCATCCACAAGAATTGGTGGAACCCAGCTAAGGCTACTATTGAGTATTTAGACGGGCGAAAAGTAGAATTGGATGAGCCTTTTACTGCAGGTGGATTGAATTACGAGATAGAGCACTTCTGCGAACTGATCCGCAACGGGCAAACTGAAAGTCCGATTATCACGCATGAGCTGTCAAGGCAAATGATAGCGATGCTGGAGGAGGCTAGGATGCAGATCGGGTTGAGGTTTAAGGGGGAAATCTGATTTCGGAAGTCGGAATTTCGATTGCGGAATTTGTCGGACAGGATTATAAATTCACTTCTGTCCCACCAGAAGCCCACTGCTGTATTATCAAGTACAATCTCTCTCGTTGATCTTTCGACTTTATAACAAATCTGCATCCAACAATTTCGTCAACATTATTTGTTATTACAATTGTGTTTCCTGACCCATCAATTGAGCGTGAGCCTACATAACTGTATGCTTTGATTTCAATTTTCTTTATATCGTTTAATGCGATATCAGTTGATCGTATAATTATTGACTCTGGCGATAAAACCAGTTGCCCGTCTACAATATACATTTTGCCTAACGCAGGCAAGGCTATACCCACAATTGAGGCAATCATGCTGAGCACAAATAAGGCAATAAAATATGGATAATATTTTGATGTAAATTTTAAATCTATACTCCAACCTATAAACAAAAGGATAAAAGGAAGCAATATAATCCGATTGAAAATATAATAAATTGACGGCCTACGAGAATAGGTATCGAATACCTCTCTCATTCTATGTGATTAGGTTACCTATGCAAATTTATACAAAAAACAATAGCGATGGGTTTCAAACCCATCGCTATTGTTTTTGAGAAGAGTGTATTATTTCGATATTAATGTCACCGTTGCTCCTTGCAGTCCCTTCGACGAAGCGCTAAAAGTAATCGCTCCCGGTTTTTGTTTGGTTTGAACTATGGCCAATGCCAACCCATTAAATGCATGCCGGCTGCTTGCTTTAAACGAATCCAAATCAGTTTCACTGCCGTTATCTACTCCTGCAATAAAGGCATTGCCGTTAATCTTAAAATCGACCAGGTTATCTGCGGTTGGTACAACGTTGCCGTCCTTATCCAGTATTTTAACAGTGATGAATGATAAGTCTTTACCATCAGCTTTGATATTTTTGCGGTCGGCAATCAACTGAATTTTGGCAGGTTTCCCGGCGGTATGTATCTCGCGGGTGAGCACTACCTTGCCATCTTTGCGCGAAACTGCTTTGATTGTGCCGGGTTCGTATTTTACGCGCCACATTACGTGCAGGTCGTCACCTTCTTTCTTTTTAGTGCCCAATGATTTGCCGTTCAGGAACAATTCCACCTCATCGGCGTGGTTGTAGTAGGCCCATACATCAACTGTTTTGCCTGGCTCCCAATTCCAGTGTGGTAAGATGTGCAGAACGGTTTTATCTGTCCATTCGCTTTGGTACATGTAGTATACATCTTTAGGGAAACCAGCCAGATCGATAATGCCAAAATAAGAGCTGCGTGATGGCCAACCGTATGGTGTAGGTTCGCCTAAATAATCCCAACCGGTCCAGATGAACATGCCGGAAAGGAAATCATACTTTTTCATCACGCGCCAGGTTTCCTCGTGGGTTGAGCCCCATGGTGGTGATACATTGTCGTAGGCTGAAACGGTATGATCGGCATTCATTTTAGCATGCGTTTTATAATCCCTTGCGGTTGGCCAGCGGCGGATACTATCCGATGGCATATCATAATGCCCTCGGGTTTCCAATCCCGAAGTAGTTTCACTTGCTATAAATTTCCTGCCGGGATAACGGGTGTGGAATTTAGCATAATCAAACTCATGGTAGTTATATCCCAGCAGGTCTATCGCACCCGATTTGATGATCTTATTGCTGGTATCCGGGCGGTCGTTTGCTGAAGTAAGCGGCCTGGTCGTATCCAGGTTATGAATGATAGAAGCCAACTCTGGCGCTATGCGTAAAGCGCTGGTATCACCCTGTTGAGGTATCTCGTTGCCGATGCTCCACATTACTACGCATGGATGGTTGCGGTCGCGCAGCACCTGGTCTTGCAGGTCGCGTTTATGCCACTCTTTAAAAAACAGGTGATAATCATATTTCACTTTACCCCACTCCCAGCAATCAAAAGCCTCATCCATCACCACAAAACCCATTTTATCGCATAGTTCAAGCAGCTCAGGTGCAGGCGGGTTGTGCGAGGTGCGGATACCGTTACAGCCCATATCTTTCAGCATTTGTAACTGGCGTTCAAGAGCGCGGTAATTAATAGCAGTACCTAAACTGCCCAAATCATGGTGTTGGCAAACGCCTAATATTTTAACCGTTTTTCCGTTGAGTGAAAAGCCTTTATCAGCATCGAAATTAAAGTAACGGATACCGAAAGGCGTGGTATATTCGTCGACCACAGTTTTACCAACCATTACTTTGGTAACAACTTTATAAAGAGCAGGATGATCAATAGACCATAACACAGGATTATCGATCTTTATTTCCTGTGCTATATAATTTGATTTAACAACATCAGCCTCAGCAGAATTTAGCGTGAGAACTGCCTTTCCTGATGGATTATAGATAGTAGTCGCGAGGATAACCTTAGCCGGAGTTTCGCTTGTATTTTTTACATGGGTTTGTACATGTATTACTGCCGACTGATCGCTCACCTCAGGCGTAGTAACAAACGTTCCCCAATGATCAATGGCAACTTTATTAGTGGTCACCAGCCAAACATTCCGGTAAATGCCAGAACCAGAATACCAGCGTGAATTAGGCTGAACCGAGTTATCCACCTTAACCGCGATCAAATTATTCCCACCGAATTTCAGATAAGGAGTCAGATCATACTCAAAAGAGATATAACCATTCGGACGGAATCCTAATTCATGACCATTGATCCATACCGTGCTTTTCTGATAAACGCCGTCAAAATCGATGTAAACCTTTTTATCTTTTGAGGTAGCCGGAACAGTAAACGATTTTCGGTACCATCCAATACCTCCCGGCAAGGCGCCTCCATCAGGAGTGGCAGGATTATTTTTGGCAAATTTTCCTTCAATGCTCCAGTCGTGTGGCAGATCGAGCGTACGCCAGTTGGCATCACTTATATCTGTCTTTTCCGCTCCTTTCAGGTCACCTAAATGAAAGCGCCAGCCTTTATCAAAATCCATTCTCGAGCGTGGTGATTGGCTAAAAGCATTGATATTTAAAAGTATAAACAACAACAGAATTAACGCTTTAATAAAGCGGAAAGGAAGTTTAAAAGACAACATGATGATCAAAGGGTTGAATAAATGTAATATCGACACTAAATTATAAATTATTTTATCAAACAAGAGTTTTCTATGCCTTTATGACAGGTAAAATAAATCGGCATTATATTAGATATTAGCCTTGTATGAACATACAGAAAATAACATTCGGAAATGGTTGCTTCTGGTGTACAGAAGCCATTTTCCAAACACTGAAAGGTGTAAAATCAGTAACATCGGGCTATATGGGTGGCCATACACCAAACCCAACTTATACGGAGGTTTGTAATGGGGACACCGGTTATGCCGAAGTGATCCATTTGGAATATGATGCCGACGAACTATCATTTGATGAACTATTGTTGGTATTCTTTAAAACCCACAACCCGACCACGCTTAACCGCCAGGGCAATGATATTGGCACGCAATACCGTTCGGCAATATTCTACTATACTGACGAGCAGAAGCAACAGGCTGAAGCGATGATCAAGAGGCTTACTGACGAGAAAGTTTTTGATAAACCGATCGTAACAGAAATAACCCACGCTTCAGAGTTTTATAAGGCCGAAGATTATCATCAGAATTATTATAACGATAACCCAAACAAATCGTACTGCGCCTTTGTGATACAGCCTAAGCTGAATAAATTTGCAAAAGAGTTTACCGACAAGATCAGACCGGAATTATTGCAATAAGCAATTTTAAACTCACTCCAACCCTTTCCACCCGGAACACTAATCCCTCAATTTACATTAAATACATGTAAGTAGTTGACAGTGAGGCGATTTGTTGTTATTAAAGACAAACAAATTAATGAATGATAAAGAAAAAAGAGAACTACCCAATCTTGATAGTATAGATTTGAGTAAAAAAATTGATTGATATCTTGTTACAGACCCCGAAGAAATTAAATATGTAAACGAATTGATTCGCCAAAAGAAACTAATTTCCCGTCTTTGTCAGGATATGCCGGACAAATCTCTGTAACTATTCCATCATCTATCCAATCTTTCCATTGAACTGTTTCAGGAGTTTCTTCAACTGCTACTAAAAAGTGCTTATCTGTGTGGCTTAATTCAAAGTTTAAATAGTATTTATCAACTTTAGGGTTTAAAACGTAACTAAGTTTACTACTACTACCCAATATGTATCTCACAGATTCTGCCAACATTTCACTTTCTGAAAGTAATATAATATGATGTGTGCCATTTGACTGGTTTGTAAATCTGGCTGTTTTCACAGCAGGTGTTATTGTTTCCATATCCAAATATACCAATTCTTTGAGAGTGAATTTACACTGGTAAAATCGTAGATTAGGGGTATGGAGCAATCAACACAGCAAAGCCTATATTTTACAATTTTGAGAAGATTGGCAGAAGCTGGGGTTAAAAAAGAAATATCAATTGACGATTTGTTTGAACATGAGTTTTTGACCCCTAACGTATGGTTTACTGAAACGGAAAGAATAGATTTAATAGTCGAGTACTTAAAAATAATTGAAGATAATGGTCATATAAAATTTACAAATCATACCAAGCCCGTTTTTGATACAAATACAGACCCGAATAAACCTCGTGTTAACAAGTGGATAAAGCCGATTGAGATTACAGCCGAAATAACGCTAAAAGGGCTTGAATATATAAGAGACTATGAAGTAAGAGATGAAACTGTAAGGTCGCTGAAAAGTCAGCGTAATTATGTTTTTGTTACGTGGGGTATATCATTAGCGGCTATATTAGGCACAATTGGAATGGGTATTTATTCCACCAACCACACAGGAGTCCAAAAACAACAATTAGATTCGCTACGCCAAGAAATAAATCAATTAAAGATACAGAAGCCACAAAAGGTTCTGAGTCATAAAAATCTTGATACCATTGTAGTAAAGATAATAAAACCGTAATTATACATTTCAACTACTCCCCCTGACCGGCAACCCTAAACATGCGGTGTAGATTCCTACGTTGTTGCCCCTCCCGGAGAGGACTTTGGTAAAGCAAACATTAAGTTTCTGTTAATAGTGGATTTACATCTTATCAATCTGTAATTTTGATGCAATATCTACGCTAACCATGAAACTGAAACTACTTTCTTCTATTCTCGCTCTTTCAGCACTTGCTTTCCAGGCTTATGCACAGCTTCCCGGAAAAATTGAAAAGACAGGACAAGTATTATTGCCCAATGGCTGGAAATTGAGTCCGGCAGGTACAAGTTTGCCTTTGGGCGATTTGCCGCTTAATATACAATTATCTGCATCGGGCAGGTTACTGGCAGTGACCAATAACGGGCAAAGCACGCAATCGGTACAACTGATCGACCCAAAGAACGAGAAGCTGCTGGATGAGAAAGTGATCAGCAAATCATGGTACGGACTGGCATTTAGTCATGATGAAAAGGTATTATATGTTTCGGGAGGAAATGACAATAGGATATTAGGCTACCATATTGAGAATAACAAGATTGGCAAGGCTGATACCATTAAAATAGCTCCGCAATCATGGCCGAAAGACAAGGTTTGTCCAACAGGTATTGCGGTAAATAAGGGTGATACACGTTTATACACCGTTACCAAAGAAGACAGCGCATTGTATGTGGTCGACCTGAAAACACGGGAGGTTGTGAAGCATATTAAACTACCTGCAGAGGCTTACAGCTGCATCCTATCACCTGATAACAAAAGTCTTTACATCTCCATTTGGGGAGGTGAAAAAGTAGTGGTTTATAATACTGCGACCAGGAGCTTCACCAAGACCATCAAAACCGGCAGCCACCCTAACGAATTACTGCTGAATAAGAAAGGCACTTACCTGTTTGTTGCTAACGCGAATGACAATTCAGTCTCCGTGATCAATACCGCAACTGAAAAGACTGTTGAGACTTTCTCTACATCGCTTTATCCTACGCACTTAACCGGTTCAACTACCAACGGACTGGCTTTATCGCCTGATGAAAAGACATTGTACATTGCCAATGCCGACAATAACTGCTTAGCTGTATTTGATGTCTCGAAGCCCGGCAGCAGTCATAGTTTAGGCTTTATTCCTGTGGGCTGGTATCCAACCAATGTAAAAACATTAGGTAATAAAATACTGGTAAGCAATGGCAAAGGCTTTACTTCGATGGCTAACCCGCAAGGCCCCCAGCCAATAAAGAAAACTGACAATAGCGGATATAAATCGGGCGCAAAAAATACCAAAGAGCAGTACATCGGTGGTTTATTTAAAGGCACATTATCTTTTATCAAAGCCCCACAGGAAGCTCAACTGAAAGTATATACCAAACAGGTATATGCCAATACGCCTTTTAACATGAAGAAAACTGCTTTGGCCGACGGTGAAGAAGGCAATCCTATTCCGCGTAAGCTGGGGGAAAAATCGCCAATAAAACACGTCTTCTATATCATTAAGGAAAATCGCACCTACGACCAGGTTCTGGGTGATATGACGCAGGGGAATGGCGATACCTCGCTATGCATCTTTGGCAAACACGTTACGCCTAATGAACATGCCATTGCAAACGAGTTTGTTTTGATGGATAATTTTTATGTTGATGCCGAGGTTAGCGCCGATGGTCATAACTGGAGCACTGCCGCTTATGCAACTGACTTTATTGAGAAAACCTGGCCTACCAGCTATGGGGGTCGTGGCGGAAATTATGACTCAGAGGGTACACGCCGTGCAGGCGACCCTCGCGATGGATATATCTGGGATTACTGCAAACGTGCTGGTATAAGCTACCGTACTTACGGTGAATTTGCGGATGATTATAAACCGAACATTAAAGTTTTGGAAGGCCATTATTGTCAGAAATCGCCAAGTTTTGATTTAGATATCAAGGATGTTAAACGTGAAGAAATATGGGCGCATGATTTTGATTCACTGTTGGCTATTAACAAAGTGCCTCAATTCAACACTATACGCATTTCAAATGACCATACCAGCGGTCAGCATAAAGGCGCTATATCACCAACTGCTGCTGTGGGTGATAACGACCTGGCTGTAGGTATGCTGATCGAGCATCTTTCAAAAAGCCCGCTCTGGAAAGAATCAGTTGTGTTTATTGTAGAGGATGACGCACAAAACGGCCCTGATCACATTGATGCGCACCGTTCCCCTGCGTTTGTCGTAGGTGGATATGTGAAGCGCCATGCTGTGATGCACGAAATGTATTCTACCTCGGGCATATTGCGCACAATTGAACTGATATTAGGCCTGCCGCCAATGAGTCAGTATGATGCGGCAGCAAAACCTTTGTATGAATGCTTCTCCAACAAACCTGATCTGACACCATACACCGTAAAACCTGCTGAAGTTGATTTAGAGCAGCGCAACGTAGCTGACAACGAAAGCAGTCGCCGCTCACAATTCTTCAACCTGGCTAAAGAGGATAAAGTACCCGACCTTGACCTGAATGAAGTAATCTGGAAATCAGTAAAAGGTGAAAACTCCGTAATGCCGGCGCCAAAACGCAGTGCATTTGTGATACTGGAGAAAAAGAAGAAAGATGACGATGATTAAGCCTCACCCTAAATCCCTCTCCAAGGGAGAGGGACTTCAAATAAATATTTCGCTATCTTTTAATTAACACTCCCTCTCCCTTGGAGAGGCTGGGGTGAGGTAAACATCTTGCGAACTTATTGGTTAGAATTTTCACCAACCTTTTAGAAAAAATGCAGTACTTTGTATTGCGCTAACAACCATTTAACCAATCCTATGACTACCATTGAAAACGATTTCCTCAAAGTAAATATCCGTAACCAGGGGGGTGAGCTTACCTCGATCTATAACAAAGCTACAGGTGTTGAACATTTATGGCAGGCCGATCCGTCCATATGGCCATGGCATGCGCCAAACCTGTTCCCGGTTGTGGGTGGTTTGATTAACAATGAGCTGCTGGTAAATGGCAAAGCTTACAAAATGGAACGTCATGGGTTTAACAGGCAATCGGAACTATTGTTGATCGAATCCAGCGAAACCTCGGCGAGGTTTTCACTGCCATATTCTGATCATACTTTGGAAGTATATCCCTACAAATTCGATTTCCAGATTTGTTATGACCTGATAGAAAATGCGCTGCGCGTTACCTATAAAGTGATCAACCACGAGAGGGATACCATTTATTTTTCAGTGGGCGGTCACCCGGCGTTTAATGTTCCGTTTAATAAAGGCGAAAGCTATGAGGATTATTACCTGGAGTTTGACGCCGATGATAAACTGGAAAAACATCTGCTGTCTGGCAAAGGATATTACACTGAGCAAACCGAGCCGGTAACACTTGACAAACACAGGATACCGCTTACCCGTGATATGTTTAAGCAGGACGCCTGGGTGTTCAAGCATTTAAACTCTCGCGAGGTTAGCATAAAAAGCACTAAACACGATCAATCTGTGTCTGTAGAATTCCCGCATTTTAATTACCTGGGAATTTGGGCCAAACCAGGTGCTGATTTTGTATGCATTGAGCCTTGGCTGGGCTGTGCTGATACCGAAGGCAAGCATGTTGACATTAGCAAAAAGGAAGCAATCCAGCATTTGAAATACGGGCATGTGTTCGAGGCTTCGTACTTCATAAGTATTTGATGTATGGCGGAAGTCGGTTGGCGTTTTTTTCAATAAAACTTAACATATGTCGCAAGATTCAACTATACGCTTTGGTAACCGGGTAGCTAATTATGCCAAATATCGGCCCGGCTATCCCGATAAGGTATTGGATTATCTGCAGCATGAATGCCATTTGACGTCTGAATCGGTTATTGCAGATATTGGTTCGGGCACCGGAATTTTTACCAAATTGCTGCTTGACCGTGGATACACCGTTTATGCTGTTGAGCCAAACGATTCCATGCGGCATGAGGCTGAAAAGCAATTGAAGCAATTGCACGGATTTTATTCGGTTACCGGCACGGCAGAAGATACGTCATTGCCGGATAAAAGTGCTAACCTGATAGTTTGTGCACAGGCTTTTCATTGGTTCAATAATGCCGAAACCAAAACCGAATTTAAGCGCATCCTCGCCCCGCACGGGCATGTCGCCTTGATATGGAATAACCGTTGCATTGATGCCGATGATTTTGCAATAGCTTATGAATTATTGTTAAAACAACAAGACGGCGACTACGAGCGCATCAACCACCAAAACCTGACTGAGGCAGATTTTGTCACTTTTTATCATGGTGGGAAATATAAGCTGGTCAAATTCTCCAACTACCAGGTATTCAATTTTGAGCAATTGGCCGGTCGTGCTTTTTCATCATCCTATGTTCCGGCTGAGGATACACCGGAAGGACACTTATTTAGTATCCAGCTAAAAGCCATTTTCGATCAATATCAAACTAATGGAACTGTGATGTTCAGGTATGATACGGAAGTGTATTTGGGGAGGTTGTAAACCCTTACAGCAATGACGCGTGGTGAATAGAGATGCGATGCATCGCGTCTCTACGAAGGAAATACCTTAAAACAACCCCAACTGCCCGTTATCATCCATTTCAATATCATCGGGATTAGTTATCTCAAAATCCACTTTTTTATGCTGGGGTTCCACCGATTGATCTTCTGATTTCTCCGGTTCTGGTTTTGATTCTTCCGATTTTGGTGATGTCTCTTCAGGTTGATCTCCTGCTTCCCCTATCTCTTCTGGCTCTGGCGTTACTTCCTCTTCCTCAATTTCAGGATTAACCTCCTTAAGCAACTCCACCGATTTTATGGTATGCTGCGATAAACGGTTACCCATAGCCTTCATACCTTTTACATCGATCAGGGTTGACAGGTCGACTTCCATAGTTTCCGGTGTTTCGGTTTTGCCTTTAAGCTGATCTACCTTTACCAGTACCTGTGCAGCGCCCGATATCAATATTAATTTCGAGCCGCTTTCTTCGCTAATGATGCTGGTTTGTTTGCCCAAACTCGTATTGTCAAACACGAAGCGCTTCACCATGTAATTTTTCGATTTCCCTTCCAATTGTATCACCGAGTATACCTTTTCCGGATCATACTTTTCAATCAGGGTCATCTTATCATCAAAGTGGTTATTCAGGTCAAAGTTGGTCAGTTCATATACACCGTTGCTTAAAACCGTTAATATACGGTCATCGCCGTCAAATTCTCCCAGGTATTTACCCCTGCCATCTGCATTCAAGCGTTTAAGAATTTCATCGTACCAAATCTTACGGCCGGCGAGGGTTGAAACGCCTTTGCTTTTCAGCACGATCTTTTTCACCGGGTATTTGGTGATGATATTACCCATGGAGGCGCGGCCTTTGATAGCGATCAATGCAAAATCTTCGTCAAACTGCAGTTTACGGAGCTTGGAATGCGGCTTTAATTGCACATTCACCACTTCAGCCTCACCGTTAGGGTTGGCCGAGAAGTATAACACTTTTGAGCCTTTGGTTCCTTTGGTGAGGTCATATTCCTTATCGCGGGTTACACCAACCACACTAAAACGCTTGATATAGCTTACCCCGCTTTGACCATCTTTGTAAATCATGTTATAAACCGTGCGCTCGTCGTTCTTCTTGAAGACAGCTACGTGTTCTATATCCTTCCCCACGAATACTTTTTCCTGAACTTTTGTGATCATGCATTTACCGTCTGCACGGAAAACAATAATATCATCAATATCAGAGCATTCCCCAACCAGTTCTACAGATTCATCTCTTTTAAGGCCCGAGCCTATAAAACCATCAACTTTGTTCACATATAGCTTTACATTCGCAAGCGCTACCTGTGCAGCTTCTACCTTATCAAAAGTGCGCAGTTCAGTTTTGCGTTCACGGTCCTTACCGTATTTATCCTTCAGTTTCTGAAACCAGGCAATGGCATAATTGTTCAGGTGTTTCAGATGATGTTTTACTTCCTTTATCTCGCCTTCCAGCGCCTTCATCTGCTCATCCGCTTTCTTCACGTCAAAGCGGGTGATGCTGCTCATCGGTTTATCGATCAGCTTCTTATAATCCTCCGGTAATATTTCACGGTAGAATTGGGAGAAGTACGGGGCAAATAAAGTATTCAATACCTCAACTACGGTATCAAAGGTTCCGGAACTTTCATAATCCGGATGCTTATACATCCCTTCCTGGATAAATATTTTTAGCAATGAGCTGAAGAATATCTTCTCCATCAATTCCTTCAGCCTGATCTGCAACTCCTGCTTTAACAGTTCTTTAGTGTAATGCGTGCTCTCGGTAAGCATGTCATTCACGCTCATGAAACGCGGCTTATCGTTTTGGATCACGCAGGTATTGGGCGATATGGAAACCTCGCAGTCTGTGAAGGCATACAATGCATCAATAGTCACATCGGGCGATATACCGGGCGCCAGGTGGATGATGATCTCCACATTAGCAGCGGTATTATCCTCGATCTTTTTGATCTTGATCTTACCTTTATCATTGGCCGCAATCACACTATCAATCAAACTGCCGGTAGTTGTGCTAAATGGTATCTCGGTGATTGCCAGAGTCTTTTTATCTTTCTCTACGATCTTAGCACGCACACGAACCTTACCACCACGCTGACCTTCATTATAAGCTGAACAATCGGCCATACCACCTGTAAGGAAGTCAGGCACCAGGTTTGGCCTTTCGCCTTGTAAAACGCCGATAGAGGCATCCAGCAGCTCAACGAAGTTGTGCGGTAGAATTTTGGTAGCCAAACCTACGGCAATACCCTCTGCGCCTTGAGCTAACAATAAAGGAAACTTAACCGGAAGGGTGACTGGCTCTTTGTTCCTTCCGTCATAACTGGCCTGCCATTCGGTAGTATCAGGATTGAAAACCACCTCATTGGCAAACTTGGATAAACGTGCCTCGATATAACGCGGTGCTGCTGCCGAGTCGCCGGTCACAGGGTCGCCCCAGTTACCCTGGCAGTCTATTAGCAGGTTCTTCTGCCCTATCTGCACCATGGCATCGCCGATAGAGGCATCACCATGCGGGTGGTACTTCATGGTATTACCGATCACGTTGGCGGCCTTGTTGAAACGACCGTCGTCCATCTCCTTCAGCGAGTGCAGGATACGGCGCTGTACCGGCTTCAAACCATCATTGATATGGGGCACTGCACGGTCGAGGATCACATAAGATGCATAGTCCAGGAACCAATTTTCGTATAACCCGTTGAGCGAGGTTACATTGTGTAGTTTGTCGTTATTATTTTCAGATAGATTGTTACTCAGATCTTCACTCATTCTTAGCTAAAAAATATAGATGGGTAAAGATAGCACAATGTGCGGATGTGCGGACGTGGAGATGTGCGGATTTAATCAACATTTGAACATGCTACATATAGATATATGCTTTCATCTTATTATTCCGTACTTTTGATATTATGGCAACAGTGACAATAGAGATAAATAAGGACAAAGATTTATCCACCCTGGAAACCTTTCTAAAAAAAATGGGGCTAAACTACCAACTTGAGGATGATAACTGGGGCGATCTTCCACAAGAAGCGATTGAAGGTATAAAAGCCGGACTTGAGGACGTAAAAGCTGGCCGGGTACATACACATGAGGAAGTGGTGGCCTACATGACAGAAAAATTAGACCGGTTGCGAGCAAAGAATGGCTAAACCTTTAATTTGGGCAGATAGGGCCTTAAAAGAATTGAATAACCTTCAGGAATATTTATATGACGAATGGGGAGAGAAAATAACCCAAAGAGTCATTAATGAAATATTTGATACAATAAACCGAATTCAAAATTCGCCTGAGCAATTTCCGCTCATTAAGAAAAGAAAAAAGATTCACCGATGTGTGGCATCTCCTCAAACATCTATCTTTTTTAAAGTTGAAAAGGAAGTGATAGAGATAATATCAATTTTTGACAACAGGCAAGATCCTAAGAAGCGCAAGTTGTAATTAAGCCGGGAGTGTTATTATCTCCAACTAATTTTTTCGCTTTAACTACTAACTATTTTTGATGGCTGATTTTTTCCTGCCGGTTAAAACTTAAAATTCTTTTCACTTATTAAAGTTTATCTTCCTATCTTAAAATTCAATTATTAACCTAATTAATAATAAACACGCAATGAAGGTACTCTGCTCCATGCTGGCTATGCTATTGTTATTTTTTTCGTGCAAACATTCCCCATCTCCTTACACAAGTACTACCCCGCCAGATTCAGCTGCCTTTGCTTATCCTGTTAAAAATGCCGGTTATTGGATCACTGACACCAGCCACGCTAATATCATTATCGCCCTGAAAGCCTTAAAAGCATTTGAGAAAGATGACACTGCCGAAATGCGCAAATACTACACTGATACCTTAATGGCAGAATTTGATGGCTGTACTTTTATCGGGGCACGCAGCCAGTATCTCAAAAGGGCTAAAACAATGCGTGATTCGCTTAAAGATTTATCCATTAAACTGTATGACTATCAGTCTGTATCCAGCAAGGATAGAAAAGAAGCATGGGTAACCACCTGGACTTTAAGAGCATTTACAAACAGCAAAGGTCAGCGGGATTCGCTGGAGTATGTTCAGGATATGCAATTCAGAGATCGCAAGATCGTCAAAATTGACGAGTATGTGAGGCATATAAAAGCTCACTAAATCAATAAGTTTACCCATTCTGTCGGCGCTGCGCTGGACATCTCTCCCTAAAGTGTATCTACAGGGTGCCTACATCTTTATATAATACCCCATAGGGGTAATATGTTGGTAGAAAACACATATAAAAACATTTTTGCTCCGTAGGTGCAACATATCTTCGCCATGCCTAATGTTTAATATTGCACCTACGGAGCAATAGAACCATGTTGATTCTTATTTCTACCAACATTTGGCTCCTAATGGAGCTGTTTTTCTAAAGAGATATTTTTATAGGTACATGGCAGCTAAATGTAAGGAGAGAATTTTTATTTATTTTTTATTATAACTACTTAAATTTTGGCTCTAATAATCTGCACATCCTTCAATCTGCACATCCGCACATCAATCTTTCCTCATCTCCCGTAACATCACATTATAAGGCCATTTTCTTAACATCGCGTTTATTGTATTTACTATACGTTTGGCCCGTGTCTCACTGGTTTTAGCGCTATCTATCCACTTTATAAAATACTCCCGGTGCGATTTGGCAAGGCTATTAAAAAATTCCAGTGCTTCAGGCTCAAAATCAAAACACTCCTGCAGGTCGGCAGGCATTTCAACCTTAAAATCCACGTCCTCTTCCAGTTTTACATGCAGCATGGCCCCAGCATTTTTGTGGATACCTTTGCGAACCTCAGCTTTTAATGCCATAATGAAGTTACCCTCGCCCATGGGCATCAGGGCCATGCCACTTACAGGCAGTGCATCCAGCATACCGCGCACGCGGAACGATTTTTTGTTCCCGGGTTTCATCTGTTGGGCAACGTCGGCAGGTATTTCAATATAGCTCCAGCCGGTCTTTTCGCCCTGCTCGGCAAACTGTAGGATCATTGTGGTGAACTCAACCATGGTGAGTGCAAATTAGTCAATATCTCAAAATGTCAAAGCATTGTAAGGAATGTTAAATGTTTGTTAAAATGGCTTTTTTGCGGCTTTTTGGTGTAACGAAGCTATAGGTACCCCTGTCTTATAGATATAAATCAAATTTTAACCTCAAATACCAAATTTATGAAAACGCTTAAAGCAATGATGATGGGACTGGCTTTATTATTCGTGTGCGGCATCTCTCAGGCTGCACCAACAGGTCACGGAAATTCTAAAGACGAAGTTATCGATACCTACTTAAATGCAATAGTTCACGGTAAACTGAATGGTGTAAGTGATGCGATAGATGATGATGCACAATTCCTGATGAAACGCGGCGAACGTGTAAATACCTTAACCAAAGCACAAATTATGGATGGGTTACAAGCAAATGCCAATATAGAGCAGGATTGCCAGTGCACCAAAACGGTTATGCAGGACGATGATCAGAAGAAAGTGATGAAAGTGGATATGAAATATGCTGATTACACCCGTACCGATGTAATTACTGCTGAACCCGTTGGCGCCGGATGGAAAATAACGAAGGTGGAAACCTCATTTAAATAAAGGGTGATTATTGTTTTGTTTTGTATGAAGAAGGCCCGGTTTCGGGCCTTCTTTGTTAATATTCAAAAATTGATTTTTATTGTCCCTGTTTTACTTGTTCGATCTGATCGGGAACCAAGCCATGTGCTTCTTTATGTGTTTGAACTATCGCGTTTGGATCAGGAGCTTGTGAAAAACATACAACTACTCCGTCTTTTTCATTTACCCAGTAATTGATAAAATTCACACCGTATTTCTTTTCAACTGCCAGGTCTTTTTGATGGGCTGCAGCAACATCCTTAGCAGTAACTTTTCCTGCACCGAGGTGATGGATATCCAGGAAATAATTGGCGCCGTTTATTTCAGATGATTCCTTACCGGCATCTACCAGGTAGATCTGATCGGGCAAAAGGCCGTGTGCCTGTGCGTGGGTTTTACGGATAGCGCCAGAATCAGGAGCAGAAGACAGGCAGTATACATTACCATCAGCTTCGTCAACCCAATACTTAATAAATTGTACGCCAAATTTCTTTTCGGTGGCCAGGTCTTTGGCGTGGGCTTTTTCAACGTCTTCAAATTTTACTTTGCCCGGTCCGAAATGGTGTACATCGAGGTACAAATTGTTTGAAGGGCCTGATTGTGCATAAAGTTTGCCTGAGAATGCAGCAACTATAAATGTTGCTATAAGTAATACCTTTTTCATGATTCGTTGGATTAAAGTGATCAAATGATTTTCTTACACAAAGGTCTCCTGAAAACTAAAGTGGGATGTCAGACTTTTACCCTATATTAATCTTATCTACGCCTTATTTTTCTATGGGGAATAATATGTATCGCTAAAAAATATAGGGTATTCATTACCATGAGTCGGGATAATGCGGTATATTTACTATGCTGTATTTTATTGATTAACAGAAGCATTACAGTAAAATAAGAGGCACCCCACCTTATTAAAAAATCATATTTATACTGGCAAATATGGAATTGATTGAAAGGGATGGTTTTCTACATACACTGCATACCAGATTTGACCATACGCGGAAGTCTGACGGGCACTGTCTTTTATTAAGCGGTGAGGCTGGTATAGGCAAAACTTCTCTCGTGCGCGCCTTTTGCAATGGGGTAAAAAACGATTGTAAAATATTGCAGGGAACCTGTGATGCCTTGTTTACCCCCCGTCCGTTAGCCCCGCTTTATGACATTGCCTGGCAAATGCAAAGCGATGTAATGGAACGTGTGAAGGACAAGAAAGACCGGACAGAATTATTTGTCAACCTGCTGCAGGAGCTAAGCACTCAAAAAGAATCTATCGTCCTCATTTTTGAAGATGTACATTGGGCCGACGAAGGCACGCTTGATTTCATCAAATTCCTGGCACGGCGCATCAACCAGTTGCATTGCCTTTTTTTACTCACCTACCGCGACAATGAGATCATTTCCGGGCATCCGCTGCGTAATGTGTTTGGCCAGCTTCCCCGCGATATCTTTACGCGTTTACAGATTACAGCTTTATCGAAAAACGCAGTTGAAACATTGGCCGCTGAAAAAGGCTACAGTGGCGAAAGTGTTTACAGCATCTCAGGCGGCAATCCATTTTATGTAACCGAAATATTGGCGAGTTATAGCGCCGGCGTACCAGACAATGTAAAAGATTCTATCCTTTCGGTTTTTAACCGGCAAAATGCCAAGACTAAAGAAGTATGGAAATTTCTATCGGTACAACCAACCGGCTTTGAAACGGACTATCTTTTGCGAATGGATCCTTCATGCGTGGAGGCGGTTGAGCTATCATTGGAGTCAGGAATTCTGCTTCACGAAAATGAACGGATATCTTTTAAACATGAACTATACAGAAGAACAATTGAAGCATCCTTATCGCCGCTCTTAAGGGTATCGCTAAATAAACGTATACTCGATCTGTTTTTGAAGGATTTTGAGCAGAAACAGGAGATCGAGCGCATCATCCATCATGCAAAAAATGCAAACCAGTACGAACTGGTTACCCATTATGCGGTGATAGCAGCAAAGAGGGCTTCCTGCATTGGGGCCCACATTGAATCGGCTAAATTGTATTTCTCGGCAATAGAATATTACCAGGGGAATGATAAGGGTACATTGCATGAGTTGTATGAAGGTTACGCCTATGAGTGCTATCTCATTAACAAGCATAAGGATGCTATCATTTACATGAACCGTTCGCTTAAGCTTTGGGAAGGAGATGACAATAAAGAACGGGCTGCAGATTGTATGCGGTCTTTATCAAGGCTGGGTTGGGTTGATGGCAACCGCAAACAGGCGGAGAGTTTTGCCCGGCAGGCTATCGAGTTATTGGAAGATCAGCCTGACTCAAAAGCCAAAGCGATGGCTTACAGCAACCTATCGCAATTAACCATGATCTACTGCCAGTACCCGGAGGCAGTATATTGGGGAGAAAAGGCCATGCTGATAGCCAAAAAATTGGGAGATGAAGAAATTCTTTCGCATGCACTAAACAATGTAGGTACTGTAAAAATGCGGATGGCCCCGACCCGGAAGGAAGGACTTCATCTGTTACAGCAAAGCCTGGATATCGCGTTAAAAAACGCCTTTCACGAGCACGCTGCGCGGGCTTATTCTAACCTTGGTTGTAATGGAATACTGCTCAAGGATTATGTTTTTGCAAAAGATATATTATGTACCGGTTTAAGGTATTGTGAAGAAAAAGATATGGATTCGTGGATGAATCACTTATCGGGATATATGGCCCGGTTAAAATTGGAAACAGGGCAATGGGCCGAAGCTTATCACATTGCCGATAACCTGATCAATAACACCAACCAGGGGACTATTTTTAAGGTCGGTGCTATGGCCATCGTCGCTACCATAAAAATGCGTCGTGGTGATACGGATGTCTTACAGCTTTTAACAGAAGCAAAGGCAAAAGCCTTTGGTACAATGGAGCTGCAAAGGATTATTCCCGTACTGGCAGCCCTGCTGGAATATGAATGGATTACAGGCAAAGTATTAACGGATTACATAACTGTTGATTTTGCCATCACAACGCTGGAGCAGGCGGGTGATGCCGATATGGATAATGAGTTTACTTACTGGCTATTAAAAGCCAGGAAAAAATATGCCCCGTTCCATGCGTTGCACAACAGCTATAACGATGCAAGCCGGTGGGAAGCACTGGGTTGCCCGTATGAGCAGGCTTTAGCGCTATTTGAGGGGAGTGAGGAAGATAAAAAGAAAGCAATTGGTATAGTACAGGAATTAGGTGCTACTGCTGTATACGAAAAATTGAAAATGGAAATGCGTGCCTCCGGAATTAAAAGCATTCCCAGAGGGATGCGTGAAACCACCAAATCAAATGCGGCGCGTTTAACTGAACGCGAAGTGGATGTTTTGAAACTACTGAAGGAAGGGATGCAGAATAAGGAAATAGCCGATCGTCTTTTTATATCGGCTAAAACGGTGGATCATCATATTACATCTATTCTTTTTAAACTGGACGTAAACTCGAGGGTAAAGGCTGTAAATGAAGCCATCCACCTTGAAATTATAAAATAGGGTGTTGATACCCGTTAAATAGGGAATATCCCTATAGTCGGGTTAGAGGCACGGATTTAATTTTGTTGTTATTAGCGATCATTAAAAATTACCAGCATGAAAAAATTTGTAATAGAAAGAATTTTACCGGGAGCCGGAAATCTTTCACCGGAAGAATTACAGGCCATTTCTCAATTATCCTGCGATGTTGTTCAGCAAATAGGTAAACCTTATTACTGGATACAGTCATATGTTACCGACGATAAGCTTTACTGCGTACATATAGCCGAAAGCGAAGAAGTGATACGTGAACATGCACGCCTGGGAAACTTTCCGATCAATACGGTATCGGAAGTAAAAACCATCATCGACCCATTGACCAGCAATTTGTTAAAGTAATAACCCGGTCTCTCTGGTTAATTCTCAGCGTCCTCCGTGGTAAAATTAACCACAGGGGACACTGAGAAAGGCACAAAGTTCACAGAGCTATGCTTACCGTTCTGCCGGGGTTACTCTCAGCTCCTTCTTCTGGTTATTGCGCAGAACACTTACATATTGAAATTGTCCTACCTTATCACCGGTAAGCATCTTGAACAGTTGGTCTGAGGTTTCTATCATCTTATCATTAAAGGCATAAATAATGTCGCCGCTTAGTAAACCTCCTTTGTCTGCGGGACTATTATCTTCAACCTGAGTAATGAACAGCGCCTGCTGATTTTTTAAATGATGAATGGTACGCAGCTTAGGCACCAACCCAACCTGCTGCAAACTTGCCCCGATATAAGCACGCTTTACTTTGCCATAGCGTATCAGGTGATCGGCTACCGATTTAGCTGTATTGATGCTAATAGCAAAACACAATCCTTGCGCTCCACGGATCATTGCCGTGTTTACACCAATTACTTCTCCATCTGCATTGATAAGCGGTCCACCGGAGTTGCCGGGGTTTAATGATGCATCGGTTTGAATCATGCTATCCATACTGACGCCGGTCTCGCTGCTCAGGGTTCGCCCTAAAGCGCTGACAACGCCAGCAGTAACCGTATGCTGAAACCCAAGTGGGTTACCTATGGCAATGGCTAATTGACCGATTTGTAAATCATCGGAATCTCCCAGAATAGCTGGTGCGTAATCAATTGCATCGATCTTTAAAATAGCGAGGTCGGTGTAAGGATCTTCCCCTATCAGTGCGGCGTGGTGTATGCTCCCGTCATACAATATGGTTCGTAAGTGTTTTGCTTTTTTTACTACGTGGCTATTGGTAAACAAATAACCATCGGATGAAAATAAAAACCCGGTACCCGTACCGGTTACTGCCTCGCGCCCTTCATTCATAGCATACTGTTCGATCTTTACCACAGAAGTGCGCAGTTTTTCAACGGCATTAATAATTATTTGTGAGTATGAATCCATAACGGAACGCCCACAAAAAACAAACCCGTTGATTTTTAGGCACAAAATGGCAGATCAATACTGCTTTGTTGTCATTATTAAGGGGAAAATGACTTACGCTTTGGCATTTTGTTTAATATCAAAAATGGGCTTGTGCGATACCTTCCTCTAAATTTAGCTACCGTGTACCTATAAGTTATTTCTTAAAACTGCTCCTTTAGGAGCTGCGTTTCATAGGAGATATACTTGGGGGTACACGGTAGGATTCCGGGGGAGGAGTTTTTATTTTTCAAACACAACTGCATCAGCTTGCGCACCAAGCTTAACTAATATCCCGTTGATTTCTTGTACCATCTCGTCAGGCCCGCATACATAAAATTTTTTACTGAAATCCTTCACTTCTGCCTTTAAAAAATCACTATTGATCTTACGCTGGTCGTACTGGCTATCTTTTTGGCGGGTTATGGTAAAATGAGCATTTTTCCCAAGCATCAATTCAAGTTCTTCTTTCAGAATGATGTCCTTATCCGTTTTGTTGGAGAAGAATAATACATTATCAGCAACTTTTCCATCCTTGTATAAATCCCTCAGTATGGCAATAAAGGGAGTGATGCCCGCTCCACCCGCTATAAAATAGCCCGGTCCTTTATATTCAATCGCCCCCCAGGGATCGCTGATGATCAATTCATTACCCAGCCCTAATTCACTCAAATGATGCGTAACACCCTGCGGATTTGGATATATTTTGATCGTAAACTCCAGGTGAGGAGCCCCCACCAGACCTGTAAAAGTGAATGGATGCTTATTATCCTCCCATCCTTCTTCATTGATTGACAAGTCGGTTGCATGGCCTGGTACAAATTCAAAACCCGCCGGCCTTTCAACAACAAAATGTTTTACATCGTGGGTAATATATTCTGTCGAGATAATTTTTACAACATGATCCATAAGCGTGATGATTTATTGAACAAAGCTAAGTCATCCTTGATACATAACAACTTGAACAACAATTATTCCATACAAAAGTTCGGAAAGTGTAACTTCATTTTAAAAACAGAATTGATTTGTAAACTTGTTGGTTGGAGGGATTGATCCTAATCTGAAGCAATTGAAATTTTTAATTATAGAAGACGAAGCAGGGCTTCGCCAGAACATAGCTGATTACCTGAACGGGGATGGCAACATTTGCGAATGCTGCGGTTCGTTAAAATGTGCTATCGGCAAATTATCTGATTATGTTTACGATTGTGTATTGCTCGACATTGGATTGCCCGATGGCGAAGGCTTTGCCGTGCTTGATTTCCTGAGAAATAATATGAGAAATGAGTCTGTGCTGATCATTTCGGCAAAAGGCTCACTCGATGACAAAATAAAAGCCCTCAATATCGGAGCCGATGATTATTTAACCAAGCCATTTCACCTGGCCGAATTAAAG
Source organism: Bacteroidota bacterium (assembly GCA_018266915.1). Lineage (GTDB taxonomy): Bacteria > Bacteroidota > Bacteroidia > Sphingobacteriales > Sphingobacteriaceae > Mucilaginibacter. The sequence goes on along the minus strand of JAFDZM010000014.1, from coordinate 7,773 downwards.
GCAAGAGTAGAAGCCGTTTACCGGCGCAAAACTTTCAGTAGCAACAACATTATAATCTTCAATGAGATATCTGTCGATCTGCACGGAAGAAGTGTTGACATAAATGGGGTCAGTCTGACCCTTACCCGTAAAGAGTTCGACATGCTGCTTTACTTTATCGCCAATAAGGGCAAGGTAATATCAAAGAATGCCATTGCCGAACATTTGTGGGGCGATGAAATGGATGTGCACGATCATTACGATTTTATTTATACCCACATAAAGAACCTGCGCAAAAAGTTAATGGATGCCAATTGCAACGATTATATTAAATCGTTATACGGTATCGGTTATAAATTTACTGCATAAATGAAGCTTTCAGATCATTACAATAAGGCCAGCATTATTACAACTATCTCCGTGTTGCTTGCCGGTGGGGTGATCTATTTTTTTGCCATTATCTATATATCCAGATTGCAGCTTGATCGTGACCTGACAGAAGAAATTGACGAACTTAAAGAATACATTGGTGGCAATAATCGTTTACCTACACAAGTCGATTTTGACGAGGATGTAACCACCTTTACAAAAACGGATCAAACTACTTTTAAAAGGAGATACTTTGATACTGCCTACATCAACCCAAAGGAGAAAAAAAATGAAGAAGGCCGTGCGGTAGAGGATCTGATCTTTTTTAATGGTCAGCATTATAAAGTCATAATCTCGGAGTCGAGAGAGGGCACCGAATACCTTGTTCAAATAATTGCACTGATCACACTTGCGCTGATGATTGGGTTGCTTGTTGCCTTATTTCTTATCAACCGGTATTTACTTCGGGACTTATGGAAACCCTTTTACAATATACTGAGTGAACTAAAAGCTTTCAACATCTCTGAACCAACCGATTTCAATTTGCAGGATAACAAAGTAGATGAATTTGCCGAACTGAACCAGGCGGTACAGATCATGTCTGAAAGGATAAAGGATGACTTTCTGCACCTGAAACACTTAACCGAGAACGCATCGCATGAGATGATGACACCCTTAGCAGTGATTACCACCAAACTGGACACGCTGATACAGGACGAATCATTAAATCCCGCACATTACGACCTGATCAATGATATTTATACAGCATCTGGAAAGTTATTAAGATTGAACCAGACCATGTTGCTGCTGGTGAAGATTGAGAATAATCTGATTGAAGGCAACGAGGTTTTAAGGCTTGATAACCTGATCCGCGAAAAATTGGTACAGTTTCAGGAATTGCTTAACACAAAGCATATCACCGTTACAGAAAAACTCGAAGGAAAAGAAATACTTGCCAGCAAATACCTGGTAGATATATTGCTGAATAATTTATTCAGCAACGCCATACGACATAATACCCCTAACGGCCGTCAATATATTACCCTTACGCCGGGTAAACTCATCATCAAGAATACTGGCAGCCAAAATGCGCTGCATGCAGAGACTATTTTTGACCGGTTTCAAAAGGGCAGCCAATCAGATGGGACAGGTTTGGGTCTCACCATTGTAAAGAACATTTGTAACCTGTACAATTGGAAAGTCAACTATTATTTCGATCAATCGCTTCATACTTTCGAAATAGTCTTTTAACTGTTCCTGTTTCTCTGTTGGTTGCCTTTTTGATGATGAGAGAGCCAATATTCAATCCCTTTTAAAAAATTCTTATTTTTCTGTAACCAATTTTTTTTTCGGAAGTCTCCAATGTAAAATTATAACAAACAGACTGTTTGAATTCACTTAGCGATAATGCGATCATGCTCCGGGTGAAAGCCGGGGACCTGGATAGAATGGGCTTACTGTTCGAGCGGCATCACCGTTCACTCTATGGGTTCCTGTTTCACATGACGTATCAGCGCGAGGCGAGTGAGGACATGGTGCAGAATGTATTTTATAAAATGCTGAAATACCGGCACACCTTTACCGGACAGGGTGAGTTTGTAGCCTGGATGTTCCAGATAGCGCGCAATACGCTGAAGGACCAGGCCAAAAAAAATAAAAACAAAGTACAACAACTGCCTGCCGAAGAAATGGAAGATAGGCTGCCAGGCGGTATGAGTGCCGATGAGCACCTGGAAAAGAAACAGGATAAAGCAAGCCTGTATAAGGCGATGGCCAGCCTGAGCGAAGATCACCGGGAGATATTGACGCTGAACCGTCTGCAGGAACTGAAATATGGCGAGATAGGCCAAATACTGGGAATATCGGAAGTAGCTGCAAAAACAAGGGCATTTCGGGCCATGCAGGAACTGAAAAATATTTACAGCAAAATGGAACGTTAAAATTGAAAGAGATGATGTGCGAAAAATATGAAGACAAACTGATCGGGCTATTGAACAACGAGCTTACTCCTGCCGAACAAGCGGAGCTGGAAAAGCATTTGACTGAATGTCAGGGCTGCAGCGAGGAACTGGCAGGGCTGAGGGATGTTTGGGAAATGATGGCCGAAATGGAAACGCCGGAGCCGTCAGCACATATGCGTGTAAAATTCCAGGCGATGCTGGATACTTACAAGGAATCCGTTGAGGATACCAAACCAGGCGTTTGGACCAGCATCCGTGAGCGATTAGGTAAAATATGGCAGTTACAAACCCGCTGGCCGCTGGCTTACAGCCTGGTGATTGTACTGGTGGGCTTCGGGTTGGGCTACTGGCTGTTTTCCTCAGGCAAAGGCGGTGAGCAGGAACAACAATTAAAGGCGCTTAGCTCACAGGTGCATGAATTAAAACAAACCATGATGCTGGCATTACTGGAGAACCCGTCGGCATCTGAAAGAATACGCGGCGTAAGCTATACCAGCGAGATCAAACATGCCGATAAAGAAGTGATCGACGCCCTGTTAGCTACGCTGAATAACGACCCGAATGTGAACGTTCGTTTGAGCACTTTGGATGCCTTGTCACACCTTGCCAATCACCCGGAAGTGAGGGAAGGTTTGATCAGATCCATCGAAAAACAGGACTCGCCTATCATGCAACTGGCCATCGCAGATGTGATGTTGAAACTGCAGGAAAAACGTTCGGTTAAATCATTTGAAGATATGTTAAAACAAAAAGACCTTAACCCTGGCGTAAGGGACAAGATCAAGCAAACCATAACACAACTTATTTAAAATAAATAGTTTATGAAACGATTAATAATACCCGTTTTAGCCGGGCTGGGCATTTGTTTTGCCCAAATTTCTGCCTCAGCGCAGGAATTTAAAACCCATATCAGCAAGGAGTTTACCTACCAGAAAGGTATGGTTGGTATTTACAACCTCTTTGGTTCGGTAAAAGTCGAGGGCTATTCAGGCAATAAGGTCCTGATGGAAATTGATGAAACTATATCAGCCGATGACAAGCAAACTGTAGAGGACGGCAAAAAAGAATTCAAACTGGAGTTTGAGCAAAAAGCAGACAGTATTATAGCTTATATCTCTGAACCCTGGGACACAAAGCCACATCAACGCAACAGGCACTGGGACGACCATCGCAATATTGAATACCGAGTAAAACTCGAATTTGTAGTAAAGGTGCCTTTTAACGTTGACCTGGATGCATCGACCGTAAATGACGGTGATCTTTATGTGAAAAATGTATACGGCACATTGACCATTAACAATGTGAACGGCAAGATCGACATCGTGAATGCCAAAGGTGCTACCAGAGCCCATACAGTAAATGGGGGTGTAACAGTAAATTACCTGACTGTACCGCCCGATGCATCATCTTATTACACCATTAATGGCGAGCTGAAGGTTACTTATCCTTCAAGCCTGGCTGCTGATGTATCCTTTAAAAGCATGAACGGCCAGTTTTATACCGATTTTCAGGATGTGGAAGTAATGCCTAGCAGGGTCACTAAATCCGAAAATAAAAGCGGCAGTACGACTACCTATAAACTGAGCAAGCTCTCCGATATACGCTTTGGCGCCGGTGGCAAGTTATTCAAATTTGAAACCCTTAACGGGAATGTATATATTAAAAAGCAAGACTAACAGAAAATGAAGACGACAAGAATTATAAGTACGCTGGCAATTGCATTATTTTTAAGTGCAAATGCCTGGGCGCAGGAATCTGGAAAAGAACAAATGGTGATACCATTAAGCTCACCGGGTAAACCGTATAAACTGGAGGCACACCTGGTTGATGGATCGGTTACCGTGAATGGCTATGAAGGCAAGGACATCGTTGTAGAAGTAATGCAAGCCGAAAGACGCCATAATGAAGACCACACCACTAGCGGCGGAATGCATCGCATCAACAACGGCAACAGCGCCGATATACAGGCTGATGAACACAATAACGAGGTGAATATTAGCGCTAATGCCGGCAAAGCAGTTAACCTGGTTATAAAAGTTCCGATGAATGAGGGCAGCTTCAAATTCGGTACGGTAAACGGTGGCAATGTAAATGGTAGCAACCTCAACGGCGACCTGGAAGTAAGCAATGTAAACGGCTACATAAAACTCACCAATATATCAGGCTCAGTGGTAGCCAATACGGTTAACGGTAATGTGACGGTAACATTCAAATCGATCGACTCAAAAGCGGCTATGGCCTACTCTACCCTGAATGGCAATGTAGACGTCACCTTCCCTGCATCACTGAAAGCAAATGTCAAATTGAAGTCAGATCGCGGTGATGTATTTACCGACTTCGACGTAGCTACGGACGTGCACAAGCCAGAAGTTTCGAAAAGTGACACCAAAGGCATGTACAGTCTGAAGATAGAAGATTGGGTGTATGGCAAGATCAATGGCGGTGGTCCGCAACTGCTGATGAAAACCACTTATGGCAGTATTTATATCCGCAAAGCGAAATAACAAACCACGCTAACAACGCCTCGCCCGGAATCAGGGGAAGCCGGGAGAGGTAAAATCTGCGGACAGCTTACATGTTCACCAACGACAACAACCACTTCAACTAATGCAACATTCACTATTGACTATTGACCATTGATTAAGTAAATTGCGGTAAAACCAATTATGAAACCTAAGATCTTTTTGCGAATTGCCGCGATATTAATTTTCATTCATTCGGTACTGCATACTTATGGCTTTAATACCTGGAAAGAAGCGCCGGACCCTGTTTATAAAACCATTGTTGACGGCATGACCGGGCATAGGTTCCCTTTTATGGGTGCAGAACGTTCATTGGGCGATTTTTACGAAGGGTTTGGCTATGCGAGTTCGATAGCATTGTTCCTGATCGCTATTGTTTTATGGTTCGTTTCGGGCGAAACAGACCGCAGTGCAAACCTTGCGAAGAAAATCATCTATGCCATTGGCATTGCTTTGGTAGCATGGGGCATAGATGAGCTTATTTATTTCTTCCCGTTTGCAGCATCCATCACATTAGCGGCAGCGGTATTAACGCTTTTATCCGGTTTTGTGATGAAAAAGAACAGTCAATTCAATTAACAAACTGTCATTGCAGGGCGACATTTTATTACTCCTGCAATGACATATTAAATTCAGTTACTGTACCCTTCTGTATATTTCTGTAGTTTGCTCGCCAGCTTTCGGATCGTCTATTACCTGGGAATATAAATCTTTACTCTGCATTGTGATCTTGATAGAAAATTTATGCCCCACAAGCGCGGTATGGCTCGACCACTCTTCTTCTTCTGTCAAAGTATCCCTTTTAAAACTAAAGGTTCCGTAACCAAACCCATTTTTGAATGTTGATGTCCCACCCTGGGTCAAAGGATAACGGTGTACAAACATAAAATGTCCGCCCCAGAATATTTTGAACTGTGTTTCATTGCTCCGGGTAGTATCCTTTCCTTTTACCCAAAATACTTTATCCAGTTTCCATAAACCATCCAAAACTGAGGTGTCTGAACCGGTTATTCTTGAGTAATTTTCTGTCAGGCTCCATTTTACGCCGTTTAAAACAACCAAATCGGGAATTACCTGTGTATAACCTGAATCTTTACGTGTCACCTTCAAGTTAAAGCTTTTTGAAGAGTCCAAATAGCCGCTGCTGTAAATATTGCGTTCAAGTATAGTATTTCCTGTATCCAGGTTATATGCTCCGGTGCCAAAGCCAACGGAAGAATCAGGAGCCATACCTGCCCACATAAAGTACTTATCGGTATAAATTTTCATTTGAGTGCGCTTATATACTGTATCCTTCCCCCCACCACTAGCCATTTGCTTGTCCAGTCTGTAAACACCCGCCTGAGATACTTTCTCTTTTTTCTTACATCCATAAATTATGCAACTTATTAAAGCCGCAAGAATTAAAATCTTTTTCATGTCGATTTAGTTTAATGGTGAACGAAAAATTGTTGCGATCTGATAGTATTAGGTACGATGGAGCGTCCAGATCAATTACCCGTCGGGGAAAAACGCCGCCATCAAGGGTATGGCGATACCATGAATTGGGGGTTTCATAAGATTAAAATTTAGTTGAATTGGTATATTAAATTTACGAATAATATATCGGACAATAAAATATATAAATTTGATAAAAACCTATCAGTTTAATCCCGGTTCTCACCATATAACTAAAACATGAAAAGTCACTTATTGTTACTTGGATCTATCTTATCGCTGCTGATCAGCTCAACCAGCTTTGCCCAGGTTGAACACAAAACTTTAGAGATCGGGGCCAGCGCACCTGACTTTAAATTGCAGGGCATCGATGGCAAAACTTATACGCTTGAATCCTTTAAAAATGCCAAGATTTTAGCGGTAGTTTTTATATGCAATCATTGTCCTACCTCGCAGGCTTATGAAAAAAGGCTGATCAAAATCACCCGCGACTATGCGCCAAAGGGAGTTAGTGTCGTGGCCATCAATCCCAATAATCCCTCTTCCCTGCGTTATGACGAATTGGGATATAGCGATGTCGGCGATTCTTTTGATGAAATGAAGATAAGGGCACGTGACGCACATTTTAATTTCCCTTATTTATATGATGGTGAAACAGAAATCGCCTCAAATAAATACGGACCGGTATCAACCCCGCATATTTTCATTTTTGATCAGGACAGAAAGCTTAGTTACCAGGGCCGCATAGATGATATGGAAAACCCGGACAAGACGCCAATAAATAACGATGCCCGCAATGCAATCGACGCAATTTTGGCTGGAAAAGAAGTTCAGGTTAAAACAACTAAAGTTTTTGGTTGCTCTATTAAATGGATTGAAAAGAAAGACTGGATAAAAAAAGCCGAAGTACAATGGGCCAAAGAACCGGTAAGCCTGCAACAAGTAGATGAAAAAGGTCTTACTGATCTTCTAAAAAACAAAACCGACAAGTTAAGGCTCATCAATGTTTGGGCAACATGGTGCGTGCCTTGCGTTCAGGAATTTTCTGACTTGGTTTACCTCAACCACCTGTACCGCGACCGGGGGCTGCAGTTGGTTACCATTAGTTCTGACGATGCAAAAAGTCAGGATAAAGCACTGGCATTTTTGCAGAAGAAACAGGCATCAGGTTTAAACTATATTTATTCGGGCGATAGTAAATATAAAATGATCGAAGCCATAGACCCAAAGTGGCAGGGTGCGCTGCCCTACACTATCATCATTGAACCGGGCGGCAAAGTGATCTACGCTAAAGAAGGAGCATTTGATGTGGAGACGTTGAAGAAGGTGATATTTGATGATCCGATGATTGGGAGGATTTATAAGAATTGATCATTTGGACTTTATTTCAAGAACCTTTTTATATTCCTGGGATAATAAGATATTCTGTCCGCTCAATTGCCGCGGACGCTCTTTTACTTTTTGCTTGATCAAAAAGTAACAAAAAATCAAGTCAACAGACACTT
>JAFDZM010000013.1 GCA_018266915.1 Bacteroidota bacterium | reverse complement strand
TCTTTAGAAGTTTAATGCCGTCTGTCAAATGATGGGCTATTACTCTTGAGAGGGGTAGGGGTGTGTTATATGCCACGCAAGATTATTCCATATAACTCCTACTTGAAAGACTTAGCCAAAAAGCTGAGAAATGATAGTACCCTTGGTGAAATATTGCTCTGGAAGGAATTAAATAACAAACAGATGTATGGTTATGACTTTCATCGTCAAAAGCCATTGTTGAATTATATTGTTGATTTCTATTGTTACGAATTGAACCTGGTCATAGAAATTGATGGACAGTATCATAATCATGAGGAAAAATCTCAGGAAGATCTGTTAAGAGATAAAGAACTGGAAAAATATGATTTGACCATACTTCGATTTACAGAACAGGAAGTGAGGAACGATATGCTTAATGTTTTAAGGACTATTGAACAACATATTATGGAAAATACAAATGGCTTATCTGAAGATGGTAATTTGTAAATTGATTAGCATATTGAAGAACACACCCCTGCCCCTCTCAAGAGGGGAGCTTATAATTTTAATTTATTTTATTTTAAATTTAGATACAAATGAAAAATATATTGACATGCCTTATTTGCCTTTTGATATTAAGCAATAAGCTTTTTGCCCAGCATGCACACTTTACTACTTCGGGTACTATCGACTTTGAGCGCAAAACAAATATGTATGCCATTATTCCTAAAATGTTTAATAAGGATAATGAAGCGTGGTACACTCCCTTATTTGAGGCTTATAAAAAATCCCAGCCGCAGTTTAAGGTATCTAAAAGTGTTTTATCGTTTGCTAATAATAAAACACTCTTTACTCCGGCTGAGGAGGAAATGGTATCTGGCGCCGGGTATTTTGCCAATAGTCCGTTTGCTACTCAAAACAATACCATTTACAGTGATCTGGACGCAAAGACGGGCGTCTTTCAGAAAAAGGTATTTGATGAGCTTTTTCTGGTGAAAGACAGTACCCGTAAAATAAAATGGAAAATAACCGATGAAACCCGTGAGATAGCCGGTTACAATTGTCGCCGGGCAAATGCGATTATGATGGATTCAATATATGTGGTAGCATTTTATACCACAGATATTCCTGTATCCGGCGGACCGGAGTCATTTAATGGCTTACCGGGAATGATATTGGGAGTTGCGCTACCGCATGAAAATATTGCCTGGTTTGCAACCAAGGTAACCGATATGACATTAGCTCCTAATGCATTAACTCCACCCAAAAAAGGCAAGCAAATGGAAGCCAAAGCTTTTCAGGACAAAATGAAGTCGACATTTAAAGACTGGGGATCGGAAGCACCATTTTATGCGAAGGTGTTTGCGCTTTGACCAGATAATATACTCATTTGATAATATTTCATACTTACATTTAATAAGTAAATTTGTGTAATGTACAGTACAAACCAGATAATAAATATACTTAAGAGCCAAAAAAGCAAATTGGAGGAAAAATATCCGATCTCTGAGTTGGCATTATTTGGTTCGTATGCCAGGGGTGACAATAATGAGAAAAGTGATATAGATATTTTAGTCGACTTTAATGGACGTATTGGAATAGAGTTTATATCCCTGGCCCATGACCTGGAAGATATTTTTAATACAAAAGTTGATTTGGTTTCGCGAAAAGGGATTAAACCCAAATATCTCCCGTTTGTAGAAAAAGACCTGATTCATGTCTGAATAGATCAGAAAAATCACTTTAAAAAAATATACCAACGATAGGAGGCTCCGAATGGAGCCAAAAAGCCCTTACAGGTTACATGCTATAAACAGGCGACTCCTATGGAGTCAATCATTTTGTTGACTTTAGCTCCATAGGAGCTTCCTGTTTATAGACACTAGAAAAAGTTTTTAGGCTCCATAGGTGCCCCCTTTAAAAGCGATTTTCTACTTCGCTGCAACAGCCGGTGCTGTTGGTAGTTGAGGAGTCTCAAAGTGATATACACCTGAACCCACGCTTATACCGATATAGCCATCCTGGTAAGAGCCTACTGTCAATCCTTTATCCGATGCTAATGGTTTGCCGTCTTCAGTAATGTCTTCGGCTTGTTTTGCCGGCAGGAAGATATCCGCTTTGGTATTTGCAGGTATTTCTACCGTGTAATACATTTTCCCATCCTTTACTTCCCAGCCTGAGCTGACATCGCCGTAATAGGTTTGCAGTTTAGCCGACGCGTTGGTAAAGTTACCTCCCGGATGCGGCATGATCTTGATGTGCTTATAGCCCGGGCCATCGGTATAAGTATCCAGGCCTGTCATTACACGGTACATCCAGTCGCCAATAGCGCCATAAGCATAATGGTTAAAGGAGTTCATGCTAACAGCTTCAAAAGTTCTATCAGGCTTGATGCCATCCCAGCGCTCCCAAATGGTAGTAGCGCCCATTTTAACAGGGTATAACCATGACGGATAAGTATCCTGTAATAACAAACGGTAAGCGATATTATCCTTGCCAAAACGGGTGAGTACATGGCACAGGTAAGGTGTACCTAAAAAGCCTGTGGTAAGGTGATCGCCATAGGCATGGATGTTTTCTACTAATCGTGTTGCAGCCTGATCGCGCAATGATTCAGGCAGCATATCAAAATTTAAGGCAAGTGTGTATGCTGTTTGCGTACCCGATACCAACCTGCCGTTTGGTGTTACGTATTCCTTAAAGAAGGCTGCTTTAATACGTTTGAGCAAGTCTGTGTAATAAGTAACATCTTCCTGTTTATTTAGTACTGTTGCCGCGTTGATAAGCAATTGGGTTGAATAAGCATAAAAGCATTGCGCGATGAAAAATTTATCGGTAATAGCCGAAGTGCCATCGGTATCATCATCGCGGCTGTAGAAGAGCCAGTCCCCAAAATGAAAGCCGGTGTTCCATAAATCGTTTTTAGATTGATGCTGCATATAATCAACCCAGGCCTTCATGCTGGTATACTGTGTTGCAAGAATGCGTTTGTCGCCATAAGCCAGGTACATATTCCATGGCACTACAGTCGATACATCACCCCAGCCTGTACTGCCTTGTGTGAAGCCTAAGCAGTTTGGCACCACAAATGGCACAATGCCAGCCGGTGACTGATCGGCAGCAACATCGCGCAGCCATTTGGCAAAAAAGTCGTTCACGTTCATATTGAAGGTAGCTGTGCGCGAAAATACCTGCGCATCGCCGGTCCAACCCAAACGCTCGTCCCGTTGAGGGCAATCTGTAGGTACATCAAGGAAATTGCCGCGCTGTCCCCATTGGATATTGTGTTGTAACTGATTGATAAGCGGATTTGAAGTGGTAAACGTACCCGTTGGTCTCATGTCCGAATACAATGCCACAGCAGTTACATCTTCAGGCTTGATCACATCACCAGGATAGCCTTCAATACGTATAAACTGGAAGCCATGAAAGGTGAAATGAGGTTCAAATATTTCCTCATCGCCGCCCTTCAGGATATAGGTGTCCTGCGCTTTTGCGGCACGCAGGTTTTCCGTATAAAAGTTTCCTAACTTATCCAGGACTTCGGCATGCGATACAGTGATCTTATCGCCTGCTTTGCCTTTTACTTTCAGAATCACCCATCCCACCAGGTTCTGACCAAAATCAATCACTTGCTCATTTTTTGGGGTTTTAAAGATGCGGACAGGTTTAAATGTCTCATGTTTCTTCACCATTTCATTGTAAGTAGCGATCAGGATGTTTTTCGGGTAATCCTGCACTTTAACACTGCTCCATTTCGAGTCGTCAAAACCGGTCTGTGTCCATCCCGGCTGATCTTTATTATGATCAATGGTTTCGCCGTTATATATCTCGGAATACAATACTTCACCAGTTGATGATTTCCAACTATCATCTGAAGAAATTACTCCGGTTGTTCCATCTTCATAAGTAATATCCAGCTGCATCAATAAGGCAATATCACTTCCATATACATTTTTGCGGTTACTGTAACCGATAATACCGCGATACCAGCCATTTCCCAACATTACGCCGATAGCGTTCTGGCCATCCTTAAGCAGGTCTGTTACATCATAGGTTTGATATTGAAGGCGGTTTTTATAGCTTGTCCAACCAGGGGTCAAATAAGCATCGCCAACACGCTTGCCATTAATGTTGGCTTCGTACATGCCATGTGCGGTAATATAAGCCACCGCAGAGCGGATCTTTTTACTAATAGCAAACTGCTTGCGCATGAGCGGGCTTGGCCGCATGGCGGTATCTTCCTGGTAACCGGGTGTTATCCATTGCGCTTTCCAATCTGACTCATGGAACAGCGCGGTTTGCCACCATGCCTCAGCGCTCCAACCAGAAGATTTACCGGAGTTATCCCATATCTGCACCCGCCAGAAATATTTTTTGCCGGATTGAAGCGGCTGACCTTTGTAACTAACAAATACCGATGAATCGGACTTTACTTTTCCGGAATCCCACACATGCCCGCTGAAATTTGCTTTTTCGCTTACTTCTATCCTATAGGCTGTTTGCATTTCGTTGCGTTTATCACTTACCAGCTTCCAGCTAAAGCGGGGTACGGTGACATCCATCCCTAAGGGATTAGTGCGGTTTTCGCATAAAAGGCCATCGACTTTTACCTGGGCAAAACACAGGGAGGCAACTATTTGCAGGGCAAATAATGAGCAGAGGAATTTCATATAATTTTATTACTTAGGTGTCAAACGCAAGGTGCATATTGCGTTGATACCAAATCTAATAAAAACAGATTGGATTAACTGTCCTGAACTGTCTGAGCGATGTATTTTTTAAAAAGGCAGAGAGATATGCCGTCTTAACGAATGATATTAAGTAAGCGGAGCAATTCTTTATCACTTATATCTTCCTGTTCTGATTTATCGTAAATAGAAAGCAAAAAAACCGAATTCTCTGTAATTGCAACGTAAGTGATTACTCGTGCCCCGCCTGATTTTCCCTTGCCTTTTGAAGCTATACTTATCCTCAACTTGTAGCAGCCGTTTCCTATCGAAACGCCTTGAGTTGGATCGGTTTTAAGTGTAGAAACCAATTCGGAAAATTCGGCTTTAAGTGAAGGATATTTTTTAACCAGGCGTTTTAATTGCTTATCGAAATAAGCAATTGTGAAGATATTATAACTCATTTAACAAATCTTCAGCAGGCCGGGCTTTTAGTGTACCCGATTTTATTTGCCCTGCATGTTTAAATGCATTTTTAATTTCATGAATTTCTTCTAACAATTGCGCATCAGGGTCAGACAAAGCTTTAGCTTTTAAAAAAGAATAATCCTTTAGCATTTCAATGAAAGCGGCAGCTTTAGTGTCCTCTATTTCTATTAATAATTTCATTTTCTTGCTTATTATACAAATTTACTATTCTTTATTGAAAGTTAAGAGAATTTTACACCGCCTGTTTATTGCCCTTCTTCTGAAAGCTGTAAATAAGATAAACCAGTGCCGGAAGAATGAACACACTACCTATTAACAAGGCCAAAGCAAGCGCTTCGATGGTTTTGTCGGTCCCCTTATTTTCGAGCAATGACAGGTAGCCTCCGTTTTTTAGGATAACGATATTAGGATAGTGCTTATAAGTAGTGGTCAGCAATATCATAGTTATCTGGAAACCGGCTAACAGGCGCAAACTTTTTGACCGGCCATTATAGATAAGATACCATAAAATAATCAGGGAGATAGTTGCTGCAGACACTGCAGTAATGCCTACAGCATTACCAAACACCCATTGCACCAAAGGAATGCCATCAGATATGGCAGATACAAAAACCAATCCGCCTGAGATCACTGCGGCAACATTCATCTGCACAGCTTTACGCACATATCTTTTGCGCTCTATCTCATCATGTTTAGCCTCTCCTATAAGGAAGATCGCGGCGATAAATCCGCATAAAGAGGCTGTAAACAGTCCGATACTAACAGAGAACCAGTTAAGCCAACTGAAAACATAAGCTGATAAGAAAGTATTTGCATGAGGATCAATCCTTCCGGAAACCGCACTGCCAGCGATGATGCCCAAAAACAAAGGTGTGATGAAGCTGGAGTAAACGAATATCTTATTGTAAACTTTTTGAAAATTGTCGGTTACTGCATCATAATTCCGGAAGGCAAAAGCTGTTCCTCTTGCTATAATTCCCAATAACATTATCACCAGCGGGATATGCAAGTGAACCGACATGGTAGCATAGATGCCCGGGAAACCGACAAAAAGTATCACAATAGCAATAATGAGCCACATGTGATTGGCTTCCCATACCGGGCCAATTGCCTGGTAGCTAATTCTACGCGTTCTCGCTTTATTATCTTCCGTTGTAAAAAGCTCGATAATACCCGCACCAAAATCGGCCCCGCCAAGTAAAAGGTACAGCAAAAGTGCAGCCCATAGATAAATGATTACCACATACAACATCATATCACTTATCTTTTATTGATTCAACAGTTCGTTTAAATTTATTTAGATAATTATCCGTATCGTTAAAGGCATTTCCCATAAATGCAACAGTCGTTTTGTCTCGCATCATAATAACCATGTACATTATGCCTGTTTTGCCCGAAAGTGTCATTTCCGATTGCAAAACATATGAGTTAAACCCGTTTATTTTAGTTTTCACAATTGTTTTATTTTTAAACTCCACGCCGTTTCTCTCATAGCTCGCTATAATGTTATTCATGAGGTTAGGAGCTGCGTCATCTGGCGTTTTGCCAAACGACCCAATTTCGAACGAATTTGCAGTATCGTTTTTGTTATCTCTTTCTCCGTTTTCGGCATATCTATAAAGATTAGAAGCCGTCATCACATATTTGAAATTTGTAATTGAGTTATCGAATTCAAAATCAGCCAGTTCAAAAGGGTCGATTTGCGATGAATCATCATAATACGCTGACTTGAGTAAATCTTGTAACTCTTTTTTTCCTTCTCCATCATCGGTTTTACATACACCCACAATCATTACCACGAAATTTTCACCTCCAAAAAATAATGAAATCTTGGTCTCACCGGGAAATTTTGAAGGACCTTCAATATAGATGGCATCAAATTGATTGAATTTTACATTTTTTATAACATCGACTTTCGCCCCTTTTGCTTCTATAGCTTGTCTTGTAAGCCCTTGCTTGACCTTCGAAAACCCATTCGTATTAGTTTCAACTACCTGCAAGTATAATTTTTCATTCTTTTGATACCTGGCCATTTGCTTTATATACTCAAACCCTTCCCTTGGCTGAAAGAACACCCCGGTTCCTTTTATTCTAAAGCCATCATTCGTTTTGGTTGTATTAATATTATCAGGGAATACGTTGTTTTGAGCACAAGAGCTAAGTGCACAAAAGATCAAAATGATGTTAACAAATCGTTTCATGTGTTTGTGATTTGGTTTAGTTTATATTTATTCGTTTCTACTAATGTAAACACAATTTTGTTTTACCTGTCATTTATTAATAAACATCTTTATTGTACAGTTTAGGTACCATCTTTATCTGCCTGTACAGCATAAAAACTACCATCACACTCAGCGACAGATACACCGCCGTGAAAAGATAGAATGAATAATTAATCCCCGGCATTGGCGTAACAGCATCGGCAGTTCGCATAACGCCTTGAATGATCCAGGGTTGCCGGCCTACCTCGGTTACCGTCCAACCCGCCTCCACAGCGATAAAGCCTATTGGCGTTGCCCATGCAAATAGTTTTAGGAACCACACCTTGCTGAACCATTTTTTCATTTTCAGCAATGCAATAAAATATAGTACAGCAATACCCATCATTAACACCCCAAGTCCAACCATTACCTGAAAAGCATAATGCGTGATAGCTACGGGCGGTTGATTTTCTTTTGGGATCTGGTCGAGGCCCTTTACCTCAGCATTAAAATCTTCATAGGTCATGAAGCTTAACATTCCGGGGATTTTTATGGCATAGTTTACCTGTTTGGTTAAAGTGTCCGGTATTCCCCCTATAATTAATGGCGAAAATTTCTCTGTTTTAAAATGCGCTTCCATTGCAGCCAATTTTGCGGGTTGGCGTTTAGCCACATTTTTGGCAGAGATATCACCACTAAACGGCTGAAGGATAGCGGTTACTGCACCAAACACAATAGCGATACGAAAAGCCATATAATGAAACTTCACATTCTTCTTCCTGATGATCATCATGGCGTGCACGCCTGCTACTGCAAAACCTGTAGCAGCAAAAGCGGCGATAGACATATGCAATGCCTGCTGAAACCAGGCGGCGTTGAACATGGCTTTCATCGGATCAATGTTCAGATATTGCCCGTTTACAAAATCAAATCCTGAAGGGCTGTTCATCCAGCTATTTGCGGCTACCACCAATATACCCGATACAATACCGCTGATGCCAACAACTACCCCGGTAACCCAATGAAACCATGGATTGAACCGCTCCCATCCGTACAGGAAAAAACCTAATGCTATCGCTTCAATGAAAAATGCGGTTCCTTCCAATGAAAACGGCATCCCGAATATAGGGCCGGCGTGTTTCATAAAAGATGGCCAGAGCAGTCCCAACTCAAATGATAAAACCGTACCTGAAACTGCTCCGGTAGCAAAAAATATAGCGACACCCTTGCTCCATGCCTTGGTGATATTCTTGTAAACCGGGTCTTTGGTTTTGAGCCAGTAAAAATGGGCGATCGCCATAAAAAACGGCATCACCATCCCGATGCATGAAAATATAATGTGGAACCCTAAAGATAACGCCATCTGAGACCTGGCGGCTATAAAATCATCCATAGTGCGTGACGATTAATCTACAAAAACTTAAGCGTGCTCTGCAAAAAATTTGTTACATCAAAGGTAAGCGACAATAGTAAAAGAGGTGTTAACCACACCAGGCAAATCGCAATTTATTTCGAATATAAATTAGTTGATTGTGTTGGATTAAGTTGATTAAGTGGAGAAGCTTTAGTATAAAATTATACGTTTTACGTGGGACGTTATACGTTTTTATTTAGTGAATGGTCAATAGTGAGTTAGGCACGTAGAACGTAAAACGTATTACATATAACCAGTATATACACTGCTATTAATCTACCTTAGCGAGGGTAACAGTATTAGAATTAAGGTATTGTCGCAGGGTAACCAGGCGGTCGGTATTGATCAGGTCGACGCCGCATTTAAGTAATTCGTCCCAAACTGCTTTTCTTTCAGGGGAGGCCCATAATCTTACTTTTTCGCCCATCCGGTGTGCGATAGAAACAAAAGCGCATAACCTGTTTCTTTCCGCTTCAGGGAAACTTCCTTTACCATCCCATTTCAGCATTCTTGAATATTTGCAACTGGCCATGGTAAACATATTGGTCATGGTGGTATCGCGCGATACTTTGCGCAGGTCCTCATCAATAAAAGCAAGGCGGCTTTGCTCATTGCCGATCATATCATAGGGCTTATGGCCGGATAAAACAACGGTCACCGCACCATTAACAATTTTGCCGTCTTCCAGGTGGGTTAATATTGAACTGTATTTTTCAAGCAGTGGTTTTAGCGCCTCATAGGTATCGTTAGCGTTAGTCTTTACGTCGATCATTAAAATAACCGGCTTATTATAATTTTCATAAACCTTACCGTTATTTTGAGCAATCCTTTCAGATAGTGGTTTGAAGTAAAGATTCTCCAGCGTGCGTTTGCCCTTAAAATATGGGAATACGTGCGCTACGATCAGCTTATTATTCTTTAAAAATATATCCGCTTCGATGTTTGTAAAACCATTGTCCAGCGCATCGAACAAGGGGTGCTTATGCCTGTAATCGTTATGCGCGAAACCGTTAAGAAGCGGGGTGGATTGTGCCTTGCAGTAAAACTGGGTGAAGATGAGCGAGATAAAAATAAGCGTTTTAACGCAGCTGGCAACAGTAATTGTCAATTTCATCTTTTAAAGTCCGGGGTTAAACTTTACAACACAATAGTAGCTGATTATTATATGCATATCGTAAAACCAACATTACCAAATCATTAAAACAGATATACTTAATATTAAATTATCGTCAGCAGATTATAATTCGATTAGAATGTTATACGGAGTGTATATCACCGGGTTAGATGATTTTGAAATTAAACTTTTGGGTAAAAAAGTCAGGAGAATTTTAGCTTATTCTTCGGTTGGTGAAATGCCTTTATGGATGATCTTTTTCTCGATACGCCTGTCAGGGATAAACCAGATACATGCAACCACTACATACAATGCACAGGCGACATAAGGATACCAAAGAGCGGAAATAGCACCTATGATATAAATGGCTACGGAAAGTTTTCCTTTCCAGTCCTTATCTAAGATTTGCGCCAGTTCAGAGTTTTTGCCACAATGGCTTGCCAGGATATATGCCAATAATATATAGGATACCGCACACATGATCAATATTACCCCGTAAACAGCAGTTGGTATAGCCGCAAAATGGTTATTAGCCATCCACTCTGTACCAACCGGGATCAGGGATAACCAAAACAAAAAATTGAGATTGGCCCACAGCACACCGCCGGTAATGGAATTCACCACGTAAAGCATGTGATGATGATTGTTCCAGTAGATACCTACATTCACAAAACTTAAAAGATAACTTAAAAAGAAGGGCAAGGTCGGAATGAGTGCTTTCAAATCATCCCCATGCTCAGGTACTTTTAATTCGAGCACCATAATGGTAATGATGATGGCGATAACTCCGTCGCTGAAAGCCTCCAGGCGTCCTTTTTTCATGAATGGATCATTAAAATCTGCAAGCTAATATACAAAGCGGAAGTGTAATAGCTCTACCGTAATAAAGCTTTCTGAATACCTCTGAAAATATTTTTCCTTTTCCGAAAACCGGCGAACAAAAGGATTACGTAGATATGACAGAGGCCCGCCAGTTTAACTACAATAACTAACAAACAAACTAAAACTAAATGCACTTGCTATGAAAAAACGAGCAATTAAAAAAATCGTGCTTTATACCTTTTCAACCCTGTTGATCTTGGTATTGGCATTGGCTGTACACATTTATTTGGTGTACCGCCCTAAAGTAACCCCTTATACAAGAGTAATGGCACGCATCGATGTCAAACAACCTTTAACAGTTGACGATGCCAATAAGATATCTGCTTTTATGGCGCACGAAAAAGGTGTAGACCATTACCTTGTTAATCCTGAAACCCGTATCGTGGTGTTCACTTTTGCTCCGGTTAAAAACACCGGTGATCAAATTGTTAATGATTTTAAAGCAAATTTCAACTATAAAGCAGAGCGCTTTATACCTTCTGCCGAAAATCTTAAACACAGCTGCCCGGTTGCGGCATCATCATTTACCTACAAAATTTACAAAGCAATTTCACAAATCATTTAAAACAACCAATATGAAAAAGTTAACATTTCTACCTCTGGCATTAATTTTTGCTGTAATGTCATTTTTATTAATTACCGAATCGTGCAGCAAAAAATCGGCTAATAATCCTACGCCTGTGGTTGGCACCACTTTATACGACTCTTTGGGAGGCACCGCGCAGGTGATGGATCCAACTCATTCAGGGGCCATGATTGAAAAAGGCCGCCTGGCTATCCGTAATGTCATCGACAGTACCATTTTTGTAATTGCCGCCGACTCAAGGATCAACGGCCACTTTACTGTGCTGCTTTCAGAGGTGGGCAAAGGCGACCTAAGCGGATTCACTGACCTGAGCGAAAACCTGACAACTTTTGTTTCCGGGGCAACCGGCGCTAAAGATTATATCTACATAGGTTTGAGCATGAAGGATGCGCATGATCCGGCAACCAACCCGCGCATGAACGGCAAGGCTTCTAATGCTGATTTCGACGCCTTTGTTAGCGATCTTGTAACAGGCGCCAACAAAAACAAGGTGCCGGCTAATCTTATCAACTCCATTGGCAAAATAGTAGAGAGCTTAAGGACTACTGTTGTACAACAGTGATAATTTCATGTAGCGTTTGTTTAGTTAATAACAGGTTGCGTAGCTATTACGCACCTGTTATTACTTCACAAAAAACTGACGAAGATCACTTTTTTATCCATTTCATATCACGCCCCAAAAATATAGCTCCACGCATATTTGTAATGGCTTAAGCAAAAATGCCCTGCCGCAGCAAGTCTAACTAAAAATATTATAAATGCATATTTCAAGACCAACTAAGCCTGATAATTTCTTTGTAGCCGGTATCAGTTATAAAAAAACCGATGCAGCTACACGGGGACAATTTGCCCTTAGTCATGTTCATTATGACGAGGTGTTGAAGCTGGCTCCGCAGTTTGGCTTGGATGCTTTGTTTATCCTCTCTACCTGCAACCGCACCGAGATTTATGGCTTTGCTGATAATGCCTCTCAATTAATTGATTTGCTTTGCACACAAACTACCGGCGACGCCGAGACCTTTACCAAACTTGCTTATTGCAAACAAGGCGATGAAGCTATAGCTCATTTATTTAAAGTTGGTGCCGGTTTAGACTCACAAATATTGGGCGATTACGAAATTGTCGGTCAGCTGAAGCAGGCGGTTAAGTTTGCCAAAGACCGCAACTTCATCAACAGTTTTATGGAGCGACTGGTAAACAGTGTATTGCAGGCTTCAAAATCTGTTAAAAGTGATACTGCTTTGAGCGGCGGAACGGTATCGGCCTCTTATGCAGCGGTGCAGTATATTAAAGAAAACGTTACTTCAGCCGCTAATAAGAAGATATTATTAATAGGAACAGGTAAAATTGGCCGCAATACCTGCAAAAACCTGGTAGATTATCTTGGTGCAACCGACATCACTCTTATTAACCGCACTGATGAAAGGGCTATTGAATTAGCTAAAGAATTGAACCTGCATTATGCCCCAATGGCCGGTCTTGCCCTGCAAGTAGCCGCTGCTGATATCATTCTGGCTGCAACTAATGCTGATGAGCCTATTCTTTTAAAAGAACACCTGGAAAATAAAGGTAATAAGCTCATTATCGACCTATCTATTCCTTATAACGTAGCTACGGATGCAAGCAGGTTGTCAAACATAAAGCTGGTCAATGTGGATACGCTGTCGAAGATAAAAGACGAAGCACTGCAACAGCGCGCAGCGGAAACACCGAAAGCCTTGCAAATAATTGCTGAACACCAGGCTAATTTTATGGAGTGGTACCGTATGCACCTTAATGCGCCCATGCTGCAATCTATTAAAGCTATGCTTAACAAAATAGCCGTGTCTCATCAGCATGAATTAAATAATCCGCATACACGCTGCCCGTATATTGCTGCTGAACAAAAGATACAGCAGATCATGAACAGCATCGCTGGGAAAATGCGTAATGAAAGCACACAAGGTTGCTATTATATTGAGGCGATTAATGAGTATATGAGTGCGGTGGCGGTTAAGAATAAGCATTAAACAGATTTCGGGTTCAATTGATGTGTAGGCCGCTCATAGCCCCGGGTGGCTGTTACTTTGTCTTGATACAAAGTAACCAAAAATCAAGTCAGCAGACACTTGCTTCTTTGCGCTCTGGCCTTTGCCCTGCAATCAGTCAAAACCATCCCGATAATTATCGGGACAATACTTTGCCCTACTGTCGTTCGCTCATTCCCTCGCTTCTACAAAGTTTGCTCATGCCCTTTCCAACGCGCAGGCCATCATTGTTTTGATTGATTTCGCCCGAAGCTGGTCTGTTGACAGGGTTCATTTAATGTTATTCGGCTCTGTTAAATGAATCTATAATAAAAGTCAACCATACGTAAATATCAATTGCCTGCGTACAAAACATATTGCAATTCGTGTTATAACACGTAACTTTATTTTATGGAAAAGATAGAGATACTGGTAGTGGGCCGCAACCCTGAAATTGTGCAGACAGTTGTAAGGCTGATTAATAATAATCCGTCATGGAACGCTACACCTGCTCTTACCGATTTGGATGCTATTTCTCTTTTCCAAAGCCGGCCTTTTACCCTGGTATTGTTTGGTGGTGGTATTGAGCCTGGTTCTGATGCAATGCTGCGTAAGGCGTTTACTGCACATAACCCAAAGATCACCATTATACAGCATTATGGCGGCGGTAGCGGCCTATTGGCTACTGAGATTAATATGGCGCTAGACAGTATGCTTTGATTTTTATTGTACGTTTTACGTTTAGATGTTCTACGTAGTCTTTTATGTGATAAAAACGTATAACTTACTACTTATAACCTACTGCCAAAACCCCTCTGTGGACGCTACCAGGCTAAGCAGCTCAAGTTTGGGTTCTTCTTCCAGGCCGCTGGCCCACAGCTCATCACCGAATTTTTCGAATGATTTCAAGGACTGCAACAATTGATGATCTTCTTCGGTCTCGAACTGGTCGAAGTGCATAAATGTTTTACCATCCGGCAGCAGCCAGCAGCCATATTTGATTCCGGGATGGTCTAATTCTTTCAGCTCACGCACTATGGCGGCAATGTTTGCCTGGTTTTTTGGTGCGAATTCTAAGGTGGTGGTGTATTGTACCCTTACTATTTTCATAATTTGGTGTTAAACAGTCAATGGACGATGGTCAATAGTCGATGGCATTTTGTGAAGGAATAATCATCCATGGCCTATGGACTATTGACTATGGTCTGTTTCTATAAAGGTAGGTTATCTATAACAACACTAAAACCTGCAAATGAGACATCTTAAATGGTATTTTGCGACAAGTCTCACAACATCATTGCGTTCAAAGCCGTCCTAATTTTTTACCCTGTCTGTCTACGCTACGCTGGACATCTCTCCTAAGGGTAGGGAGAGAGTTTTTTAACTCCTCCCCTGATCTCAGCTACCGCGTACCCACAAGTATATCTCCTATGAAAGGCAGCTCCATTGGGAGCTAAATGTTGG
>JAFDZM010000012.1 GCA_018266915.1 Bacteroidota bacterium | reverse complement strand
TCTAAAGTAACCAACGGAACATCTATTGTGTCAGCACCTGCGCTATCGGTGATACTGTTAAATGCCGATTCGGTTATCGGTTTGTTCAGCATTTTTACAGAACCTTCATGATCACCTACCGCAGAATCATAAACGGTTACATTTGGCTTGTTTAAGTTTTTTAGAGCAAGGTTATAAACCGCCGGGTTAGGCTCAAAGCAGGTAACGCTGCCGGTATTCCCCACCAATTTGGAAGCTAATAAAGCCTCGTAGCCAAAGTGGGTTCCCACATCGACCACAGATTGCCCGGGGCCAACGAGTTTTAGCATTAAGGCGGTTAAAGCAACTTCACTATAACCAAAACTTACAAGGATGGATGAGACTACTTCGCCGGTTATTACGCTCATCTTATCCCCAAAAAATAAAGGTATCCTTACTTCCCGGCTAATTTTCATTTTTCTTAGGATGATAGGATATAAGACCGGGATCCTGCGCAAATAGCAGGCTAAACCTCCTTTTTCATTTATTTTAATCGTATCTGCCAGTTTATTGAATAAGCCGGTATTTTTCATCAGGGGTTTTTAAAGTGATAGCATCGCTGTCTGATTGCGGGGGCTAAGATATTAATTTCATGCAGATTGTTCCTTCCTGAACAGGACATCAATTTGCCCCAATTCAGATCCCAAAGGCGTCGATTGGCCAAAGGCATAGATGCCAATATGATGCGAAGCGAGATAATTGGCAATATCAAGAAAAAGGGCTTGTTTTTGGTAGTATTCCTTAAATGATACTTCAACAATGAGGTAGCTGACCTGGTGCAGATATTTGCCTGCGCCTTTTAATACTTCCAGTTCGTATCCCTGCACATCCAGCTTCATCACATCCGGAACCGGGATATTTCCTTCATCGATCAAAGTTTCAAGTCTTTTAACTTCTATTTTTTCCTCACTGCTTTTTTTTATGTTGAATTGCTCATATACCAGTGGAGCAACATCCAGGATGCTTGAAGCATCAGAAAAACTGGTTACATTAATGGTCATCCCTTTATTCTCATCACCTAAACAAAATGTATGGATGTGCGCATTGGACAAACCTTTTATGTTTTTTTCAAATTGTTGAATATGATTTTTAAGGGGTTCAAAACCATGTGTAGCGGCTTCAGGGAAAAGCGATTTCGCCAGGACTGTCCATGTACCAATATTAGCGCCGATGTCGAAAATAACGCCTGGTTTAAATCCGTCTTTTTTTATCAGTTCCAATAACTCTAAGCTATCCAAATAGCCTAAGCCCAAACCGTCAGCAGGCGTTCCTTTCAGCCTGTTTTTTCGTTTACGCCTGTTAATTGCAATGGCCAGCCTGTCAATAATTACCAGTGGATTATAAAATAATGATAGCCGCATATTTAATTATATAAAAGCACGCCTGAGGCGCAACAATTGTTCTGTTCTTTTAAACCCGATCTTTTTATACAATGTGCCCAAAAGCCCTTTTTCGGGAACCTGGAAATTGGGGTCCAACTCAAATATCCATTTTGCAATTTCAACAGCGTCATTAAGGTAATCCCTCGCCATCCAGTGCGCCAGCGGCCAAAGCACGGTGGTTGCTGCAGCAGCCCTGCGTTTATTAAAGTCATTTTGCCGGATCAACCGATCAATAATGTGTTTATATATATTTAAATGCTGGTGATTTTGGACGCTTTTTTGCAAACCGCCATTAAACTGCAGCCTTTCATTAGTGTGTTGCAAGTGCACCAGCGCCAGTCCTGTATGTACAGCTATCCTGGGGTGCTTGATTGCCACCTCCAGTACCAACATCCGGTCATCTCTAAAACTGTAATCGGGCCGGTGGGGCACATCGCTTAATATTTCTTTTGTGAATAAAAAAGCAGAGTAATGCGACCCGTCACATTCGCCAAGCTGCTGGGCTATAAAATCGTCGCAGTTTATCCATGGCTGCTCTTTAATAGTTTTATTGCCCTGATCTATCACCCTGTAACCACTTACAACCAGGTCGCTTGAATTGGCTTCTGCTAATTGAAACTGTTCATCAATTGCCCCTTTATTTAATAGATCGTCTGAATCAAGAAAACGTATATACTTACCCTTCGCTAATTTATAGCCATAATTGACCGCCCAGCATTTACCCAGATGTTTTTGTTGGGCAATTACAAGTCCTTCTTGTTTTTTCAACCACTCCAGGGTGCCATCTGTGCTACCGTCGTCTACCACAATTATTTCTGTATGGCATAAAGTATTGCGACAACTATTTATGGCCTGTGGTAAGCACCAGAGGCGGTTATAGGTAGGGATAATTATACTTACGTCAATATCGGTTGTCATTTACAGACCATTAACTTCAGGGCTATATTCTTTTTTGACAGGTACATAGCTGAAGTTCCTTTTTAGCCTCAAAAACACAAGTTCAATATATCTGTATGATAATATTGATAATATAAACAGGAACCCGAGACGAATTAAATAAGCGGATGGCGGCATTGTCAGTATTTTTAACATGTGGTCACTTAGCCCGATTTTAGGCCGCAGGTAATTAATAAATGCATTATAATATACCGGTAAAATAAAATGATATAAGTATACCCCGTAGCTTATTTTCCCAATGTTAACAAGGAGTTTATTATTGAAAATATACCCGCTCACTCTGTTGTATTTTTCCCTGCTTGCGTAAATTATTGCATTAACTGCAATTACTGAATTTACAAACCTTATTAGAATTAACCTGTTATCGCCGTTATGATTGATGTATAATAAAATAATGCAGACAGGCAATAATAGCAGGGCCGCAGTTATCAGCGTTTTTTCAAAACGCCTATACATTTGGACATAGGCCCACAGCGCTCCTATCGCAAAAGCTGTTATACATGGCAGCAACAATACATGTGCCCATTCCCCATACCTGTAATCAAGTACGAGGTTACTTATGATGCCAATACCTATGGCGGTGAGAATAATCTTTAATAAATGCTTTTTAGGTGAATAAATTATAATCCATGGCCAAACAAGATAAAATTGTTCTTCCACGGCGAGCGACCATGTGTGTAAAAGACTTATCCGCCCACTCTCTTTAAAAGTTAATATGTTTGACGTGTATGTTATAAAATATAAAATATGATTCCTCACATACTCGTCACCCAAAACATAAGCAGTGATAAAGACGAGTAAAAAATAAACCGGGAAGATTCTGAGCATCCTTCTTATATAAAAGCTTTTGATAATCTGCAGCCGCTGATCGGGCAACGCTTGATAACGAGCTCTTAACAATATTTTGGTGATCAAATAACCGCTTAATACGAAAAAAAGGTCAACGCCGAACACGCCGTCAGGCATTAACTTGCTAAAAATGAATTTTAAAGGTTCGGTCCTAAAAGAGTTAGGCCCCCAATGGGCAATTATCACAAAAATTACTGCAAAAGTTCTAAGCGTGTCAAGCCCTTTAATATGCTTCATACAAATGAGTTATCGTGTTTACTCTAATTGCCCCCTTGTTTAGACACGATTTGACACTTTAACTTTTCTATGTCCGAATAGTTTATGATAAGCCGGTCGGAATGTGTTTTTAGTAAATTCAATGATCCTGGAAGTATACTCGATGCTCATTAACCCAAACAGCTCGGTGCCCCAGTTTAATTTTTTAAATGTTGCTTTTTCCAGCCGGTAAGCTTCCCTCATGTATGGGTAATGATGAGTATAATATCCCAAAAAATGAAATACCACTGGTGACACTTTTTCAAAAGGATACCATGCCTGGTGTTTCGGGTGTGGCGGAGGCGGATTGATCAGCCGCCGATCACCTTTTATCACATCGATATAATATCCTCCCGGACATGCCTGCGGATCGCTCATAATAGTGCCATCGTCCGGTATAGGTTTTTGATTGTGCAGTTGCATGGCCAGCGCCATCAACACCTCGTCGTTAGGGCGGTTTCTTAAACGAACAAAGCCTATCTCATCATATGTTTTCTCAAGTGACCTTGCCTTTTCATATACTGCTGTAGCTTCGACCCCTTTTTCGAGGTAATAGATGCCGCCGTTAAATTTGGGTAAATGCGGCACTTTGAATTGGGAACAAATATGGCCTATATCACCAAACCAATCTCCATCACTGATATATCCTCCTACCACAGATACTTTATGGCCTTTGAAACGTTCAAATATGAAATCCAGTTTACCGAAGATCAGGCAATCGCTGTCAATAAATAAAGTTTGGCCTTCACCGCATAGTTTATCTAAATGAAGCTTAGGCGAAAAACCTTCCCCCAATTCACCTGGTTGTACGATAATGATTTTTGCTATCAATGTCACATCCTCCGGAAAAAGCTCCGGTTTATCAGTAACAATATGAAATTCAATATCGGTATCAGGGTGCCACCAAAAAAATGACCGTGCCAGGTTAACCGCCATATCGGTATAAAGCTTCTTGCCGGTTGCAATGGTTAAAACTGTCCGCTTGTCACTCATCTTTTTTGATGGTTTTAGCCGATGCGATGATCCTGAAACAGAACTCATATATTTCATCGTTTACCAATTGCCTGAACGATAATTTTAAGAAGGTGCCCGTCAGCTTTAATATCATTGCCAGTTTCCGCACCAGGGATGGTTTCGTGATAGTAAGCAGATGCTTCTCTGTTTTTTGATCGAGTGAATTAGTCATGTGCCAGTTTCGGGGGGTACTTTCCAGGTAGCCTTCATGTGAAATTACCGTATGGTCAACCGGGTCGTGAAAAACGCAGATCAGGTTTTGTTTTTTGAAATATTTTGACAGTGAGTTTTCAAACCCGTCTTCACCCAACTTATCGCCTTTAGGTTCTGAAAGCAGATTGCTGAAACCATCTTTTATAAAAGCCGTTCTGCAAATGCATGGATTGGCAGAGAAACCATATGGGGTTTGATAAAGATTATCCTCCAGATGCGTTTTCTTTTCGTCTGCCGTGAGCGGGCCATTTTTGTTGTAAATGATCTCAACCCAATTGGGATGTGCTATCAATCGTTCTGTAATGCTACTTAGATCGATTTTGGTATGGAATTTCCAGTCGTCCTCCAGCCAGAAAAAATAATGAGTATCAATTTGTGCCAAAGCCTGCAAAATATTGTTCACATATCCCTTGCGCACCGGCGATTGGATCACCACATCAGGCTGGATGTGATCAATAACCCCCGGGTTAATCTTACCGTCAATAGCCAATACAGTTTTGAAAAACGAGTAATTGCAGCTGGCCTTAAAAGAATTAAAGGTATTATAAAGCAAATGCTCCCGGCCCTCGCAGGTAAATATCACCAATGTCATCGGGAGGGAAGCTATGTCTCTTATGTTGGTTGAACCCATTTGTGTTTAAAGACGAATATTTATTTAAAAGACCGGACTATTAGCTGTTTACGGTACAACAGGTATTTTGTCGCTTTCCATCCAATCAGTTTTGATAAAATATAAACGCTGCCACCCCGATCCTCAAATGGATTATAGCCAAAATGGGGTGCAAGCTTCCTCGCTTTTTTTTCGGCTTCGTGTACCAGATCGGGATACATGGGGAAAAACACAAAGGCATTTTCATAGTAATGCCGGCTGAATATCATCCGAACCAAAGGAGTGTCTTTTCGTTTTAACACATTTTCTGCTTTCGAGTCTGTTGATTTTAAAATATTAGATAGCGATTCATAATCTTTGCGATTGCTTAAGCTGCTGCCTGAGCTATCGAATTTGCGATAGTAGTTAACAGCCTCACCAGAATACCTGATCCCTGATGATGCCAGTAATACCCTGCAAAAGAATTCGCCGTCATCGTCCGGGTTCCGCATTTCATTCCATAGGCCTGATTTATCGATCACACTACGCGGAGTAAGCCATGCGTTTGGTTGTATCATGCCGCCATATTCGGGGCCGACATATCGCCCGCCATATAATTTGATCAGAAAATCAACCGGGTCATCAAAATCGTTGCTATACCATACTGTCGTTTTGTTAAAGTCGTCCGGGTTGCTTCCATCGGGGAAATAAACTGTATCACAGATACCCACAAGGTCGTGGCTGCCATTCAATTTTTTTAGTTGTGCGGCAATTTTATTCGGACTCAGCAGATCGTCGGCATCCAAAAATTGGATGTATTCTCCTTTGGCAATTGATAGCCCTTTGTTGCGCGCCGCGCTTGCACCTTTGTTTTCCTGGCTCAGCACTTTTACGGTTTCCGACTCAAAGCCTTTGGCGATGGCCAACGTGTTATCTTTTGAGCCATCATCAACTATAATAATTTCCTTATTGGCCCATGTCTGGTCAAGCGCCGATTGTATAGTTGCCGCCAAATATTTTGCGGAGTTATAAGCCGGGATAATAATGGAAACTAATGGCGACGACATTTTATGGCTGCTTAACACCTCCGAATATTTCTGTCCACCGCCCAACAAGTGAGGTTGAGGCAGGTGGCTGGTTATTTACAAACCAACACTGTTTTAATACTTCAATATATTTATCCTGATCCTGATCGAGCTCGATGATCCTGTCAACCAACGGCTGAAAGTCCATATTGCGGAACTCGTAATTCAATTTAATATTTCGCCCGATTGATTTCAGTTTACGTTTAATACGGTGAACTGGTTGGTTATAAAATGATGGGCGTATGTCCACAAAATCCGGTTGCGAATATTTTTCCAGTTTGGTAACGGCAGCCGAGCGATTAGGCGATAAATAATCGGCTGCGTTAACAAAGCTGCGCGTATTAAAAACATCGCCGATGAATGGATCGCCGCAATAAATGGGCAAACTATTTACCTGCATGGCATCGTAAAGCTTTTCTGTTTGATAGCCCGGATAAACATAACTCTCAAAAGCTATGGTAAATTTATACTCGCCCAGAAATTTTCTTTTGCGTTCCCATGTTTCGCCCGGATACCGCTCATCAATGCTGCTCATATTGTTCATCGATTTTCCGGGGGCATCTACTT
The DNA here is from genome assembly GCA_018266915.1 of Bacteroidota bacterium. Taxonomy (GTDB): domain Bacteria; phylum Bacteroidota; class Bacteroidia; order Sphingobacteriales; family Sphingobacteriaceae; genus Mucilaginibacter. The sequence goes on along the minus strand of JAFDZM010000012.1, from coordinate 70,033 downwards.
TTTTATATTTTGATAGCTGCCTGAAAAATTCTTCACGGTGGGGCACCCGGTGCGAATACAAGAAGTTACAGAACTTCTTTTTGCTGCGGGCTATTTGTTCGGCATCATAATCAGCCGGTTTTACCAAAATTTTAGGATCAAGATCATGCCAGTATATTTTCCTGTAACGCGGGTCATTTACGTCTTCTTCCCTGGGGATACCGAATGCCCATTCGCAAAGTGACATATCGGGTTTTACATTTTCGCAATAGTAACCTATGCGTGTATAAAGATCACTTTTTTCTGGGATATCATTCCCATAAGGGCCGAATATGATAAAATCCGGGTCGTCACTTTCAATAAACTCAAACCGGTCCTGGACATAGGAGAGTATCTCCTGTGTGGCATATTTGAACAATAACCCATTCTGGAACTTTATTTTAACCGGTATCTTGTTCAAGAGGATAAAAAAGTAAACTTTCCGGAATCATTTAACTTAGACAGATAGTCGTAAAAATGATCATACATCACATTAAGCTCGACCTGGACATTTTCATCATTGTTGGTATCCGCGTCTGACCGGCTCTTGTCATAATTGATCGTCTTGCCTACAAATATTTTCAGCTTCGACCAGTTTTTTATCTCGGCCTTGTCGCCTTTATACTCATAAAAAGTCTTAGCCCTTTTAGTCTGCTTGTCAATAAAGGCAACATCACGCAATGCAGAAACCGATTGCGGGTGACCTACACTGAGCGCATTGTAGCCGGTATAGTAAGCAATGTTAGCCTTCAGGTAGCTGATACGAAGAGAATATTCCCAATCCATCATCACGTAGGATGTATTATAAAACCCGATCAATGCTAAAGAGCTTTTCCTGATGAGCATGTGCACGTCGCCGAAAGTAAAGGAGGGAACAAGCCCCTGCTTCCAATTCTCGAACTGCGACAACCTGGATGTTTTGTTTATTTTCTTATGATCTGTTACCGTACTGCTCAGATCGTTCGAGATGACCACATCAACCTGCGGGTTTTGCAGCATGTATTCTTTGCATTTGCGGATGGCGTTATAGCAAAAAACATCATCGTCTATTATCTTTTTTATCAGTGTCCCACGGGCCATCAGCATGGCTTTGTTCCATGCGTGGGCTTGGTTACGGTCGGGCTCTGAAATATATTGATGTATTTCCCCCTGTTCGTAAAGCTCCTGCAGATATTCTTTAGAACCATCGGTACTGGCGCCATCAATCACAACAATCTCCTCGTCAGGTTGCAAGTTGAACAACAATCTGCCTAAAGTGATCTTGAGAAAATCTAAGCGGTTGCGGGTTGCGACGATGTAGGATAAACTGATCGGGTGCAATTTAGACTAGGCTTATTATTTAGACAATATGGTGTATTTGTATTTACCTACAACTTGCTTTCAACTGTAACTAGTGCGGCCTCTTTTGAAAATAACTGTTTCAATTTTAAACAAGGCTTTTCAAACAAGTAATAAGAAGCCAGAGATATAATATAGATCATTATTATGTTATATGGAAATACAAACCAAATCATATTAATAGTATTAATAAAAAAGAACTGCTGCCATACATAAATACTATAGGATAGTAAACCAATATGTATCATCGCTTTGCTATTCAAAATCCTGAAAACCAATGTCTTTGAAGGTTTTATATAAGCAAAAATTATAAAAAGTATTGATATCGAAATCAGTAGATTCCCAAATGGGAGAGCAATTTTTGCTCCTTTGCCATAATCAGAGCAATAAACGAATAATCCGATGATAACCAACGCAGTAATCTGCAATAAGTATGATTTCCAAATTTTAAGCTCCAATATAGCCGGATTTTCAAATAGCATGATACTTCCTAATGCACCAACAGCAATTGAATCTGAATAAGAAAAAAACGGTGCAAGTGATACATCAGAAAAAGCTGGGAATTTATATGCTACTACCCGAACCACACACGAATAAAGTATGGAAGTGCAAAGTGCCAGTTTAAGGTGTTTTCTGAAGATCAAAAATATAGTTGGCCATATTATGTAGAACTGCTCTTCTACTGAGAGTGTCCAAAAATGTCCCAAGACCCAAGCATGTTTTATCGGTGCAAAATTAAATGTAAACGTCAGAGCGTGATAGATATCATTGCTCCTGATAGTAATATCTTTGAATTGTTGCCATATTATAACAAATAGTGTATACAATATAAAGACGGGTAAAATTCTGAATGCCCGTCGAATGTAAAAGCTTTTAATACTTATATCATTATATTTTGAGTATTCATTTAGCAACAGGGTGGTTATTAAAAAACCACTTATTACAAAAAATACAGTAACTCCAAATGCACCATGTCTTACCGTATCATTTAATACACCGGGGAACCCGATTGAAAACCGGCTATGGGTGACGATGATCAGAATGATGGATATTGCCCTGAACCCGTCTAATGAAGGGATCCTTTTCAAATTTTTTTACGGGTTTTTGAAAATTGTTCAACACTCATAACCTTGATTTTATAACCTTAGCGGGACTTTATCGAAAAGGTCTTTGATGAAATCATTTAACAGTAAAAGAATGCTCAATATTAATCTTGCCGCGATGTGCCATACCATACGGCATAATGTCTTCCAAATACTCTTTTTCCCTCACTTCGAAGTGAAGCAGATTGAAAAAATTCCCTGAAACAGCGTTCGACTGGATATAGATACCAAACTGGTAGACACCCGGTAAAAATGGTATGTTTTTCAGTGTGCCTTTTATCTCATAGGTGTCATTCTCGCCCGATATCCTGAAAAGATCAGAACACCTTAAGTCGGCAATAGCTGCACGCTGCCCATATTCATCATAAATGAGAATAAGCAATGATGATGTGTTGCTGACATCGGTACTTTTTATAGACAGGGTATAATCCAGGTCTTTATGCGTTATTGCCGGCAGGTTATCAATGCTGAACGATTTGATCATTGCATTGCCGTTCAACTGCACATTTTCAACAGATGTTCTTACTATCTGCTTGTTGTCGTTAGCATAAGTCTTTATGGCGTCTTCCACCTCTCCATTGAAAAGGATGGTACCATTGTTCATCACAATTCCTTTAGGGCAAAGTGTCCGTACGGAATCCATATTGTGACTCACAAACAAAATGGTCCTGCCTTCACTGTGGCTCACATCACCCATTTTGCCAAGACATTTTTTCTGAAACTCAGCGTCGCCTACAGCTAAAACTTCATCAACAATCAATATTTCCGATTCCAGGTGAGCTGCTACTGCAAACGCCAAACGCACATACATGCCTGATGAGTAACGTTTTACCGGAGTGTCTATATAACGTTCTACCCCTGCAAAATCTACAATCTCATCAAACTTGCGTTTAATTTCCGCCTTGCGCATACCCAATATTGCGCCGTTCAAAAAGATATTCTCCTTACCCGTAAGCTCCGGATGAAAGCCGGTACCTACTTCAAGCAAACTGGCTATACGGCCTTTGATTTTTACTGAGCCGGTGGTAGGGGAGGTTACCCTGCTTAATACTTTCAGCAGCGTACTTTTTCCGGCACCGTTACGGCCTATTACCCCCACTGCGTCACCTTGCTCTACTTCGAAGCTAAGGTCGTTCAGACTCCAAACAATATCACTGGTGCCCTTGGTGGTCCGGTCGTTTACTTCGCCTATTTTCAGGAATGGGTCTTCTTTGCCGCGTATCCGGGCCCAAAAACGTTCCAGGTCGCGCGATATGGTGCCGGTACCAAAATCACCCAGTTGATATGCTTTAGAAAGATGGTCTACTTTAATTGCGGTAGGCATTACAGATTATTTCAATTTAGCCTTTAAACGTAAAAATGGTTTTTCAATAAAATTATAGGACAGGGATGCCGTGGCAAGCGCTAAAATAACATTCAACGGAAATACAGTCCAAACCGGATAAACACTGTAATTATAGAGGGGCGCAAAAAATATTTGCTGCCACAAGTAGATACTGTATGACATTAAACCAATATAAACAGCTATTCTGTTGTTGAGTATCCTGTATATAAAGCTGGTGGCACTGCTGTGTACAGCATAATACAGAAATAGGGTTAACAACAGCTCCTGAAGAATCCCGTCATAGCTGACCTTCACGTAACGCAGCGGCCCGTATACCCTGGGCAAATACATGATCATGGCCAGGACAATAGTCCATCCAAAAACCGGATGCATTAAGATATTGTGTATCCCAGTTAACCAATTTTTATATAAAGCAACGCTTAGCATTGCGCCGAAAATAATGGGGAAGGCCGGCATAAAAAAGTAATTAAAGACAAACAGGTAAGGAATACCGCGCAACTGCAGATACAATAAATCATAAATGATGACTACAGCAAATAAATAAACATATTTACTTGGCAGGAATACAAAAGCTAAGGGCCAAAGCAGATAAAACTGCATTTCTGCCGAAACGGTCCAGCTATGTGCCACTAACCATGACTTACCTACATTAAAAACATTAGAAAGAAAAGACGCAGCGGCAAGAACATCGTTGTTATTGGCCTTTGCTATTTGTACACTTTTTAGAATCAAAATAATGGCCAAATAACTGAAATATGCGGGCAAAATTCTGATTGCTCGTCTTTGATAAAAGTTCCTGAAATTAACCGAGCCTTTTTCGGCTTGTTCCTTCAGTAATAACCCTGTGATCAAAAAACCGCTGATGATAAAAAAAAGCTGCACACCTGTGCTGCCAAGAATCAGATATTTATAACACAACTGAATGAAAAACGGACAATTGGGTGCATATGGAATGTGAGAAAGTACAACAAGAATAATAGCAAGCGCCCTCAAGCCTGTTAAGGATGGTATTTCTTTCTGCCGGAATATCTCCGGTACGGTTAGATTACTATTTAATGAAAAAGTGCCTGCCAATTCAGAACTTATACAGTATCAACAAATGTTCTCTCTACTTTATTGAATATCACTATGCCGATCAATAATATAACGGCAGTAATACCAGCGCTATAGCCCAACAATCCCCAGCTAAAGGTACCTTTCCCTAAGAACCCATATCTGAATGTTTCTATCAGGGCAGTCATGGGGTTATACTTTATAATCCAGGCATATTTGGGATATTTGGCTACTGCCACAGACAGCGGATAAATCACGGTAGTTGCATACATCAGCAGGGGTACGCCAAAGGTAACTACAAAAGCGAGGTCGCGGTATTTTGTTGTCACAGCAGATATGATCATACCCAATCCCAAACCGAGTGCAGCAATGAGCAATATAATTACCGGGAAGAAAAATACTGCCATATTAGAAGCGATGGTAAACCCTTTGCTCCAGTAAAAAACCATAAGGACGATGAAAAGAACAAACTGTACCGCAAACCTTACCAGGTTAGATAGCACAATGCTCAGCGGCATAATTAGCCTTGGGAAGTAAACTTTACCCAATACAGCAGCATTGTCTTTAAATACGGTGGAGGTTTTTATAAGACAGTCTGAAAAATAATTCCACATAATGGTCCCTGCCAGGTAAAAAAGAGGTGGCGGGATATCATTTGTTGAGATATTGGCCAGTTTACTGAATACAAGCGTATAAATTAATATGGTTATAGCCGGCTGTATAAAAAACCAGATAGGGCCAAGTATGGTTTGCTTATAAAAAGCCACAAAATCGCGGCGTACCAATAACAATAGCAGGTCACGGTAATGCCAGGTGTCCTTAACCCGCAAATCAAATAAGCTGTGTTTGGGACTTATCTCAATATCCCAGTTTTCTTCAGGCGGCCTGCTCATCGGTTAGCATTTTTTGTAAATTTTTCCTGTAATACTTTTCATCAAAATAATGCAGGCATTCCTTCTGTAGATTTTTTCTTTTGCCGAGTGTCAAAGGTGTGTTGAGGTACCTGACGATTGTGTCCTGCAATTCGATTAAATCGTCAACATTTATAGTTGTGCCCAATTTGCCGCCTTTAATGGCGTCCGTACTGCCATCGGCATTGCCACAAATTACCGGCAGTCCGCAGGCAAGGGCTTCCACAAACACGATTCCAAACCCTTCTTTTTTGCTGGGCAGAACAAAAAGGTCAGCCAATAAAAAATGATCGGTTAGCTCATTTTCGTTCAGAAAGCCTGTCAATATCACTTCATTATTTACACCATATTTGTCTATCAAACTTCTGATCCTAATCTCTTCAACCGAATCGTATTGTCCTGAAAGCACATATTTTATATTGGGGAACTCATGTTTTAAACTCGCAACAGCTTTTATTACCTGTTCGTGCCCTTTGTATTGTTCGGATGACGCTAACCTTGTCAATGTGAAAATTATTTCGTTTGACGGACTGAGTCCATACCTGTTTAGTAAGTATTCTGGTCTATCAAAAGTATCGGGCAGTTTTATGAAAGGATCGACAGCATTATTCAATACTACACATTTATCAGGATCTGACTGATGACGGGTTATCATTTGCTGCTTAGTAAAATTGCTTACGCAAATAATTTTATCGCAGCTTCTTTTAAGAAAAGTTCTTTTTATTAAACTCAACGGGCGCCATACCTCTATCCCGTGTGCTATCAGCCATACTTTGCATTTAGGGTTGAATAACTTGATCACAATCCCGATAAGGGAAAAATTGATATGGCTTAATATGACAATGTTGGCTCGCGATGCTTCTTTAATAGAAGTCAGACCCAAGCCTAACCGGCTGTTATTAAAACCTGTATAATTTTCCGATGGCAAATACTGACTCATTAAGTCATACCTTGAATCATACAACGAAAAAAGCCTGAAGTTCCAATTCTCTTTTTTTGAAATATGGTATAAGGAATGGGCAAGGGTACGCACCATTTTCTGGATGCCGCCGGTGGTGCTAAAAGTTTGCAGGCTGAATAAATAAATGTTTTTAGGCATGCATTTGTATTTGGTACAAGGCAAATGCTTTAGACCAATGCACCGAATCGTTTTTGAATGATTTTATGATGCCTTTTGATTTGTTCTTTTTGTACAGGCTTTCGTTAGTGATCTCTTTGTTATCCTTCATCCAATCCTGCAGCGGGAAGGTAAATCCCATTTTGGTCCTGTTCCAGATCGCTTCAGGCAAAACATCGGCAAAACTGTAGATCAATAGTTTTTTTGGCCTGCTTTTATCAAACCTGATGGTTGGGTTAATGCTTTCGGCCATGAGCACAAAATCTTCGTCAAGGAAAGGCACTCTTACTTCAAGTCCGTGACTCATCCCCATCACATCAGTATCGCGCAGCAATTGGTTTTGCATGTAAAGATTTATTTCAAACCAGGCGGCATCCTTTTCATCATAATTGCGAACATAAGGCAGTTTCCTGTTTGCAAATAATACATCCTCCACCTGGGTAATGTCGGTATCTAATATTTCGGCGATATCGGCTGGTGAATAGAGCCCTCTTAAGAACAGATAATCGGCAATGGGATGATTGTAAGTTAAGAAAGCAATTTTTCGGTAAGCGTCAAAAGCAGAATGGTTAGCAAGCTTAAAAAGCGCTGCCGGATATTTCCTGGCAGCTTTAATATATTTAATACGACTAAATGAAGGGTATCCTCCAAATAGCTCATCGGCGCCCAGGCCTGACAGTACCGCCTTTAACCCGTCATCATGTGCAAATTTGCTGATGCACCAGGTATTGATGCCGTCCGTTGTCGGCAAGTCCATATCCTCGATGATCCGGGGTAAAAAATCTTCGAAATCGCTTTGCTTTACCAGGTGGCTAAATTTTTCGCCTTCAATCTGTTTGAATACCAGGTCTTGATACATACTCTCATCGTATGCCTTCTCGTTAAAATAGATGGATATGGTTTTAAGCTGTGTCTTCTTTTCCCGCTCTGCCAATAGAGTTATCAAGCTTGAATCGATACCGCCGCTCAAAAACACGCCTATTGGAGCATCGGCTATTAATTGACGGCGTACAGCAAATGCCAGGGTTTCCTTAATTGCTTCTTTTGCACTTGCCGCATCGTCTATATTGGCTTTATTAAAGATTACATGATAAGAATGTATATCATATGAACCCTTTTTTTGATCCCAGCATAAAAATTCGCCTTTAGGCAAACTAAATACGCCTTTTAGAGTAGTGTAAGGCTCCGGAATATGGCCGTAAGCCAGGAACCTGATCTGCCAGTCGGGGTCTGCTTCGTTGGCCAAACCTGCGGCTTTTAAAGCCTTAACTTCTGATGCAAAACTTAGCTGCCCGTCTTTTGCGCAATAATACAACGGCTTTATGCCCGAGCTATCGCGAACCAGGTAAGTTAAGCCTTTCTCTTTATCGTACAGCGCGAAAGCGAATATCCCCCTAAGCTTTGCAAATGCTGCCATACCCCAATGGATATAGGCAGATATGATCACCTCGGTATCTGTACTCGAAGTGAATTTTGCGCCTAAGTTGATAAGTTGTTCCTTTAGCTCACGATAATTATAGATCTCCCCGTTGAAAGTTATCCAAACTCTTTGCTGCGCATCAGCCATAGGCTGATGCCCATTATGGCTAAGATCAATTATTGATAATCTCCTGTGCCCAAAAGTGAGCCCTGTTTCGGTATCATCAAAAATACCTTCGTCATCAGGGCCGCCATGTTGAAGTACCCGGCACATTCGTTTTACTTTTTCGTTTCTGTCAAATGCTTCTGAAGATATTGAAATTATTCCTGCAATGCGGCACATAATGCTAATAATAGGGGTACGTTCATAGCTTCGCCTCGTAAGTCACATGGTTAATATGTAACTAATTAATTTATAGCTATTTATAAATTAATTTTGATCGCTTTTTATCGGAAAATAATGGCATTAAATTAAATCAAAAAATGCCATTTTACTATATCAGATTTTTATAAAAAATCTTCTAAAACCGGTCAATCAATGATGCTGCAACATGTATAATTACCGAGCATCCCAGACTCTCCAGGCGCAGCGCTAATTGCTTCTGCGAACGATAGGATATGATTTCGCCCACCATACCTTTCAGCGGACCTGCTTTCAACACTATTCTTTCTCCGGGCAACAGGTTTTCTTCAGTTATTTCCAATTCAACCGCACTTGTCATTAATAGCTTCAGGTCTTCTATCTGTTTGTCGGGCATCGACGTCACCTTCCCGCTAAAATAAATAAACCGGGTTATTCCTTTGGTCATCAGTACCTCGGTTTGTTCCTGCTGAGTGATGTGTACAAAAAGGTAAGATTTGATAAAGGGTTCATCAATCCATTTTTTTCTGTCGCTCCATTGTTTAAGCTGTCGTCTCAAAGGCAGGTAGGTCTCAATGCCCTTATCTAAAAGGGCCTGATGCGCTTTTTTTTCGGCTTTTGGGTGTGTATAAACCGGATACCATTTATACATACCGGTTTTCGACCTTATATCCATGTGTTAACCCTGAGTACTATTTTATCCAACGCCTGATGTCCCACCACTTATACTCTTTTTTATCGATATAGTAGTCTGATCCTTCATAACCACTATAATCAGAATAGTAATAATAGTGGGTGCCATGATATTCGCTTGTAAACTTGGTTGTGTAATATCTTGAATGGAGCAGATCCTCTGAAAATGCATTTAATATGATCACCGTATTGTCCAGGTGATACTCGTTTGCAATCCGCTGAGGAACCGTAGCCGCATAGAACTTCGATTTGCCCGAACGGATTACAAAAATATTGATATCGCTCATCCTGATCAGCGGGATAGCATCAGAAACAAGGCCGATAGGCGCTGTATCCACCATGATGATATCATATTTCTTCTTCAGATCGTTCATCAAAGTTTTCATGCGCGAACTATGCAACAACTCAGACGGGTTAGGAGGAACCGGCCCCGAAACAATGATATCTAGGTTTGGCTGGATATTTTCAATAACAATATCCTCCAGCTCGCACTGATTAGCCAGGTAGTTGCTCAAGCCCTTATCATTCGAAACATGAAAAGTTTTATGCAGGCGCGAACGGCGTAAGTCGGCCGCAACAAGTACAATTTTTTTATCTATCAGCGATAACGTGCTTGATAAGTTAACGGCAATAAACGATTTTCCTTCGCCGGCTACTTCTGAAGTAATGCAAATTACCTTACTCTTCTTTTCGGAGGCTATGAAGCTTAAGTTGGTACGTACCGATCGTACAGATTCGGCAAAAATTGATTTTGGCCGGCTGATAGCTAAAATCTGCGTATTGTTTTCATCGATGGCTTCAGGGAATTTCCGTATGATACCTATTATCGGGATTGTGGTAAGGCTTTCAACAGTTTCTTTATCGTAGATGTATGGGTTAAGGATCCTGATTAAAATGATCATGCCCAAACCGATAGCAAGCCCTATAATCAGTGCAGTGCGGTGTACTGTATGCGTATCCGGAGAAATAGGTGAAAAGCTGGCTTGCGCCGCTTCAATTATCGTAGCACCCGGTAGTATTGCCGAACGACTGATTTGCGCATCGAGCCTTTTTTCTGATAAGAAAGAGTATACCTTATCATTAATCTCGAAATCCCGTTTCAGGCTGATGAGGTCCCGTTCTGCTGCAGGCAATGCCGATAGTTTCTGATTAACCTGCGCAATTTGACCATCTAAGTAAGAGACACTTTTATTAATCCGTGCTATAGTTGCATTAATATTATCTATTGCAGCGCTTTTAATTACCAGTATTTGCTGGGTGATATCTTTAATAGTCTGCGAATTGGCATTATAGGTTTTTAGCAGCGTATTTTTTTCAACCAGTAAATTATTCAGGTTGGTAATTAAGCCGCCTAACAAGGGATCAATATTTCCTTCCAGGTTTAGATTGAGATTGATATTGTCTTTTTCTTTAGTAATCTGTTCTTTCAACTGGTCGATAGCCAGTAATTGTATTTTGAGTAATGAACGCTGTGCTTCCAGGTCTTTTATTTTAGCCAGTTCTGATTCCGATGCAGAAGAAATATCCAGTATCCCGGCCCCTTGTTTAAATTTTTCTATCTGCTTTTCAGACCCTTTTACCTGGTTTGAGAGAGATTCCAACTGGTCATCTATGAAGCGGATGATCTGTGTCGCCGATTGCGTTTTTTGATTCCTGTCGTAATTAAGATACTCGCGCATCAAGGCATTTAGTACATCGGCAGCAAACTGAGGGTTTGAGTCGGTTTCCTGGAGCGAGATAATATTGGAGTTTTTAATGATCTCATTGGCGTGGAGCCCCGCCTTGGCCCTTCCTATAAAATCCTCCGGGATGTTCACTTTAAATATAAAGGTTGAATTTTTTGGAATATCTCCCGGATACTTAATACTGAAAGCCATATTGTCGATGCTCACAGGCTGATCATATTTAAAGACCTTTTGAATATCTCGTTGCCCCTCTTTATACTCGAGCTCAAATGAAGTCTTATTAATAGGCTGGTACGTGATCAGTCCCCGATAAAAATTCAGACTGTCAAATTTTACAAGCTGAATATCCAGCAGCTTTTGCGGATAGACGTCAGTAGTGCGCGCACGACCCGATATGAAAAAACTAATACGGTAATCAATATCTTTTATAGCATTCAGGATCAATGTACGGCTTTGAAGCACAAAAATTTCACTTTGTATTTTTGAAGGCCCGCGATCGTTGTTATTGATCACACTTACCAGGTCGGAGAATTCCGATTTCTTTTCTTCGATTTTTAAAGTGCCTGAGGTTGCGTATGTTTTTGGTGAATACCATAGATAAGTGTATGATATGATCATACACACGATAACCGATCCGGCAATCCAGTACCAACGGCTTAATAATATTTTGCCGATCTTAAAATAATCAATTTCCTGATGAGGTAGTTTTCTAGCTATCTTCTCAGTCTCTTCCATTTAGCGATGAATAAGCGTGTAAATAATCAGGGCGGTATTCAGAATTAATAACAAAGGCTGCGCAGTAGTATTGAAATTCTGCAACTGGTCGTTCTTAACGGCTCGCTTGTTTTCGGCGATATAGATAATGTCGTTGTTTTGCAGTATTAATCGCGGATCAGCCAAAGTGCCGGTTTTGCTCAGGTCAATTTCGGTGATCTGGGGATTTTTAGGATCACCCCGTATGATCTTTATATTTTTTTCATTTGCCTTTTCTGTAAGTCCGCCTGCTTCTCCAATCATTTCAATTAAACTCGTTTTATCTTTTATCAATGGATAGTTCCCTTGCGTCCTTATCTCACCAAGCAGTGTAACCTTAAGGTTAACAATCTTCAGATCGATAATAGGGTCCTTAAGTACATCCTTACGATAAGTTTCTTCAATAAGTTTCATCGCTTCTGTCCGGGTAAGGCCGGCAACATGGATACGGCCTATTACAGGTAAGGCAACATTGCCATCATCCTCTACCTGGTAGGTCTGCCCTTGTTGTGAAATAGTAGTATTGGCACTATTGCTTTGCGAAGTTGGCGTTTCCTCAACTATATATTTAATGTTTTGCAGGTTCCTGATCTGGAGAATATCCTGTGAGCGAATGCGGTAGTCGCTCGTGCCATTGCCGCTGTTTTTTAAAACGGCGCTCAGGCTGTCGGGATTGGGCCCGCGCTCTTTAAATAACAACTGTTGCTGCCTTAAAGAACAGGAGCTGAAGGTTGCTACAATGAAGATAAAGGCCGTGATAATTAGGGTTGTAGAAAAACGCATATACACTTAAACCGCTTATTTGTTTAATATTACGCAGCAATTCCAAAAGTACCATAATTTGACAATTATAAAAGCGTCTTTTTTCCAGAAATGCAGGGTCCTAAAATTTCAATTATAAGTGTGGTGTTTAATGCCCAAAACACCATAGAACGTTGCATAAATTCCGTATTGGGGCAAAAATATAAAAACATCGAGTACATTATTATTGATGGCGGGTCGATAGATAATACGGTCGGGATAATTGAGAAATACAGTGCAAATATCGATGTTTTCATATCAGAGCCGGATAAGGGTATTTATGATGCAATGAATAAAGGCATTGCAAGGGCTACTGGCGATGTTATTGGCACAATTAATGCAGATGATTTCTTTGCGGATAATGACGTGTTGTATCATATAGCGAAGGTGTTTTCCGAACAAGATACCTCGATATTATACGGCGATCTCGATTACATTGACCCAAGCGAGAAGGTCATCCGTAAATGGCGTTCAGGAAAATATAGCAGGGGGATGTTCAACTGGGGGTGGATGCCCCCGCATCCTACCTTTTACTGCAAAAAAAGTTTATTTGACAAACTCGGCGTTTACAAATTGGATTATGGTAGTGCAGGTGATTATGAGTTGATGCTTAGGTTTATTCATTTTAATAATATTGATGCATATTATTTGAATAAAGTGCTTATAAAGATGGTAGTTGGTGGCGTAAGTAACAAAAGTCTGAGTAACCGCGTACAAGCAATGCGATTCGACCTTGAAGCCATGAGAAATAATAATATTTTTTTGCCGATGGTGACCATATTATTTAAACCACTACGTAAAATAGCACAATTTTTTTAGGACAAACGGAAATTTTATTAACTTGGACACCGGTTTTAAATGAAGCTGATCGACCTATAACTTCTAATCTCAATGACGGAATATTTACATTCATATCACTTAGTGTATTATATTACGATAGTCGTTTTTTCTATACTCATCACAGTTATTGCCATCCCTTCTATACTTCACGTAGCACGTGCAAGGCATTTATATGATGATCTTGGGCATTTCAGAAAACAACATGATCACGGCATTCCACGCCTGGGTGGAGTAGCAATATTCGTCAGCTTTACAATAACTTCTTTATTATTCAGCATGACAGACAGATCATTGCCAATAAATTACCTGCTTACGGCATGTATTATGTTATTTGCCATGGGCTTAAAGGACGATCTTTCGGGCGTTAACTCACGCACTAAGTTCTTTATCCAGTTTTTGGCGGCATTAATACTGGTGGTAATGGGTAATATACGCCTTACCAGCATGTATGGCGTTTTTGGTATTGGCAACCTGCCATACTGGCCAAGTGTCGCTTTAACGGTACTTACCATTATCCTTATTGTAAATGCATTTAATCTGATAGATGGTATCGATAGCCTGGCCGGAGCTACCGGTGTAGTAGCCAACGGATGTTTTGCAGGATTATTTATCTATATGCACCAATATGAATTGGCTGCAGTGTCGTTGGCTATGGCAGGTGCTTTGGTTGGGTTCCTGAAGTTTAATATCACGCCGGCTAAAATATTTATGGGCGATACCGGCTCATTACTGATCGGCTTGATAACCGCAGTGATGGCTATAAAATTTATCGAACTGAATAAGTTTACTTCAACAAAATCGCCGGATATTTACTCTGCACCGGCATTATCTGTGGCCATTTTGATAGGTCCTATTTTTGACACCCTGAGGGTGTTTGTGCTGCGCATTTATAGCGGCGTTTCTCCATTTAAAGCTGATCGTAAGCATATTCATCACCGCATGCTCAGGTTGGGTTTTACTCATTTGCAGGCCGCTCTGATATTGGTTGCGCTGAACTTACTTTGTGTAATGTTAGCTTTGGTTTTCAGGTCATATGGTAACCAGGTATTGTTAGGTTTGATCCTGGCGGTGTGCCTGCTGTTTAACTGGGGGGTGTCCTTTTTTATCCGGTCAAAAGAGCGCGAAAACCTTGCCTTGCGTAACTTATTCGTCTAAAATCCATAATCTTTTTTTGTTTTTTTTTTAATATTTAATATCCACATTTTTTCTTTGAAAAATGTGATTAACTTTTCGTGTTTTAGTGTGCCGGACAGCCTTATCCTGCCGTATCTTTAATCCATCCGTAACGTCCTTTTCAAGATTTAAGTGACCGGGATTTTTGACCAGATTTACAGGAATGTATCTAAATTTTTTGCGGAACTCATATACTGAGTTTCGGGCTTAATTCGGACAAGGGTAATAGGGAAGTATGACGGCTTATACGCAATATTTCAACAGGTTTTTAAATAGCTTTAATATTTTAAGCGGTCATTCTACGCGCTCAGATCATTCAACGGCAATACCCGTTGGACATAAAATTTCAAGACAAGCTAAAGTGCAATCGGAGTCTGCCGAAATGCGGGCCTTCGATAATGATCTGCAATTAGAATTACCTACAGAAAAAAATGACTTTTTAGCCGACGAAACTTCAACTTCATTCAGCAATTCTCCGGTAGCTAAACCTCTTTACTCACCATTTTGGTTTTGGAATAGCAATCTGGCCGACGAACTTGCGCTGGAGTTTATCCGCGAAGGTGATGTCGAAAAGGCAAGGTCAATATGGGAGAAAGCTGCATTTTCAAAAGATAAAAAGAAACTCGTTCAGGCTGTAATGATTGACGACCTGATCAGTCAGTCGTCTGATTGGCTGCCGGAACAGGATGAATTTCATTCGTTGACCAAAAATGGCGATGAATACATCATCGCAAGGGAAAAGCAAACCGGCTCATCCATTCCATGTGTATTTGCTGACTTGAATGACGAGGAGAACTGGACAATTGAAGTGGATACCCAATGGTTTGAAGGAATAGATAAATATAGCTATGGTATTGTTTTCGGCAGAGAGCAGAATAACTACTATAGTTTCGTAATTACCGGGAACGGACACTTTAGCCTCGTGAAACAGACCAAAGGCGACTATAACGAAATTATCCCCTGGAAGAAGGCTTTTGCTATTAATCAATGTGGTTTCAATCATTTACTACTGAAAAAGACCAACGACCAGGTGGAACTGTATATTAACAATAATTATGTAGGCTCGGTTAAGAGTGAACCTTTTTTCGGCAAAGGCTTTGGTTTTAAAGTTTGGGGGAATCAAAAGGTCGCGTTCAGCAAATTCAGGTTCTGCAACTTTGTTGAGCAGGAGGTGAATTTTGAAGTTACCCAGGAAAACTATAGCTGCATTAAAAATCTATCAATGCTTAATTTGGGTCTGGCGACCAAAAATGGCGGCTTTCATGCTGAAGAATTTAAGAAAGGCATCGAACTGGCAAAACTGTTCTATACGTCAAATCAAAAAGAAGGCTATAGAAAGTCAATTGGAGGCGAACAATATTTTTATAATCCTGAAAAAACAATTCAGTTTTATTTGACCGAGGTTGTAGATTCTGTAAAGAAATACGTAGATAAGCCGCAAGGCATTTCTACTGGCGATCTTTTAAATCTGTTCGCAGATTTCCCAGCTGAAACAAGGCAATTGTTTAAGAGTATCTTTTTCGCAAGCCGTATTCAAAAAATTGACAGGGAAATCGGCACGGCTAAGGTCACTAAAAAAAACACTGCCGCAGAAGCTGCCGATGCCGGAAAAAAACTGGTCAAAACAACCCGTGAAGATATCCTGTACCTGAGAAACAACTTAGGTGAGAGTAACCCTGAATACGCCGGTGTTGCCGACCGCCTTGCACGGGCCATTATGCAATGCGGTATAGATTACTATAGCCGCATGTTTGACGTAGACTACAAAATTGCTAATACCAATATTGAGCTATACCTGCCTGAGCATAAATATGCCCTCAACATAGCGGTATCCGGCAAAATAAAAGATCGTTTGAAAGAAGTATTAACCCTTTATCAAAAGATCATAAAAGAAGCCAAGGCAAGGAACGTTTCTAAAAAAGATAAAAAGGCAATCGCATAGTTGCTTATTCCCTGTGTATTATCACAATATGACATTCGCCCTAATAAGGGCGTTTTTTATTTGTGTAAGTTTGCCATAAATATCAATTGTCATGAGGATAGCTATTAACGGATTTGGACGTATCGGGAGAATATTTCTGCGTAGTGTGCTTGCTAAGCCGGGTATTGAGGTAGTTGCCATTAACGACCTGACTGATACCGAAACGCTGGCGCATTTGTTCAAATATGACTCTGTCCATCGTACGTTCAACGGAGCTGTCAAATGCGATTCGGGTAATTTATATATCGACCGCAAACAGATAAAAGTCCTGTCCGAAAAAGACCCTGCAAATCTTCCGTGGAAAGAATTGAATATCGATTTGGTGATTGAATCTACAGGAAAATTCACTTCTAAACATGGCGCAAGTCAGCATTTGCTGGCGGGAGCCAAGCAGGTAATCATTTCTGCGCCGTCTCCTGACAAAAGTATTCCTACCGTAGTCATTGGCGTAAATGACGTTGATTTTGATTTGTCTGCGCCGATTATTTCTAATGCATCATGCACCACTAATAATGTTGCGGCAATGGTGAAGATATTGGAAGATAACTGGGGAATTGTGGACGGTTATATCACCACTGTGCATTCCATGACAGGCGATCAAAGCCTGCATGATGCCCCTCACAAGGACTTACGCCGTGCAAGGGCCGCATCGGCTTCAATAATACCTACAACAACCGGTGCGGCAAAGGCTATCACGAACATATTCCCTCACCTGGAAGGAAAGCTGGGGGGGGCTGGTATCCGGGTACCGGTATTAAATGGCTCACTCACTGACTTTACCTGCAGTCTGAAAAAGCAAACTACTGTTGAGGAAATCAACAAAGCATTTAAAACAGCCGCCGAAGGGCCGATGAAAAACGTGCTGGAATATACCGAAGACCCGATAGTCTCTACTGATATATTAGATAATCCACACAGCTGCATTTTTGATGCAAAACTAACTTCTATAGTTGGCGGATTAGTAAAAGTGGTAGGATGGTATGATAATGAAATGGGTTACTCTAGCCGCCTGGCCGATCTGGTAGCCAAAATAAGCATAGCAAAGCATGATCAGGTTTATTCAGGCTGATGATGTGCTGGACATCCGCAACGAGGTATTGCGCGGAGGCCGACTGACACTTGATCAATGCCGTTTTCCAAATGATGATGCCGATGGTACTTTTCATCTGGGTTATTATGATAACGGTCAGTTAGTCTGCATCGCATCATTTCATCCACAGAATTATAAAGATTTTCCCGGTAAAGCCTACCAGTTGCGCGGTATGGCTACCTTAGAAAGCCACCGGGGTAAAGGTTTCGGTAATCTGCTCATGAACTTTGCTATCACATATATGCGCGGACAAAAGGTGAACTACGTTTGGTGCAATGCCCGCAAAAAAGCTGTTCCTTTCTATAGAAATCTTGGTTTCGAGACCATCTCCGATGAGTTTGAAGTACCTGTAATAGGGCCTCATTATGTGCTCTATCTAAAAATTCAGTAGTATCAAACACCTTTTTCATTTTTGCGTTCAGAATTTAGAATTAAATGCTGAATTTGGCGCTCCGTAAACAACGCCTCTAAAACAAGATGAAAACAGTAGATCAAATAAACTTTTTGGGGAAAAAGGCCCTGGTTAGGGTTGATTTTAACGTCCCGCTGGATAAGGACTATAATATTACAGACGATAACCGGATGACGGCCGCTCTGCCAACCATCAAAAAGATTTTGAAGGATGGGGGCGAGGTAATCCTGATGTCGCACCTGGGAAGGCCAAAAGATGGCCCCACTGAAAAATATTCACTAAAGCATTTGGTTCCGCATTTATCCGATCTGCTGGGTCAGCAGGTAGAGTTTGCTGATGACTGCATCGGCCCTGAAGCTGTTGAAAAAGCAAAGAATTTAGCGAAAGGACAGGTATTGTTGCTGGAGAACCTTCGTTTTTATAAGGAAGAAGAAAAAGGCGATGTGGAATTTGCCAAGAAACTTGCTGCGTTGGGTGATGTATATGTAAACGATGCTTTCGGTACTGCTCACCGCGCACATGCGTCTACCTCAATTATAGCGCAGTTCTTCCCTGAAGCAAAATGCTTTGGTTACCTGATGGCTGCTGAATTGGCCAATGCCGAAAAAGTATTGAATGGCGCTGAAAAGCCATTCACTGCCATTATGGGTGGTGCTAAGGTATCAGACAAGATCGAATTGATAGAACGCCTGATGGATAAGGTAGATAATCTGATCATCGGCGGTGGTATGGCTTATACTTTTGCGAAAGTGCAGGGTGGGCATATTGGTAAGTCATTAGTTGAGGAGGATAAATTAGACCTGGCTAATAGCCTTATTGCGAAAGCAAAGACAAAAGGCGTAAACCTGTTATTGCCGACTGATTCGATCATCGCTGATAATTTCTCAAACGATGCTAATACAGATACTGCCAGCAACGATAATATAAAAGACGGTTGGATGGGTTTAGATATCGGTCCTGCATCTATAAAAGCCTTCAGTAAAGTAGTTGAAAACTCAAAAACTATTTTGTGGAATGGTCCGATGGGTGTTTTTGAAATGGAAAAATTTGAGCAGGGCACCAAAGCCGTTGCAGATGCAGTAGTTAAGGCGACTGAGAATGGCGCTTTCTCGCTGATCGGTGGTGGTGACTCGGCTGCGGCAGTTGCAAAATTCAACCTCACCAACGAAGTAAGCTATGTATCAACAGGCGGTGGCGCATTGCTGGAATACATGGAAGGGAAAGAATTGCCGGGCGTAAAAGCTATAAACGATTAACTAAGTAATATTCGATTTGAAGAAGGTGAGCTTTGCTTGCCTTTTTTTGTTTAATATCTTAACTTTATATAAAATATAAACAATGCCAGAAGTAATTATAAAATATAAAAAGCCCGAAACTTTAAAGATTTTAAAGGGCTTGGCTAAATATTTTGATTTTAAGATATCCTCTCCCGGAAATAAGAAGAATCAATCATTAGAAGATATTTTGATACCTGGAGATAAGACATTAGATGTTTCGTCTCTGAATAAAGTTTTTACAGGTAAAAATATCGATGCATCTGATTTAAGAAAAAACATGTGGAAAAGATAATATGTGACACAGATGTATTAATTGATTACTTTGATAATAGTAAACCAAGACATTCTTCAACAGTTCAGATAATTGATAGTGTAATAGGTCTCGACAATGTTGTCATATCAGCAATTACAAGAATGGAGTTGATTGCCGGGGCTGAAAATAAAATGGAGTTGCGGTTACTGAATAAAAACATTGACCGTTTTAATGTATTACTAATTAATCCTGCAATATGCTCAATCGCTTTAACTTTGATGGAGAATTATAGATTGAGCCACAAGCTTGACATCCCTGATGCTCTGATCGCAGCAACTACTAAATATGCTGATTTTAAACTTTTTACGTATAATATAAAAGATTATAAGTTTATTGATGGACTAAATCTTTATAAGATAAGTCATTAATAAACCAGTCGTAACTTTTTTGTGACAGCCCCGAATTTCGGGGCTTTTCTTTTTATATTACCTTTGGGCCTCTAACTCTCAATAATTAATGAAAAGACATCTACTCCTGGCTTTAAGCTTGCTGCTTTTTGCCTGTTGCTCACGTGCTCAGCAAACTACTTCTGACGCTGACTATGTGAAGGCCAATTACCAGAAATACGAATACCAGATACCGATGCGTGATGGCAAAAAGTTGTTCACCTCAGTATATGTGCCAAAAGACCAATCCAAAAAATATCCCATCATGATGGACAGGACGCCTTACAGCGTTGCACCCTATGGTGCTGATGCTTATAAAGGTGCACTTGGCCCGTCGCCGTTGTTTTTACATGATGGCTTCATCTTTGTATACCAGGATGTACGCGGCCGCTGGATGAGCGAAGGCATATTTGAAGAAATGACGCCTGAAAAGGAAGTCCACAAAACCAAAAATGATGTAGATGAAGGCACCGATACCTATGACACCATCGACTGGCTGATCAAAAACATCAAGAACAACAATGGCAAAGTTGGTGTATGGGGAATATCTTATCCGGGCTTTTTTACTACCGCTTCATTATTAAGCCGTCACCCTGCATTAGCCGCCGCTTCACCGCAGGCGCCCATGGCTGATCTGTATCGTGATGATGCCTTCCATAACGGAGCTTTTATGCTGGTAGCCAACTTTGGCTTTTATCCGGGCTTTACCAACAGGCAGGATGATAAACCAACCCAGCGTCGTGGCAGCAGGTTTGTTTATGGCACCGAGGACGGCTATGAATTTTACCTGAAAATGGGCTCGGTAAAAAATACCAACGATAAATATTATAAAGATACCATCCGCTTGTGGAACGAAATGCTGGATCACCCAAATTACGATCAGCACTGGAAAGACCGCAATGTGTTATATCATTTGCACGACATCAAAACCCCGACACTTGTTACCGGTGGCTGGTATGATGCGGAAGACTTGTATGGTGCCATTAATACCTATAAAACTTTGGTAAAAGAGAACCCCAACACGCCGGTTTACTTTACAATGGGCCCATGGGTACACGGCGGCTGGTCGCGTGGGGATGGTGATCATTTAGGTGATGTTTATTTTGGAGGACCGACCGGACCGTTTTATCGCGAGAAGATCGAGTTTGCCTTCTTCAGCCATTACCTGAAGGGCACGGAGATGGATATTCCCAAAATATCTGCTTTCGAGACCGGTGTAAACGAATGGAAGAAATACAAAGTGTGGCCACCGAAGGAAGCCGAAGAAAAGAACCTGTACCTGTTGCCAGGTGGAAAATTGTCATTCGACGCACCAACCTCAGCGGATAGCTTTGATGAGTTTACATCCGACCCGAGCAAACCTGTACCATTCTATAATGGCATCACCATGGATATGCAGCGTGAATACATGACTGGCGATCAGCGCTTTGCCTCCCGCAGGCCCGATGTGCTTACTTACCAGACCGATGTATTGGATCATGATGTAACCCTTGCCGGAAATATATGGGCTGACCTGAAAGTTGCCATCACAGGAACGGATGCCGATTGGGTGGTGAAAGTTGTAGACATATACCCTGATTCGGCAAAAAACAATCAGTTTACGGCCAAAGGCACCTACATGTCAAACTACGAACAAATGGTTCGCAGCGAAGCAATGCGCGGCAAATTCCGTAATGGCTTTGACAAGCCGGAAGCTTTTATTCCTGGCAAAGTAACCCCTGTAAACTTTGAGTTACAGGATGTGCTGCACACCTTCAAAAAAGGTCACCGCATCATGGTGCAGATACAAAGCACCTGGTTCCCGCTAATCGATCGTAATACGCAGCAGTTTCAGGATATCATGAAAGCGAAGGATACTGACTTTAAAAAGGAAACACATAAGGTCTATACCTCTAAAGAACATCCGAGTTATTTGAAGGTAAGGGTGATGAATTGATCTATGAAATTATCTCCTGAACAGATTAAGGTTTACAAGGATATTGATGAGATACTTTGGAATGATTGGGATCCAATTAATTTAAATGCGTTTGATGACTGGCCCAAGGATGAATACAGAGGTTATGTTCCGACAATCTTTGGTTTGAAAATCAATGGGGAAAGCATCGAAACTATAGCAGAAAAGCTATTTGAAATTCAAACTAATAGAATGGAGATCGATGGCGGATATGAGAAATGTAAGTGTGTAGCTGAAAAGATATTCAATCTGAAGTAGTTTTAAATTAACAGCGATGGGTTTAAACCCATCGCTGTTGTTGAAATTACCTGACTAACTAATCACTGGTTAACTGATCACTCACTCCGCAAACTCTTCACCGGATTAGCCAAAGCCGCTTTTATCGCCTGGAAGCTTACCGTCAGTAAAGCAATTACGATGGACAATATACCGGCAACAGCAAACATCCACCAGCTAACCGGAACTTTATAAGCAAAGCCCTGTAACCATTTATGCATGGCCCACCATGACAGCGGTGTGGCCAGCACAAAGGCTATACCCACCAGCCAAACAAACTCTCGTGAAAGCAAACCGACAACGCCTGCAACGCTTGCGCCCAGTACCTTGCGGATACCGATCTCTTTTTGACGCTGCTCGGCGCTGAAGGCTGCCAGGCCAAACAACCCGAGGCACGAGATTAAAATGGCCATTATTGTGAATGAGTTAATGATATTGGAAAGACTGATCTCTGCCAGGTATTGTTTCTGTACTTCCTGGTCAAGGAAAGCGTAGGAGAAAGGTATGCCCGGCAGGTTCTTTTTCCAGACAGTTTCCATTTTGCTTAAAAGTGATTTATAATCGGGGCTTGTTACAGAAACCGTCATGAACGAGAAATAGTTGCCCGGATTATTATTATGGAATATCATGTACGGACCAACTGCGCCATGCAAGGAATCATAATTAAAATCCTTCATCACACCAACAATCTCAAAGTAATGAATTGAACCATCAAAGTATTTGCTGTATAACTTTAAACCCGGTGCCTGTTCAACTTTTAGCCCGAGACGCTTGCATAAAGTCTCATTGATTAGTGTCTTAGAGGTATCCCTTACACCGAAATCCCGCCCGGCTATGATCTTAATGCCGTTGGTCTTTACAAACTTATCGTCAGCGGCCATATTTATCGCATCAACAGATAAGGCCGGATTGCCACCTTCAAGGATTACCGGAAAGTCACTTGCGTTGTTATGACTCAGGTAATTATCGCTCAGGCTCACATTCTTTACTTCGGATAGTTGCTGAAGGTCTGTTGCCAACGCTGACATCTTATTCCGTGCATCACCTGTATAAAAGCTGAATATCAACTTCTGATTTTTGTCGAAGCCGAGATCTTTGGTCTTTATATAGTTAAGCTGACTGTAGATAACGATGATTGATGTGATGAGCACAATGGATAAAAAGAATTGAAATACCACCAGCGCACGGCGTATGCCCGATACCGATATCTGATTGGTGAAATTGCCCTTCATCACCTTAATGGCTTCAAATGCCGACAAGTAAAATGCCGGATAACTACCAGCAACAGCGCCAGTCACGAGTATAATCATGCCCAAAAGGATCCAAATACTAAAATGACTAAGGAATGTCAATTGAATATTGGTTTGCGTAACCTGGTTCAGATAAGGCAAAGCCATGGATAATAGTGGTATGGATAACGCTACGCCGATCAATGTTAGCAAAAACGACTCGCCCAGGAACTGTTTTACCAGGTCGCCACGTTCAGCGCCAACCACTTTGCGTACGCCAACTTCTTTAGCCCGTTTTGATGCACGTGCGGTAGACAGGTTCATGAAATTGATACATGCGATCAACTGGATCATGATAGCAATACCGGCCAATATATATAATAGGGTAGGGCTAATAGTATTGCCTACCTCAAAGTCAAACCCGGTCGTGGTATGCATTGAAGCGATGGGCTGCAAGTGGAGAATTTTAGTCATGCCTAGCGCTTTAAGATCCTGCGCGCCATATTTATTTAGTAGGATGGGCAATTTGCTTTCCAACGCTTTAGGATCAGCCCCTGGACGAAGTTTGATAAAGGAGCATGCAATATTATTCCCGGCCCATTGGTGATTATTGTATAGGTATTGACCAAAGCCCCCGCTGCGCAGCGTTACATAAATGTTGGCCTTAATATAAGATTTGCCGAAGCCTTCATCCACCACGCCATTCACTTTAAAATCGTGCTTGCCATAGGCGTTATCAATGGTGATTACTTTACCTATAGGGTCATCATTGCCGAACAGTTTTACCGATGTCGATTTTGATATTACAATAGAGTACGGCTCAGCTAACAGATCATGCGTGTTTTTGCCATAAGTGAAATGATAGCTCAGCACATCAAAAAAAGTGGAATCAACAAATGCCAAACCGGATTCATAAAATGTCTTATCCTTATATTTCAGCATGCTGTTATTGTTCCCGATCAGTTCGGATGAAAACAGGCGGGCATACTGCTCTACCTCAGGAAAATCGTGCTTTATAGCAGGCGCAATTGGCGGAGAAGCGGTGGCCATGGTACGCGCGTCACCTGTAAGCCCCACCGAAGTGGTAACGCGATAAATATCTTTTGCGTCCTTATGGTGCTTATCATAACTGTACTGGTCCTGCACAAATAACAGTATATACAGGCAGCACATCGTACCAATAGCAAGGCCGACAATGTTGATGAAACTGAAGGTCTTATTCTTAAGCAAAAAGCGGATAGCGGTTTTGAGGTAGCTTTTGATCATAACAGCGATGTGTGTTGACAACCACACAGGTGTTGCTGATCTATTAAGATGCCAAATTTGTATCTGTTTGTTATATAGGTGTTTATATTAATTTTGTATATCAATTTTGTTCGCTTTTGATACATCGGGTGTGCGGATACAGACCGTTGACCAATGTGATTTTGGTGATATATTTCTGATTAACTAATCACTGGTTAACTGATTACTTCCACTATTTTTGTTATCAAATCACGCTCTATGAAAATATTACTTGGGTTGCTATTGTCCTTATCAACATCAATCGCCTTCTCCCAAACCACCCAACCCTACATCCTCGAGCACGAAAATGATATCGCTAAAGTTGAGCCAGGTACGCACAACGGGGGAGGCAGTACAGTAGGGTACAGCTTTTTTTCTAAAGCTGATGGTTTAAAAATGGTATTTCGCAAGCGGGTACTGCATCCAGGCTCTGCAATCGGATATCATCTGCAAAACGAGGATGAAATTTATTACATCATCAGCGGCGCCGGCGAAATGCAGATGAATGGCAAAAATTTCCCGGTAAAGGCAGGTGACGCTATTCTTACCCGGCCTGGCAGCTCACACGGGTTAAAGCAAACCGGCAAGGACGATCTGGTGATTATTATTAATTATGAGAACCCTTAAGATGATATATTTTGGGAATATTGTAGCATGCAGCTCGTTGTCGCCGTAATATACAATAAACACAATCCCATGTATAAGAAGCTTATTCTTCTTTTCGTCGCAGTAGTATCGCTTGCATCATGTAACAAAACACAAAAGAAAACACCCTGCGGACCGCAAGTTTGTACCGATCTTTTTGCCTCCGTCGGTATTCATTATGCTGATAATACAGGTAAGCCAATCGCAGTTACCAATTTTTCGGTGTTCAATGTGAGTTCTAATAAGCAATTACAACCCGGCTATAATGTTGGACTCCTCGTGTACGGGTATTATATTGTGGCGACTGACAATAATAAAATGGATTATTCAACCGATGGGGATATCATTAAGGTGTCGGCTACTGATCCTGCAACTAATCAAACTAAAGAAGTTAACCTTAAAATATCCGGTGGTTGCAATTGCCATGTGGCAAGATTATCAGGCCCGGATACGGTTAAATTTAATTAAGGCGTTCGTTCATGAACACATGAACGCTCGTGAACACTCATGAACACTGCCTTATTCCAATACAACCGTCTTGTTTTTGTAAATAAACACGCGGTCGTCAAATACTACTTTTAAGGCTTTTGCTAATACTGCGGTTTCTATTTCTTTGCCTGCTTTCATCATATCGGCAGCAGTTAAAGAATGATCTGCTGATATGATCTGCTGGGCGATGATCGGCCCTTCGTCCAACTCGTCGGTTACGAAATGTGCCGTTGCGCCTACCAGTTTTACGCCGCGTTCATAAGCTTGTTTATAAGGATTAGCCCCAACAAATGCTGGTAAAAAGGAGTGGTGAATATTGATGATCTTCTTCGGGAAACGTCTCACAAAATCAGGTGATAAAATGCGCATGAACTTGGCCAGAACGATATAATCATATTCGTATTGGTCGATGATTTTTACCACACGCTGCTCTGATTCCGGGTGCGGACCTTCATAGGGTACGTGATGAAATGGCACATCAAACCGATTGCAAATGTCTTCCAGGTTAGTGTAATTGCCAATCACGCATTGCACGCTTGCACCCAGCGTTTTAAAGTAATTTCGGATCAGTATATCAGCCAAACAATGGTACTCTTTGGTTACCATCACTATCACTTTTTTCACCGGGTCAGGGTTTACTTTGATCAGTGCACCTTCGGGTAATAGTTCGCGTAGTTTATACTCAAGTACCGGTGCTTCCGATTGCTTGTTTACTTCCAACCGCATGAAGAACAAATTTTCTGTCTTGTCTACATGCTCATGCATCGACAAAATATTGTAGCTCTCATTGGCAAGCAAACCAGATATTTTAGCCACCAGTCCCACCTGGTCGGTGCATTGTATTACGATAACCATATTCATATTAAATTCACAATTATAGCTAATTGCGGGTGAAATTTTATAGTGGTTTAAAGCTAATATTTGATTCGTAGATCAATGTCATCAGAGGTTAATGTAAAAATGAGTAGCTAGTACTTCCTATGTTGCTTGGTAGCCTCATCCTGCCCTCTCCAGGGGAGAGGGTTCCAAATGAAAGAACGAAGTTAAAGTCCTCTACTTTGGAGAGGATTATTCATGGCTTTAATTGATTTTTAATCGTATTCATGAGGGCTAGGCCGTTTAGGTGAGGCTAAAGTGTAGAAATCCCTAAACTTCCGTTCGTCGATACAAAGAACTGATTAGCCGATACATGCTTCATTTACAAGATCATTCGCTGCAATTTTATATTACCAAGTATCATCACATATGGCATCACAAATTGAAGATAAAAAGCTCTTAGTTGTTCATAGCAATAGCGGTATGTCTTCCGTGATAGATGAAATCATGTTTTGTGATGATGTTGCCGGTCTGAAGACAAACCTGGGGTCTGTCTCGGGTTCCGGAAAGCCAAATCTTATCCTCCAGGACTGCAAAGTGGTAAGCGGTAATTGTCTTTTGATATGCCGTACTATGCCTGAGGGGCAAATATTTCATGGCGTTCCTGTCGTTGTTGCAACTACTCATAGTGTTAAACAGGTTGATTCACAGCCTGATGGTAAGCAGCAGAATATGAACCGTATGGCTTCCATGATCAGCAACCTGATATCGGTATTTGGTTTTACTTATTTGGTTATGAATAAGCCGGCTCGCGCGGGATCGTGATCCTCAGCTTGAGCCGGCGTTATATTTAGTACGTCTTTACTACCCCCTTCAATCATGGCGCTGTATACCAATGGTATACGGCGCTTTTGTTTTAGATAAAATCACACATTGTGGAAAGATAAAAACTTAATTATTAGTAGAATGGAGCCGGAATCTGTTCATTTGCGAGTTCAAATCATCTATTGATAACTTAAAGAGTATGAACCTGTTTAGAAATCTTATATGAGATAAGGTGGTAGAAAAATAGCCCCTGAAGTTGTTGAAAACTTTTTGGTGGAAAAAAATGGGAATTTGTGGTAAAAAATGAAAAAAGTAATTTACTTTTACTTTGGAATAATACCATAATGTACTCATGTCCCATTTTTTAGGCGAATTTGAATGTAAACTGGATGCCAAAGGCAGGATGATGGTCCCTGTTGGCCTCAAAAAGCAGCTTCCCGAAGCTGACAAAGAGGGCCTTGTGATCAATCGTGGCTTTGAGAAACACCTGGTTATTTACACCCGCCGAGAATGGGATAAGATTGTGGAGGATCTGAGCAAACTCAATTCATACGAGAAAAAAACACGCGAATTCATCCGCTATTTCACCCGTGGTGCGTCAGAACTGACGCTGGATGCTGCCGGTCGGGTGCTTTTGCCAAAAGCTTTATTGGAATATGCAGGTATTGAGTCTGACGTAGTGCTGGCTTGCCAGTTGAATCGGATAGAAGTGTGGGCGCAAAGTGCTTACGATGCGCAGATGGATAATGAGCCTGAGAATTTCTCAAACCTGGCGGAAGAGGTAATGGGCAACGGAAGGAGGAAAGCGGATGAGTAATTACCATGTTCCGGTGATGTTGCAGGAATGCATCGAGGCGCTGAATATCCGCCCTGATGGTACTTATGTGGATGTGACTTTTGGTGGAGGTGGCCATTCCCGTGAGATCATGAAGCATCTGGGAGAAGATGGTCGCCTTTTGGCTTTTGACCAGGATGCGGATGCGCAGCAAAACATCATTGCTGATGACCGCTTTGAATTTATCGATCAGAATTTCCGGTACCTGAAAAATTTCACCCGTCTGCATAATGCAATCCCGGTGGATGGTATCCTTGCTGATCTGGGTGTTTCATCATACCAGTTCGACCAGGCTGAGCGCGGGTTCTCCATTCGCTTTGATGCGGAGTTGGATATGCGCATGAACCAGGCATCGACCCTGACAGCAAAAGAGGTTGTAAATACTTACAGTGAGGCTGATTTGCATAGGATATTCGGAATTTATGGTGAGATCAAAAATGCCAAATCGCTTGCGAAAACTATCGTAACTGCAAGGCTGAATGGTCCGCTCAATACAGTTGCCGATCTGAAAAATGCCATTAATAATCTGATCCCGAAAGGGAAAGAAAATAAATACCTGGCACAAGTATTCCAGGCGTTGCGCATTGAGGTGAACCAGGAATTGGAAGCTTTAAAGGACTTTCTGATCCAATCGGCAGAAGTGCTGGTTTCGGGTGGCAGGTTGGTGGTAATGTCCTATCACTCACTGGAAGACAGGCTGGTAAAAAACTTCATCGCCAAAGGAAAGTTCAGCGGTGAGGTAGAGAAAGATTTTTATGGGAATGATCAAAAACCTTTTGATGCAGTAAGTCGCGGTGCGATTACGGCATCAGAAGAAGAAATAAAACAAAATAACAGGGCACGGAGCGCTAAACTAAGAATAGCTGTAAAAAAATGACCAATCGTTTACGTACAGAAATTCAGGAAGAGGAAGCTGAAAAAGAGCTGATTGTTGAGGAAAAACAACCTGAAAAGGAAATTTCCGAGAGTGCGCTATGGCAGCTTTTTAAGAAAAATGTGAACGCGGAGAAAGCTACCAGCGCTTTGCCGTTCATATTGTTTCTTGTGCTTTTGGGGATGATCTACCTTGGTAACATGCACCTTGCTGAAAGGAACATGCGCGACATCGATAAGATGACCAAAGAAGTAAAAGAGCTTACCTGGGATTATAAAACTACCAAAGCAGACCTGGCTTTCAAAAGCACGCTGAGCGAAGTAGCCAAGCGTGTTGATACATTGGGAATTAAAGAATCGATTGAGCCGCCGCAGCGGTTAAAGGAAAAGGAGGGCAAGGATGGGAATTAGGACAAATATACTTTTAAGGGTGTACCTCGCATTCGGGCTTATTTTGCTATTTGCAGGGGCTGTTGTTTTTCAGCTTGTCCGGGTTCAATATCTCCAGGGGCCTAAGTGGAAGGCGATGGCAAAAAACATGTCGGCGCAATACATCAATATAGAAGCTGAGCGCGGGAATATTTTCGCATCGGATGGCAGTCTGCTTGCTACTTCGGTCCCTGAATACGAACTGCACATGGATATGCTGGCCGGTGGAATTGCTGATGATAATGTATTCCAGGAAAAAGTGGACTCACTGGCGTTGTGCATGTCCAAATTCTTTGGCGATAAATCAAGAAGTGAATATGCCCGCATGTTGCGCGACGCACGCAAAGACGGAGAGCGTTACCTGTTGATTAGACGGAAAGTTGGTTTCCAGGAATTGAAGGAGATCCGCAAGTTCCCGATTTTTAATATGGGCAAGTATAAAGGCGGACTGATCGTGATACAGCAAAACAAACGCATCCTGCCGTTCCGCTCACTGGCTTCACGTACCATTGGTTATAAAAACGACAATGCTAAAAATGCAGCCGGCAAACCGGTTGCAGTTGGTTTGGAGGGGGCTTATGCTGATTATATCAACGGCGAGAATGGCAAACGCCTGATGCAGCGCATGGCTGGCAATGTTTGGATGCCGGTAAATAATGATGGTAATGAAGTCGACCCGGTAGAGGGTGCTGATATCATCTCAACTATCGATGTAAACTTCCAGGATGTGGCGCAGGCTGCTTTGAAAAAGCAACTGGAAAAAACCGGTGCCGATCATGGTTGTGTGGTGTTGATGGAAGTTGCAACCGGAGAGGTAAAGGCCATCGCTAACTATACCCGCACCAAAAGCGGTGATTATGAGGAGCGCATGAACTATGCGATCAGCGAATCAGCCGAGCCCGGTTCTACCTTCAAATTGGCTTCCTACATGGCTGCTATTGATCAGGGTAAAATCGACACGAATACTTTGGTTGATGCACAGCACGGTGAATATGAATTATATAATCCGCGCAATGGCAAAGTGGTATTGAAGATAAGAGATGCCGAAGATCCGGGGACGATAATCAGTGCAAAAAGAGCTTTTGAGGAGTCATCCAACGTGGGTGCGGCTAAACTCATCTGGCAGCATTATCATAACAATCCACAGGAGTTTACTGATAAACTATATAGCTTCCATTTGAATGAAAAAGATGGTCTGCAAATTCCGGGTGAAGGCACGCCGAGGATAAAAAATCCGTCATCACGCGACTGGAATAAGCTACAGTCGCTGTCGCAAATGGCCTATGGTTATGAGTCGAAATTAACGCCGTTACAGATGCTGGCCTTTTATAACTCTGTGGCTAATAACGGCACTATGATTGCGCCAATCTTTGTGAGCGAGATACGCCGCTACGGAAACACAATTGAGCGTTTCCAGGCAAGGGTGATCAATGAAAAAGTATGTTCAGACAGAACTCTGGGCAGAATACGTGGAATGTTAGAAGGTGTAGTGCAGGAAGGGACAGGCAAACTGGTGATCAAAAATAAATTATATACCGTGGCCGGTAAAACCGGTACTGCGCAGATAGCGAACGGGAAAGGGGGATATGGCGATAAGAATAAGCACCAGGCAAGTTTCTGCGGTTATTTCCCTGCCGATAAGCCAAAATATTCGATGATCGTGGTAATACATGATCCAACCATAGGCTCACACTTAGCTGCCTGGGTAGCCGGTCCGGTGTTCAGGCAAATTGCTGATCGCGTTTATTCAAGTGATCTGCAAATGAACCAGGCTACACCGCTGCAATATGTAAGCAACAGTCCGATGCCAAAGGTGAAAACAGGCAATCGCAAGGCTACGCAGGAGGTTTACAGCAAGCTGAATATTAAACCGATGTATGCCTCGACAAACAATGGCGTGGATACCAGCAATGGTGTTCCTTACGACGAAACTAAATATCAAAAAGGAGCAGTGCCCGAAGTAACCGGTATGGGATTGAGTGATGCTTTGTATGTATTAGGTAATGCGGGTTATAGGGTTTCTGCGCACGGTAGCGGAACAGTAGTAAAACAGTCGGTTACGGCCGGAAGTGTTATACCCAAAGGATCAAAAATAATAATAGAACTACAATGAGGTATTTGAGCGACATTTTAGAGGGACTTGCATTCACCGAACTTCATGGTAGTGCTGACATGGAGATCAGCGCAATCGTTTTTGATTCGCGCAAGGTGGTGCCGGGATGCATGTTTGTAGCAGTAAAAGGTACGCAGGTTGACGGTCATGATTATATCGACCAGGCTATTGAAAAAGGCGCTGTTGCTGTGATATGCGAAGAATTGCCCGCCCACGTTACCGGCGAGGTAGATTTCTTTATGGTAGCCGACAGCTCTATTGCTTTAGGCACTGTTGCGGCCAACTTTTATGATAATCCATCGCACAAGCTGAAACTGGTTGGCGTAACCGGAACAAATGGCAAAACGACTATCGCTACACTGCTTTATAAACTGTTCCGCGATATGGGTTATAAATGCGGACTGCTTTCAACAGTAGAAAATCAGATCAATGGCGAGGTAGTGGCTGCTACACATACCACACCTGACCCTGTTGACCTGAATATGCTGTTGAACGAAATGGTGAACAAGGGCTGCGACTACTGCTTTATGGAAGTAAGCTCGCACGCTATTGTGCAGCACCGTATTGCTGATCTGAAATTCCAGGGTGGGATATTCTCTAACCTGACACACGATCACCTTGATTATCATAAAACATTCGATAGCTATCTGAAAGCTAAAAAGACATTCTTCGATGGTCTGCCAAAAAATGCCTTCGCGCTGACCAACGTGGATGATAAAAATGGAATGGTGATGTTGCAAAATACAGCAGCACATAAAAAGAGCTACGGTTTAAAAAACATGGCTGATTATAAGGCCAAAATAGTGGAAAACCAATTCAGTGGCTTACTGCTCAATATCGATAACGAAGAAGTGTGGTTTAAGCTGGTAGGCACATTCAACGCTTATAACTTGATGGCGGTTTATGCTGCAGCGATGCTGCTGGAGCAGGATAAAGCCAAAGTATTAACCAGCCTGAGCAAACTAACAGGAGCACGCGGAAGATTTGATTATGTGATCGCACCTAATGGTGTTGTTGGCATCGTGGATTATGCGCATTCGCCTGATGCAGTTCAGAATATATTAAGCACCGTACACGATGTACGTAAAGGAAATGAAAAAGTGATTACCGTATTAGGCTGCGGCGGCGACAGGGATAAAACCAAACGTCCGATAATGGCCCGCGTGGCCTGCGAGTGGAGCGACAAAGTGATATTCACCTCAGATAATCCTCGCTCGGAAGATCCGGCGCAGATCATAAAGGATATGGAAGAAGGTGTTGACCCGGCCTTTAAAAGGCACACCATGAGCATTGTGGACAGAAGGGAAGCAATCAAAGTAGCCTGTAACCTGGCTCAACCAGGAGATATCGTTGTGGTAGCGGGAAAGGGTCATGAGAAATACCAGGAGATAAAAGGAGTAAGAACCCACTTTGACGACAAGGAAGAATTAACAGAGATTTTTAAACAGATGTAGGCGATGTGCAGATGTGCGAATATGCGGATGTGCAGATGAATTGTTGGATGTGCGAATGTGGAGATATGCAGATGTGCTAATGAAAAGACAACAACGGTTTTAAATTAAAATAATTGAAAAATAAAATAGAATAATGACAAGTCAGGCAAAAATCTGCACATCTGCACATTCGCACATCTGCACATTTAAAACGTCTGCACATAACTAAAGCTATGCTGTATTACCTATTTAGCTTTCTTGAGAAAAACTATAGTATACCTGGTGCTGGGGTGTTTCAATACATCACGTTCAGGATGGCTATGGCGGTTATCACTTCGCTGATAGTCACTACGGTTTATGGTCGCAGGCTAATTGATTACCTGCGCTATAAGCAAGTGGGTGAAACCGTAAGAAACCTGGGACTGGAAGGACAGATGCAAAAAGCCGGTACGCCTACAATGGGTGGTATCATCATCATTTTAGGCATTGTGATACCGACTATACTTTTTGCGAAGCTGGAAAATGTATACGTGTTAATGATGCTGGGAACCACGCTCTGGCTGGGTGCTATCGGTTTCATGGATGACTACATCAAGGTATTTAAAAAGAATAAAGAAGGTTTAGCGGGGAGATTCAAAATTACCGGTCAGGTAGGTTTGGCGCTGATCATCGGGTTTACCATGTACAGCAACCCTGACATCGTGATCCGCCAAGAAGTAAAGCCGCCGATCAAATATGATCGCCCGGTAGAATTTCACATGAAGGGGAATAAACCTGTTTACACGCAGGATATCCATTCAACCAAAACAACCATGCCTTTCTATAAAAACAATGAATTTGACTATGCCAAAGTGCTCAAGTTTTTAGGCAAAGGTTATGAGAAATACGACCTGGTGGTGTTTATGTTTTTCGTGATCGTCATTATAACCGCAATCTCAAACGGAGCAAACATAACGGATGGTATCGACGGTTTGGCGACGGGCACTTCAGCCATTATCGGGATCACGCTGGCCATACTGGCCTATGTATCGGGTAACACGGTGATAGCAGATTACCTGAACATCATGTACATCCCCGACTCAGGTGAGCTGGTAATTTTTGCCGGTGCGTTTGTGGGGGCTTGTGTGGGCTTCCTATGGTACAATTCATACCCGGCGCAGGTGTTCATGGGCGATACAGGCAGTTTGGCAATAGGTGGTATCATCGCGGTATTCGCCATCATGATCCGCAAGGAATTGATGTTGCCGTTACTGTGCGGAATTTTTGTGATCGAGAATTTATCGGTAGTGATGCAGGTGTCGTGGTTCAAATACACCAAGAAAAAGTATGGCGAAGGCAGGCGGATATTTTTAATGGCCCCGCTGCACCATCATTATCAGAAAAAGGGTTTTCACGAAGCCAAGATCGTAACGCGTTTCTGGATCATCTGTATCATGCTGGCGATCCTGACGGTGATCACCTTGAAATTAAGATAAAAGGAAGTCGGATTTCGGAAGTCCGAAGTCGGAATTGAAATAAATGGAAGAAAATAAAAACATAGCATCTAATAAATCCCCCTCTCCAAAGGAGAGGGCTGAGGAGAGGCTGGTAGTACTCGGCGCAGGCGAAAGCGGTGCGGGGGCTGCATACCTTGCTCAACAGCGGGGCTATGAGGTTTTTGTTTCTGATTTCGGGCCGATTGCCGATCAATATAAAAAGCAACTGCAGGATTGGAAAATCCGCTTCGAAGAGAATCAACACACTGAAGAAGAGATACTAAAGGCTGTTGAAGTGGTAAAAAGTCCGGGCATACCAGAGAAAGCGCCGATAGTAAAGAAGCTGAGAGAAAAGAATATTCCGGTAATATCAGAGATAGAATTTGCCGGAAGATATACCGATGCAAAGATCGTAGGCATAACCGGATCGAATGGTAAAACTACTACTACGAGCTTAACCTATCATATCCTGAAAAATGCAGGCTTGAATGTAGGATTGGCAGGCAACATCGGTAAAAGCTTTGCCTACCAGGTGGCTACTGAGAAGTTCGACATCTATGTACTTGAACTGAGCAGCTTTATGCTTGATGATATGTACGAGTTCAAGGTGGATATCGGCGTGTTGCTGAATATCACACCCGATCACCTGGACAGATACGAATATAAGATGGAAAACTACGTGGCCTCAAAGTTCCGCATTACGCAGAATCAGACGGCCAATGATTATTTCATCTATTGCGCTGATGATCCGGAAACAGTAACAGGAATGGAGACGAGGAAATTCGGGGCGCAGCAACTACCATTCAGCATTAAAAAAAAAACTACACCGGGAGCATATCTCGAAGAGGACAATATCATTATAAACACACTTAAAGAACATTTCACGATGTCGATCACAGAACTGGCCCTGCAAGGCAAACACAACATCTACAACTCAATGGCTTCGGGTATTGTAGCAAAAGTACTCGAACTGCGAAACGAAACCATACGGGAGAGTATGGGCAGTTTCAGGAACATTGAGCACCGGTTGGAATTTGTTGCCAAAATATCGGGCATCAGTTTTATTAACGATTCAAAGGCAACTAACGTCAACTCAACCTGGTATGCTCTGGAAAGTATGACTACGGATGTGGTGCTGATCCTTGGTGGTGTGGACAAGGGCAACGACTACAATATGCTGAAAGACCTGGTAAAGCAAAAGGTTAAAGCCATTGTGTGTTTAGGCAAAGATAACCGCCGGATCCATGAAGCATTTGATGACATTGTCCCGATCATTGTGAACACATTCTCAGCCCAGGAAGCTGCCCAGGTAGCTTATCATTTAGCCAAAAAGGGAGATACGGTGTTGTTGTCGCCAGCTTGTGCAAGTTTTGACCTGTTCAAGAATTACGAAGATAGAGGAAGGCAGTTTAAACAAGCAGTCAAAGAGTTGTAAGGTTGGAAAGTTGAAAGGTTGTAAAGTTAGCACCAATGACCAATGACTAATGACCAATGACAAACCAATCGGTGTAATCAAAATAAAATCAGTGTAATCGTGAACAAGATACTAAGCAATACAAAAGGGGACAGATGGATATGGTTGATCGTCATATTGCTTTCGGCTATTTCATTGCTGGCTGTTTATAGTTCTACGGGTACACTGGCTTATAAAAAAGGTGTGGGTGTCGAGTCGATCTTATTCAAGCACCTGATGATGGTGGTGGGTGGTATTGCGCTGATGTACATCTCGCATAAATTGGATTACAGATACTATGCAGGTATATCCAAACTGCTGATGATCGTTACTATTCCATTATTGCTATATACTTTGGTTTTTGGTGCGCATATCAACAATGCAAGTCGTTGGATTTCAATACCGGGAACAGGTTTAAGCTTCCAGACATCCGACTTGGCTAAACTGGCATTGATCACTTACCTGGCGCGAACTTTATCGCGCAAGCAGGAAAATATAAAGGATGTAAAGCAATCGTTCATCCCGATAATGGGTGCGGTTTGCGTGGTATTTATACTGATCGCGTTAGCAAACCTTTCAACTGCGTTGATGCTTTTTGGAGTAAGCATTTTGTTGTTGATCATCGGTCGTATCAGTATTAAACAGATCGGAATTACTTGTTTGGCAGGTGCAGTTTTGTTAGCGGGCGTAATCTTTTTAGGGCCACGTAGGCATACTTATATTTCGCGCATGCATACGTTCATGCACCCAGATAAAGCAAATGCTGATAAATCGTTCCAGTCAGACCATGCAAAAATAGCGATTGCTACAGGTGGTCTTTTTGGTAAAGGATTAGGCCATAGCCAGGAAAAGAATTACCTGCCAGAAGCATTTTCGGATGAGATATATGCGGTAATTATAGAAGAATGTGGTTTGCTGGGTGGCTTAGCTATTATTGGTATTTACCTGTTCCTGTTATACCGATGCATCAAAATAGTAACGAAAGCACCTAAAGCCTTTGGGGCATTATTGGCAGCGGGCCTAAGCTTTAGCTTGACCATACAAGCATTCGCCAATATGGCTGTTGCAGTAGGATTAGGCCCGGTAACAGGTGTGCCTTTGCCACTGATCAGTATGGGGGGAACATCGATATTGTTTACGAGTGTGGCGTTCGGTATCATACTATCAGTAAGTCGTGATATTGATGAACCGAAGAAGGTAATTGTAGGAGAGATAAAAGAAGTAGCGATAGCATAAAAGTCCATGGTCTATGGTCCATTGACCATGGACTAAAAAAATAGAAGGATGAAAAAACACAGGCATAAGCGGATCATCATTAGCGGAGGCGGCACCGGGGGACACATCTTCCCGGCGATTGCTATTGCCAATGCTTTGAGAAAGCTTGATCCCGAAGTGAAAATACTTTTTGTGGGTGCCAAAGGGCGTATGGAGATGGAGCGGGTGCCTGCCGCGGGTTATGAAATTGTAGGATTAGATATACAGGGTATTCAGCGCAAATCGATCATGAAGAACCTGATGCTGCCATTTAAACTGATTGGTAGCATTTTGAAATCCTTGCGTATTATTCGTGATTTCAGGCCTCACGCTGCTGTGGGTGTTGGCGGATATGCATCGGGGCCTTTGCTGTATGCGGCGTCTTTGAAAAAAGTGCCTTACCTGATACAAGAGCAAAATTCTTATGCAGGGGTCACTAATAAGCGGTTAGGTAAAAAGGCTAAGAAGATATGTGTCGCTTACGATGGGATGGGTAAGTTTTTCCCTGAGGAAAAGATCGTTATTACGGGAAATCCTATCCGACGCGAGTCGGTGGACATTGCAGGCAAACGTGAGCAAGGATTGGAATGGGCCAAATTATCAGGTGATAAGAAAACCATTTTTATAACAGGAGGTAGTCTTGGCGCACGCACATTAAATAAAAGTGTGCTGGCCAATATAGATAAGATCATTGCTGCAGATGTGCAATTGATCTGGCAAACGGGTAAATATTACTACCCGGATATTGTGGAATCGTTCAGAGGCAAAGTTCATCCGAATATCCGCATAATGGAGTTTGTAGATCGTATGGATTTAGCTTACGCCGCTGCCGATATCATTATATCCAGAGCAGGCGGTACCATATCTGAGCTTTGTGTGGTTGGTAAACCTGCCATCCTGGTGCCTTCGCCTAATGTGGCTGAAGATCATCAGACCACCAATGCCATGTCATTGGTGGAGAAGGATGCCGCAATTTTTGTGGCTGATAAAGATGCGCAAGCTCAATTGATGGATGTAGCTCTTGGGCTTTTAAACGATGAGAAGAAACAAAAAGAATTAAGCGATAACATCAGCAAACTGGCACTACCTGATGCTGACGAAACCATCGCGAAAGAGGTTATACAAATAACAGGTTAATTTAAATTTCAGCCTACCTTCCGCTAGCCAGCGGATTGCGGGAGGAGGTTTTTTGAAGCAAACAGTATGGAACTGCAAAACATAAAGCGGGTATACTTAATAGGCATAGGCGGCATCGGCATGAGCGGATTGGCCCGTTACTTTGTCCATTTGGGCTGTATTGTTTGCGGTTACGACAAAACTTCAACCGATTTAACCGACCAACTGCACAATGAAGGTATACAGGTAATATTTGAGGATAGGGCAGATTGGGTACCATACGCATTCCAAACGCCTAACGAGTGCACACTTATTATCTATACACCTGCCATACCGAGAGATTCTGAAATATTGAATTTCTTCAAAAACAATGGCTTTGAGTTGTTCAAACGTTCACAGGTACTGGGAATCATTAGCCGGAGCATGTTTACGATTGCAGTTGCAGGTACACATGGTAAGACTACAACTTCCTGCATGATCGCTCACATCCTGAAAGATTCAGGCAAGGACTGCTCCGCATTTTTGGGGGGAATAGCGTCTAACTATAACAGCAACGTGCTATATGGCAATAACAACATCGTAGTGGTCGAGGCGGACGAGTTTGATCGTTCATTCTTAACGTTGCATCCTGATATTGCTGTCATTACCTCAATGGATGCCGATCACCTTGATATTTATGGTAACCATGATCAGTTGACACAATCATTCCGCCAGTTTGCGTCACAATTGAAGGAGAACGGTACACTGATCTATCATGAAGATCTGCCTTTAACTACTGAAGGTATCACCTACAGCGGTCAGGGTCCGGCAGATGTAAAAGCAATCAATATCCACGTAAAGGATGGTGACTTCTATTTCGACTTCAAAAACAGCAATACCCAGATAGATAATATCAAACTAGGCATTGCCGGTATTCATAATATCGAAAATGCGACTGCGGCTATTGAAGTAGCATTGAAAGTAGATGTTGAGCCTGCGCTTATTAAACGCGCATTGGAATCGTTCAAGGGAGTAAAGCGACGTTTTGAATATATAGTAAAGACTGACAGACACATTTACATTGATGATTATGCGCATCACCCGGAAGAGTTGCGTGCGGCTATTACATCGATCAAAAAATTATATCCAAATAAAAAACTCACAACAATTTTTCAACCGCACTTATATACCCGCACCCGCGATTTTGCCGACGGCTTTGCCGAGGTGCTGGATATGAGTGATGAGTTGATCATGCTGGATATATACCCTGCAAGGGAATTGCCAATTGAGGGAGTCACATCTGATATGATTCTCAGCAAGATGCAAATGTTAAATAAACGGAAATGTGGAAAACAAGAAGCGGTCGATCTTGTGCGGATTGAAAAACCTGAACTACTTTTAACAGTAGGGGCAGGCGATATAGACCAATTGGTTCAACCCTTAAAAAAGGCTTTGGAAAATGTTTAAGAAACTCATCTGGAAGCGCATTTTAATCGGATCGGCCTGGACAATTTGCCTGGGTGGATTGGTGGTGCTCATGAGTTTTATCGAATTTAAAAAGTCGGGCGTATTTTGCAAAGCGGTGAAAATATACATTCCGGGTAACCAATACTTCATCGATAAGGAAGAGGTAGATCATATCCTGAAAGTGCACAAACACGAGTTGGTTGGCCGCAATATGGAAAGCATTAACCTGCATGACCTGGAGAACAGGTTAAAGGCAAACCCATTCATCGAGTCGGCAAAAGTGTATGCGGATATGGATGGGGTGATCAAAGTAGAGATCAGTCAGCGCCAACCCGTAATGCGGGTAATGAACCAGGCAGGCCAGGATTTTTATATCGATCAGAACGGTTTGAAAATCCCAATGTCATCAAATTTCACCGCAAAGGTGCTGGTGGCAAACGGATATATAGATGAAGTGTATGGTGGTAAGCTGGACACGCTGCATACAGATATTGCCAAGCAGTTGTATAAAACAATTCAGTTCATCAATAAAGATTCGCTTTGGACGGCGCAGATTGCACAACTGTATGTCAATGCAAATCATGAGATAGAGCTGATACCGCGAGTAGGTACAAACAGGATTTTGCTCGGTAATGCCGACTCGCTGGAGAATAAGTTCCATAACCTGCTGGTGTTTTATAAGCAGGCATTGCCGCAGGTAGGGTGGGACAGGTACAAGATCATTAACATCAAATTTGCCAACCAGGTAGTGGGGGTAAAAAGCGATAATTTCAAAAAGGACTCGCTGAAGGCAGTAACGGCCAAAGCAGATTCAATAAAAATGGGTAAAGATACATTCACAAACAATTAATTAAGTATGGACAAGAGTTCGACACACGAAAAAAGTTCGCCAATCGTAGTAGGATTGGACATCGGGACTACCAAAATATGTGCTATCGTCGGTCGCCGGAGTAAAAACGGTAAGATCGAAGTATTGGGTATTGGCAAGGCTGAATCGGCAGGCGTTACCCGTGGCATGGTATCGAACATAGATAAAACAGTTAACGGCATTACTATCGCTGTTGATGTGGCCGGAACGCAATCAAACGTTGAGATTCGTGTGGTGAACGTTGGTATTGCAGGTCAGCACATCAAGAGCCTGCAGCACCGCGGATTGATTACCCGTAAGGACCTGCAAAGCGAGATCAGCCGCAAGGATATAGATAAACTGGTAGAAGATATGTATAACCTGGTGATGCCTCCGGGCGAGGAAATCATCCACGTATTGCCACAGGAATTTACCGTGGATAACGAGCCTGGGATCAAAGACCCGATCGGTATGGCAGGCGTGCGTTTAGAAGCCAACTTCCACATCATCTCGGGGCAGGTTACGGCTATCAAAAATATTGTGAAATGTGTCAATAAAGCAAGTTTAGAAAGCCAGGAACTCATCCTGGAGCCATTAGCTTCGTCTGAGTCGGTATTAAGCGACGAGGAAAAAGAAGCAGGTGTGG
Source organism: Bacteroidota bacterium (assembly GCA_018266915.1). Lineage (GTDB taxonomy): Bacteria > Bacteroidota > Bacteroidia > Sphingobacteriales > Sphingobacteriaceae > Mucilaginibacter. The sequence goes on along the minus strand of JAFDZM010000012.1, from coordinate 28,526 downwards.
TATTGGTGGATATAGGCGGCGGTACTACTGACGTGGCCATTTTCCATGAAGGTATCATCCGTCACACTGCCGTTATCCCATTCGGCGGTAACAGCGTTACTGAGGATATCCGTGAAGGCTGCTCGGTAATGCGCAATATCGCAGAGCAATTGAAAGTACGTTTCGGTTCGGCATTGGCTGAGGAGAATAAAGAGAACGAGATCGTATGCGTTCCGGGATTACGCGGACGTGAGCCAAAAGAAATATCGGTGAAGAACCTGGCTTATGTGATCCAGGCCCGTATGGAAGAGATCGTAGAGCATGTGTACTACGAGATCAAATCATCCGGCTACGAGAAAAAGCTAATAGCAGGCATCGTGATCACCGGAGGTGGTGCACAGCTAAAACATCTGCCACAATTGGTAGAATATGTTACCGGTTTGGATTGCCGCGTAGGGTATCCGAATGAGCATTTAGCTAAGAACGAAACGCTGCCAAAAAATGTGTATGAAGAATTGCAGAGCCCGACTTTCGCGACAGGTATTGGTTTGCTGATAAAAGGTATCCAGAAGATGGAATACAATGATATCCCGCAAAAGGCAGAAGCCAAAACAGATAAAGCCAAATACACTGACGACAGAAAATTTGGGCTGCTTGGCAAGATATTAGAGACAGGCAAGAAATTTATAAAAGACGATATTAAGGACGAAGATTTTTTGAAGTAATATTTTATTAACAATAACCGACTTTTCCACATTATTGACACTTGTGGAAAAGTATTGTTGAAAATGGTGTAATATTACAATGAGTTAATAAACTATTTCGTCATTCACATTTAACTGAAAATAAGGATTATGCAGTTTGAGATGTTAAAAGAAAAGTCGTCCATCATCAAAGTTATTGGTGTTGGCGGCGGCGGCGGCAATGCGGTAAACCACATGTACAAGCAAGGGATTACCGGTGTTGATTTCATAATTTGCAATACCGATGCACAGGCTTTGGAATTAAGCCCTATCCCCAATAAAGTTCAATTAGGTGCCAGTTTAACCGAAGGTATGGGCGCAGGCTCTATCCCTGAAGTAGGTAAAAACTCGGCTATCGAGAATATCGACGATATAAAACAGATGCTGGGTACCAATACCAAGATGCTGTTTATTACCGCTGGTATGGGTGGTGGTACCGGTACAGGCGCAAGCCCTATTATTGCAAAAGCTGCCCGCGAGCTTGACATCCTGACTGTAGGTATTATTACAACGCCATTCTCTTTTGAAGGTAAGCGCCGTAAGATGCAAGCCGAAGAAGGTTTGGAAGAATTGAAGAAATATGTTGACTCGTTCCTGGTGATCTCAAACGACAGGCTGCGCCAGATATTTGGCAACCTAACCTTGGGTTCAGCATTTGCTCAGGCCGATAACATTCTGACCACTGCTGCTAAAGGCATTGCAGAGATCATTACTTTACCTGGTTATATCAACGTTGACTTTAAGGACGTTCGTACAGTGATGAAGGATAGCGGCGTATCTATAATGGGTAGCTCAACCGCCGAAGGTGAGAACCGTGCATTGAAAGCTGTTGAAGGCGCGTTGTTGTCGCCACTATTAAAAGACAACGAGATAGAAGGTGCAAGATATATCCTGTTAAATATCAGCTCAGGCGATAAGGAAGTAACGATGGATGAAGTATCCGTAATTACCGACTTTATCCAGGAAGAAGCCGGCTTAGCTGCCGACCTGATCTGGGGTAACTGCCGTGACGAGGCTTTGGGCGAAAAACTTTCGGTTACGATCATCGCTACCGGTTTCCAAACCCGTGATGAACGCGAAAAAGAACAAAGCAGCAAGAAGGTAGTATCTATGCTGATGCCTGAACCAGAGTTGGTAAAGCCTGTGGTGAATGAGTTTATCAACCAGATAAAGCCACCTGTTGAGGCGGCTGAGTCAGAGCCATACATTAAGGCTGTAAAGGAGGAAAAACAAGCTGGCTTATTCGACCTGTTTGCAAAAGCATCGGAAGAACAACCTTCTGTTATAAAATACGATCTGACTCCGGAAGAACCCGCCTCTGCCGAACCGGAAGTACGGGAGGAGTTCACTTTTAAAATTGCTGAGTCGGTAATGAACTTTGAGCCGGTTAGGCCAGAGCCAATTCCTGAGCCGGAACCAGAACCGGAGCCTGTTGTTGGTGCTGACGATCATAAAACTGACGAAAGCATTGAAGAGCAGCTACGCAAATCGCGCGAGCGTATCATGCGTCTGAAGGATTTGAGCATGAAACTGCGTGCAGGTAACATCCAGGAGCTGGAAAATGTACCGGCCTACAAACGTAAGGAGATCGCTTTACAACAAACACCTCCTTCGGATGAAAGCCAGGTATCAAGGTTCTCATTATTGTCAGATGAGGATGGAAAGACGGAGATACGGAACAATAATTCGTTTCTGCATGATAATGTAGATTAGATATGAGATATGAGATTCAACCTTCAACATAAATTATAAATAAATGAAAAGCCTTAATTTTAGGGCTTTTCTTCTTTTATTAAATTCTCATATCTCAAATCTCATATCTCACATCTGAGTTTATAGGCTATTATAAAAAGTTATAGCTTTGGCTAAAGGGCATTTAAAGACTATATTTGTATTTTATTGATATAAAAAGCAGCACATTGGATTTATTTGAAAAGATTTCGAAAACCATGGGTGGGCCGATAGGGCAGCATCAGGAATGGTCGCACGGGTATTTCTCATTCCCTCGTTTGGAAGGCGAGATTGCCCCTCATATGATGTTCAACGGGAAAGAGCATTTGGTTTGGAGCCTTAATAATTACTTAGGTTTAGCTAATCACCCTGAGGTTCGCGAAGCGGATGCACAGGCTGCTGCAGATTTCGGTATGGCATACCCAATGGGTGCCCGTATGATGTCGGGTAACTCAAGGCATCACGAAGAACTGGAAAATGACCTGGCTCATTTCGTAGGCAAAGAAGCTGCGTTTTTATTGAACTATGGTTACCAGGGCATGGTATCTATTATAGACGCTTTGGTTGACCGTAATGATGTGATCGTATACGATGCTGAGTCTCATGCTTGTATTATTGACGGTGTTCGCCTGCACATGGGTAAGCGCTTTGTATATCAGCATAATGATATAGACAGCTGCGCAAAACAATTGGAGCGCGCTACCAAATTAGTAGAACAAACCGGCGGCGGTATCCTGGTGATCACCGAGGGTGTTTTCGGAATGTCAGGTGCCCAGGGTAAACTGAAAGAGATCATCAAATTAAAAGATAAATATAAATTCCGTTTGCTGATAGATGACGCACATGGTTTTGGTACAATGGGCAAAACCGGAGCCGGAACGCATGAAGCACAGGATTGCATTGATGGGGTAGACGTGTACTTCGGAACCTTTGCTAAATCAATGGCAGGTATCGGTGCGTTTGTGGCGTCCAATAAGGATATTATCAGTTACCTGCGTTACAATATGCGTTCACAGACCTTTGCCAAAGCGTTACCTATGCCAATGGTATTGGGCTTGAAGAAACGCTTCGAGCTATTAAAATCAAAACCAGAGTTGAGAGAGAAGTTATGGAAGATTGCTAAAGCCCTGCAAAAAGGCTTGGTAGAGCATGGCTTTGATATCGGTATCACTGACACCATGGTTACCCCGGTTTTTCTGAAAGGTGAACTGAATGAGGCGACCAGCCTAACAATGGATCTGCGTGAAAATTACGGCATATTCTGTTCTATTGTAGTTTACCCTGTAATTCCAAAAGGATTGATCGAACTGCGCCTGATCCCAACAGCAGTACACACATTAGAAGACGTAAACCGCACGCTGGATGCTTTCAGCGAAGTGGCTGAAAAGCTGAAAAGCGGATATTATAAAGAAAAGAAAATGGCCGTTGCCTAAAATGGTTCAAAACATTTTTAAAAGCCTTTCAGTTATATGAAAGGCTTTTTTATTTTTACACCCACATCAATAACCTGATTATGCTTACACGCCGCAGTTTTATCAAGATAAATGGCATCACTACTGCCGGAATTGGAATGGGTTTAAAACCCGCCTGGTTTACTGATTTGGATCAATATCAGACCAAACGCATTAGCGCCAACTTGCGCCGGTTTAACAGTCCTGCTGTTGAAGATAAAATTGTGAAAGTAAAAGCCACCATAGCTGATCCTGAAATAGCATGGCTTTTTGAGAACTGCTATCCGAATACACTGGATACCACCGTGAAATTCAATGATAAGGATGGCAAGGTGGATACCTTCGTGATCACCGGTGATATCGATGCCATGTGGCTGCGCGATTCATCCGCACAGGTTTGGCCGTACCTGCCATTGATCAAGAACGACCCGCAGTTAAAGAACCTCATATTAGGCGTGCTTAACCGCCAGGCAAAATGTGTGCTGATCGACCCTTATGCCAATGCCTTTAACGAGCGTGCTACCGGTAGCGAATGGGATACCGACCGCACCGACATGAAGCCTGAGTTGCATGAACGTAAATGGGAAATAGATTCATTATGTTACCCCATTCGTTTAGCGTATAACTACTGGAAGATAAGCGGCGACAGCGGCTTCTTCGACCACGACTGGCAAAAAGCAGGTAAACTGATCGTAGATACCTTTAAAACCCAACAACGAAAAAAAGGACACGGCCCATATCATTTTCAGCGCAAAACAGAGGTATCTACCGATACTGCGCCACTAAGTGGATATGGCAACCCGATAAAACCTGTTGGACTGATATGTTCTGCATTCCGGCCTTCTGATGATGCTACTATTTATTCGTTCCTGGTACCTTCCAATTTCTTTGCTGTAACCAGTCTGAGGCAATTGGCTGAGATGTATGAGAGTATCGCCAAAGACCATAGTACAGGCTTAAACTGCCGCGCTTTAGCTAACGAAGTAGAAACTGCCCTGCATAAATATGCAATAATCAATCGCCCGGGCTTTGGCAATATCCTGGCTTACGAGGTGGATGGTTTTGGTAACCAATTATGTATGGACGACGCTAACGTGCCGAGCTTGCTGGCATTGCCGTATCTGGGTGCAATGAAAGCAACCGATCCGCTTTATATAGCTACACGTAAGTTTGTATTAAGTACTTCAAATCCATATTTCTTTAGAGGGAAAGCCGCTGAAGGTATCGGTGGACCGCACGTAGGTTTGGGCTATATCTGGCCGATGAGCATTATTATCCGTGCAATCACCTCAACCAATCCGGCTGAGATAACTACCTGCTTAAAATGGCTGAAACATACACACGCAGGAACCGGATTTATGCACGAATCGTTCAATAAGGATAATCCTGCCGACTTTACACGTAAATGGTTTGCCTGGGCCAACACACTTTTCGGCGAATTGATCATTAAAACGCAGCAATCGCACCCGGAAATATTAAAGAAAGTGATATAATTTATTTTATAACGATCATATTATTCAATAAGGGTGATTAATATGCCTTTAAATTGATTTAGTGTAAAATCTATGTTATAATTAATCGTGGCGTAAATAATTTACTGATACTGAAAGTATAAAATAAGTATTATTTTCTCTTATGAAATATCAATAATCATAATATTTATTTAATGGCCTTGTCATACTCAAAATGTGGAAAAAAACCACTTTAAAGCCATTATTTTTTATGCTCAAAAGTTTTTTTTTTAATAAAAACAGTTTAGCTTAGCTTTAATTAAAACAATAAACCTCAATATTTAAAAGGAGTAACTCAAATGAAAAAATTTACTGATGTAAAAAATCTTGTTGCATCATTGGAAGCAGATGCAGACAAATTCTACAACAAAGGCAACAGCGCTGCTGGTACCCGTGTACGTAAAGGCATGCAAGAGCTTAAGAATTTAGCACAAGCAATTCGTCTGGAAATTCAGGATTCAAAGAACAAGGCATAAAGTATAGGCTTACTTTATCACCAAAAAACCCGCTTCCTAAAAAGAAGCGGGTTTCTGTTTTTATAAGGGTATGTCAGCAATAAACTTATGTACTCTGCGAGCTAATGTGCCATTGGCACAAAATGTTGGTAGAGATATTGATAAGAAGCGGTTAGCATGCCGTAGGTATGCAATGTTAATTCCGTACCTACGGCACGGATTCTGGCCTATGCTTTTTTTTTGCTACCAACATTTGACCCCGATGGGGTCGGATCGCTACGATAAGCATAGCGTCTATTTGACTCACCCGGTCATATTCCGCTAGCCAGCGGATCGACCACCCTCTCTACGCTGCGCGTAAAGAGGGAACTTGTTTTGTTTTTGTTTTTTATTTCTTCTCCCTCTTTACCGCTTGCGGTAGGGTCGAACAGCGTAGCGTATTCGGGGTGAGTTCACACGGAGCTACAATTGAACCGATAATTACTTTTAGTGAACCGCTACCGGAGAACCCAATTGCCTTGTTTCTTCAGCTATCTTATCAGCCAGCTTGGCGCTCACCTGCACCAATGGCAATCTTACTTTATCGTTGCAAACGCCTAATGCTTTCAATGCGGTTTTTACACCAGCCGGGTTGCCTTCCGCAAACATCATCCTAGTGAATTCTATCACCGATGAATGTGCAGGCTGCGCGCCTTTGAAATCGCCTTTTAAGCAAAGACGGATCATATCTGAAAACAATCTTGGTAAAGCATTGCCAACTACCGATATCACACCAACACCGCCTAAAGCGATCATTGGCAATGAAATAGGATCATCGCCCGAGATCAGCAAGAAATCTTCCGGTTTATCGCGCATGATCTGGTTCAGCTGGTCAAAGTTGCCTGAGGCTTCTTTGATGCCGATGATATTTTTGAAATCCTTAGCCAGTCTAACCGTGGTCTCAGCGCTCACATTGCTGCCTGTACGGCCGGGTACATTATAAAGGATAACAGGTAGCGGCGATGCTTCGGCAATTGCTTTATAGTGCTGATAAATACCTTCCTGGGTTGGTTTATTATAAGCCGGGCTTGCCGACAGGATAGCGTCGTAACCAGCAATATTAAAAGACTTTACCTCATTAACAATTTCATAGGTGTTATTGCCACCAATGCCTGCCACCAGGTTAACGCGGCCTGCAGCAACCTGTGCAGTAAATTCAAAAACCTTCTTCTTCTCTTCCTTACTCAATGTGACAGATTCGCCGGTTGTACCTAATGATACGAGGTATTCTACCCCGCCGTCGATCAAATAATTGATCAGATTCCTGAGGCCTGCATAATCCACCTGTCCGTTCTCGTCGAAAGGGGTTACCATGGCCACGCCTGTGCCATAAAATTTTTCCATTGTCGTAATAAAAAGAGTGTAAAGATAAAGAATAGAGATTAGAGATCAGTGATTAGAGATCAGTTTTTTGTGGGTAGGTTAGGTTCAGACGCAATACAAGGCAATGAAACTGACTTTATTGCCTTGTATCGTTCTTTATCGGCCTGACATAAACGAGGTAAGGCGTAGTTGGCGATAGTTAATTATTTATTAGCCTTGAGTATGATTTTTTCTGCTACTTCATTATCCTTAAAATATTGCTTTAGGAAGTTTACAGTCTTATGTGCCATGGCTTTATTAAATGAAGCAATATTTTTATCAAGAAGAGTTAATAGTTCTTCTCTTCTAAAGTTTTTTACCGCATAAGAAAAGAGCAGATTCAGAGCTCCTTCCTGTTGGTCGTTGTAATCTGAAGCTAGATGCTTGATGTATTTGAAAACTTCTTCAACCAAAGGATGCCCAATAAGTATAAATTCAATAACAAATAGTCGTTGTATTTTAACTTTTTCATCTGCGACACTAAGCACAGATTCAAAACAGTGAATGTCAACAAAAGCCTTTAAATCCTCAATAGAAAAATTAGTTTTTGCCATTTCAATATAAATAGTTGCCTGGCTTTCCTTTTTTAACATTAGCCTGTTTACAAAACCATCTAATATTTTAAACTGAGGAGTATTAATTATAGTTTGTTCGGTTTGCCTGATCTTATTCAGCATTTCAAAGTACCGGTCAAAAAGAGGATTCGTCGCCATATATGGGATATAATTATATAGATCGTAAATATACTTATTGCTCACACTATAACAAGCTGCATAGCTTTTATCTGGACAATACAAACGATACAAAAACAGTTATGATAGGCCAACATATCTTTTTGTAACATTTATGCTAAATAACCCAGTCAGTTTTATTTATAGTTAATTCTGACTAATTTGTAGTAACCAATTTCAAACGCGCCTATTATGAAAAAAGAGACCTTGAATGTCACTGACAAACCGGGGCCGGAAGAAAAAGAAGCGCCTGCTGCTTCCGGAACCAATTCTACTATCGATCGCCGTAAATTTATTAAAACAGCCGCAACGGGAGCTTTAGCGCTTACCATTGTGCCGCGGCATGTGCTGGGCGGTACGAGCTATATTGCACCCAGCGATAAACTGACCCTGGCCTATGTTGGCTGCGGTACGCAAGGCATGCGGGAGATACAGCCTTTGCTGGCCGTGCCTTCGGTACAAATTGTTGCCGTATGCGACCCTAATCAGTATGCCGTAGGATACCGGGACTGGTCGAAATTTGGGATAAGGGATGAAGTGAGGAAGACCCTCAACAAACCTGACTGGAACCCGGGTGGCGACAATATGGTTGTTGGCGGACGGGATAATGCGAAGGATATTGTGGATACGTATTATAGTGCCATTCGTGGCGGTGATAACTTCAAAGGCTGTAATGCCTATGCCGATTACCGCGAGCTATTGGAAAAAGAGAAGGATGTAGATGCGATCAAGATCATCACGCCCGATCATTTGCATGGCCTATTTGCCATTGCCGCTTTAAAGAGAAATAAGCATGTATTGATGCAGAAACCGGTCTCTAATCGCTTACTGGAAGGTAAAGCAGTGATAGACCTGGCAAAACAGAAACCTAATATTGTAACGCACCTGATCCCCTGGGATTCCAATGGTAAAATGGACCAGGTGATGGAGTGGATCAACGGAGGTAAGATAGGGAAATTAAAAGAGGTACATAACTGGACAAACCGCCCGGTATGGCCGCAATTCCCTACAATGCCAACTGAGACGGTTGCTGTTCCGGATGGATTGAACTGGGATTTATGGCTTGGGCCAGAAGCAGACCGTGCGTACTCACCAGAATATACCAATATGTTCTTTAGGGGATGGTATGATTTCGGCGGAGGCTCAATGGCTGATATGGGGCACTATAGTTTGTGGACCGTATATAATGCGCTGCAACTGACCTCGCCTGAGATAATTGAACCTAATTTAAACCACTTTGTAGTGATGAATGGCGTTACCCCTTCAAGTGTTAAAAATGATTTTTCGTTTCCCCTGGCTTCTACGGTGCGCTTCAGGTACCCTGCAAATGGTGATCGGCCACAAGTTGATCTGTGCTGGTATGACGGCGGCATGAAACCTCCGCTGCCTGAAGAGTTGCGGGCATTAAATGAAGAACTACCAAATGAAGGATTTCTGTTTGTGGGAGAAAAAGGCAAGATCGTCACGGGATTTTATGTAGATAACCCACGGCTTTTCTCGAAGAAAAAGAAAGAAGTGAAGGCACCTATTGCCGGCGGACAAGCATACGCCCACGATAAGATGATAAATGCATTGACGTTATTTGCCGATTCATGCAAGGCTGGCAAGCAATACCCGGGCAGTTTCATTGAGGCCGAAGCACTGACTGAAGCTGTCAATTTGTATGCAGCAGCTTTGCGGGCGGGACATACACTAAAATATGATGCAGCAAGCAGGCAGATAACCAACTTATCTAATGCAAATAAATACCTGGTACGCGATTACAGGACTGGTTGGGATCCGAAAACCATTTAAATCAGCCTCACCTAAACGGCGTAGCCCTCATGAATACCTATAAAAAACAGGTAAGCCATGAATAATCCTCTCCAAGGGAGAGGACTTTTAAAATTTTGATAGCCCTTCTCCTTTGGAGAAGGGCTAGGATGAGGCAAATGACAAATTAAACTTACAAAGCCATGAACAGGAGAAAATTTATTGGTCAAAGCGCGGTAGGCGTGGGAGCTATGGTGATGATACCTCACCTTTTGCAAGCGGAAGAGATAAAAAAATACAAACATCAGGTTGGTTTTCAAACCTTCCCGATAAGGGACCAGGTGTCAAAAGACTTTTCAGGAACGATGAAAGCGATGGCAGGTATGGGTTATCAATATACCGAAATGTGTTACCCGAAAGGCTATGCCGGAGCAGGGTTTGCGCCGTTGGTAGATGTAAAAGCGACTGATCTGAAAACGATGATCGCGGATGCTGGTCTGCAATGCCCAAGTTGCCATTTCGGTATGGGAAACCTTAAAAATAATTTTGGAGAGTGCATGGAATTTGCACATGGCTTAGGCCTATCCCAAATTGTAACACCCGGTTTGGAAACACCGGGCAAGTCGATCACGGATTTTAAAGAAGCGGCTGGTGAGTTAAATAAGATAGCCGAAAAGATAAAAGCCGAAGGAATGGCAACCGGTCTGCATAACCATAGCGGTGAATTCAAAATGCTGGATGGTCAGTTGATCTATGACGGCATAATGGAGGCATTGGACGGAAACCTTGTAAAAATGCAGTTCCAGACCGAGGTGATCACTTTAGGATTTAAAGCTTCGACCTATTTCAAAAAATATCCGGGAAGATTTATCTCTGCCCATTTATCCGATTGGACAGCCGATAAAAAGCAAGTACCCGTAGGCAAAGGTATCATCGACTGGAAGGAATTTTTTGAGGATGCTATTAAAACCGGTGGCATCAAAAATTTCTTTGTTGAAATGAACCAGGAAAATTATAAGGATAGTGCGGAGTATATACATGGGTTGTTGGGATGATACAACTAACCGTCATTGCTGTAAGGAGTGAGCGACGAAGCAATCCCCGACTAACAGAGCCATCGTGCAAGTTCTATACCTTTCTGTTTGCCCTGTAGGGCTTGGCATTGCTTCGTTCCTCGCAATAACGCGAGAAGAGATATTTAGGACAATCAACTATCGTTGCTAGGGTTATAAATCTGGAATAGCAATAGGAGATTATCCGATACTAATCACTATGAAGGTCTGAATTGCAATCACCAAACAAAACCACAAGTAAAAGCTTTTGTCAGTTTTGCGAAGGATCGCATTTATAATTAGTATTAAAACAAAAACAATGGCCAGAAATATTGTGAAGATATAAGGCAATCCGCCGTCAATATGGTCTTCGCGTTTAAATCCGGACAAACTCATTATACCTATTCGAGCACATAACAAGCTAAATAAGAGATAGAAAATAAAGAATATTGAATGTTTCTTTAAAGATTGAATAATAGTTGTCATATAATGGAATGCGGGTTAATATTAATACGTCTTTTAAAATAAAGTAACCCTATCCATGCAAACTGCCAACCGATAACTGCCGACTCAAAAACTCACCCCAATCCTCACCCCATTCTTAATATTCCCACCGCTATTGAACGAAGTTCCATACATCACCCTAAAAGTAAGATATTGCACGCCAAACCCGAGCTCATAGTAATTATGCAGCTCAGGTGTGGCGAGATAATTGAAATCGACAATCTCCTGTAGTTTCAGCTTGCGGATCAACGGGATCTTGTTAGTGATAAAACCAGAGAAATTGTGCTCAATATGCCCCTCAATATATTCTTTGTATGTGCTAAAGCGATAATAATCAAGTAATAAGAAACTATTTATATTATTCTGATAAAATAATATCTGGTTGCCGCTGAATTGTTTGTAATCTGGAAAATACAGGGCATTGGCATTTAAGAATTTACCTGCACCAACAAAAAATGACGTTCGCCCATAAACACCAAGACTAATATCCTTTTTGCTGATATCGGCACTTAGCAGATCATAATCAACATCAGAGCCGAATATGTTTTTAAAGCCTTTAGTAAAGGTTAAACCAATAGTAGGGTAATCAGAAGGCAAATACCGCCTGCCAAAAGGATATGTTTCGTATTTATTGCTGAAATCATAAGTTGTCCGCAAGGTTACTTTGAAAGACTGATTCTCCGGGAATAGTGGTATGTCCTGATCTGGTGTCAAAGGGTTGTTAGAAGTAAACTCATGATGATCAGGATGGAAGAAACTGTAATTGTTGGTATTGGGCACCCATTTGCGGTTAGCATATTCAACTATTGCGCTGGCCTGCCATCCTCCGGCTATCCTGCCTGATAAAGTTGCTGATGCGAATTGCTTTTGATAAAGCTTCAGATAATTCTCGCGTTCAAACAAGGTATACACTGAATTGAAAAGTGATGAAATAGGAGCGAGGTTATTCAGATCGGCCATCTCCGATCCTCCAGAAACATTTAAATAAAAATCACCAACAGGTATCAATGCGTTGGCATTCGCATTGATTAAATGATCGGAAAAGCCATAACGCACTTTGCCGCCAAAGCCGATCACTTTATTGGTGTTGGTATCCAGTTGCTTGCGAAGCGTAAAGCCATAATTAAGCACAGGCCCTTCAACTGTATTGAATTGAAATGAAGGCAGCAGCGGATCAAGGTGAAAAAACTCGCGCTTGTATCTTTTGATGACATTTACGCCAGTCAGCATTAAACCGACTGGGGTTACTTTATTGGTTTCTTTGTCCAGTGAATCCAGGTAAGGTTTTGATTCGCGTTTTTTGGCTAATATCTCCTTTTTCTGGTAATCTGCCCGCTCTTCGTTAGTCAGCGGTAATGGGCGCGACTTGTTCCAATAATCAGTATCGTTCTTATTTACTTTAGGCGGGATATGCAGTAGTTCATTAAACTCATGTTTCCTGAATACCGGGTGGAGGTCATAATCCTTATAAACTGATACAAAATAACCTTTCAGCCTGAAACCCAATAAACCACCGCCGAACTCAAACTTGTTGGATGATTGCACCCAGGTGTCATCCACCGGCATGAATTGCTGGTTGATGCGCAGGGTATCCACAAAATTAATGTTTGCGCGACTGGTAATTTGCAGATCAAGTGCGTAAATGCGCCAGCTATTGTCAATAATGTAAATGATGCCATCAAAACAAGGATCATGTGTACGCCGTGGCGTAACTTTTATTTTATTGATGGTTACGCCATTTTCTACGGATGTTCCTAATAATTTATAGCGGTAATAAAACAAAGCATTATCTGAAATAGGGGATACCAATGGCCGGTTGCTCAAGCCGCTCCAGTTTTGAAAATTTTCATAGAAATTCACCTTGGCATCGCTGGCGCGGTTAAAGCTGAACATTTGATTACTGCCGGAAAATTTGGAGGAGATCATTTCCTCATGCAATTGCCCGGGATATTGGTAGCTTAATTTTGACTCGGACTCCGACAAATAAACAATTCCCCTGCGATTGGAGTCGAGGTCAATCTCTTTGCCTGCCTTTTGTATGTCAAAGCCCATGAATTTTTTAGGTGCAGATAACAGTTTTTGCAAACCTTTGATATACACTTCGCAGGTATAGGCTTTTACTTCGCTTAGATGCGCCTTTCGTTTTTTGATAGCCTTGCGGATAATGGCATAAGCCGGATCTTCTCCATTGCCGTTAATAGTGACAGCCTTTAATTCATAAAGTTCAGCAGAAAGCGTAATATTGAGTGTGGTGTTTGCTTGAAGATCGACATGGTGGGTTGCTTGTTTATAGCCTACTGCCCTGAATTGCAGGTCATACTGACCGGGTTGAAAAGCCAATGAGTAATCACCCTCGCTATTAGCCGATGCGCCGTTAGTAGTGTTCTTCACATACACGTTGGCAAAAGGCACAGGCTTTCCGTTTTGATCGGTAACTTTGCCATTAACGGTTACCCGCTGTGCAAATGCGGCGAAACAAATCCCCCAGAATAAAAAAAATAGTATGGTAGATTTCATAAATAAGCGGCTTTACGCGGATGCGTTCCTAAAATTAATAAAGTAATTGGACGCCGATTGTTAAAGATTGTTAAAGCCAAGTTTATACAATTATGTCATTTCGAACCTGCCGAGCGGGACATGGCATTGGGGCAGGTGAGAAATCTTCGGCGCCATGCAAAAAGAAGATGCATATTGTAGAAGATTTCTCTTCGCTCACACTGGCCGCTCATCGAAATGACATTGGTGGTAGGCTTACCCAATCATCCCCATCAACTCCTCATCGCTAATAATCGGAATATTCAGCTTGGTAGCTTTCTCCAGTTTAGCTGGCCCCATGTTATCGCCTGCAACCAGGTAGCTGAGTTTGGCTGAAATTGAGCCTAATATTTTGCCGCCATTTTGTTCGATAATGTCTTTCAGTTCGTCACGTGAATATTTTTCAAAGGTGCCTGAGATGATAAATGTTTTACCAACCAGTTTTTCGCTTGCAAGGGTAACCTCTTTTTCTTCGGCTACAAATTGTAAGCCCGCAGCTTTAAGCTTCTCTATTTCCGCACGGTGCTTTTCATCCGCGAAATATTCGATGATGCTGTGCGCTATACGTTCACCGATCTCTTCCACGCCATTCAGTTCATCGAAAGACGCCTTCATCAGGTTATCGATAGTTTTAAAATGAGCGGTTAATTTTTTAGCAACCGTAGCGCCCACATAACGGATACCCAATCCAAACAGTACCCTGTCAAATGGCATTTGCTTTGACTTTTCAATACCGTCCAGCATGTTATTTATGGATTTCTCGCCGAAGCGCTCCATCGTTTTTAGCTGATCAGCTTTCGTATGGAGTTCGTAAATGTCGCTGATGTGACTGATAAAACCTTTCTGGTATAAAGTCTCAATAGTTTCATCACCCAACCCATCGATGTCCATTACCTTACGGCCGGTAAAGTGCTGCATCTTGCCAACAATCTGCGGTGCGCAGCCCTCATCATTCGGACAATAAAAAGCTGCTTCACCTTCTTTACGCTCAAGTGGTGTGCCGCATACGGGGCAATTAGTAATATATTGAATCGCTTTAGCGCCAGGTTTGCGCTTTTCAAGGTTTACGCTGATGATCTTCGGGATAATTTCACCACCTTTTTCTACGTATACTGAATCACCTTCATGCAGGTCAAGACGTACGATCTCATTCGCATTGTGCAAAGTAGCGCGTTTAACGGTCGTCCCTGCTAAAAATATAGGTTGAAGATTAGCAACCGGGGTAACTGCCCCTGTACGGCCTACCTGGTAACTCACGCTTAGTAATTCGGTTTCAACACGCTCAGCTTTGTATTTATAGGCAATGGCCCATCGCGGTGATTTAGCTGTAAAGCCCAGTTCCTGCTGCTGGGAATAATTGTTTACCTTGATCACGATGCCATCAATATCATAGCTCAGGTGAAAACGCTTGTTTTCCCATTCGCTGATAAATCCCAATACTTCCTGAATGTCAACACAAAGCCGGCTTTCATTATTTACCGGGAAGCCCCAACTTTTTACTGCTTGTAAACTCTCCCAATGCGTTTTGAATAGTTGCCTTTCGGTATATAGAAAGTACATGAAACTGTCGAGCGGGCGTTTGGCTACCTCTGTAGAGTCCTGTAACTTGATAGTTCCTGAAGCAAAGTTTCTTGGATTGGCATAGGGTGGTTCGCCATTTTCTATACGCTCATCGTTCAGGCGCTCAAAGGCCTTCAGGTGCATAAATACTTCGCCCCGTATTTCAAAATCATCCGGGTAATCACCTCCGTTAAGCTTCTTCGGTATGCTACGAATGGTTTTTACATTAGTGGTTACTTCATCACCTTGGGTGCCATCACCGCGGGTAACTGCCTGCTCCAACTTGCCATCTTTATAAGTGAGACTCATGGACAGGCCATCGAATTTCAGTTCGCACACATATTCAAAGTTATTTCCTATGGCTTTCTTAATACGCTCGTCAAAGTCAAGCAGTTCCTGCTCGTTGTAGGTATTACCCAACGATAGCATAGGCCAGCGGTGCCTTACGGTCTTAAATTCTTTGGTGATAAAGCCACCTACATTCTGCGTAGGAGAATCCGGATCGATCAACTCGGGGAACTGCATTTCCAAAGCAATCAGTTCTTCCAGTTTCTTGTCAAATTCAAGATCGGTAATAGTCGGCATTGCCAGCACATAGTAGTTGTAATTGTGCTGTTTAAGCTCTGCTGAGATGGCTGCTATCCGTTTTTTTGCTTCATCAAAAGTCATAAGCGAAGATAACAAATAAGTGATTTTGTGAAGCTTTAAGTTGAATAGTTAAAAAATGTTAATCTTTTTTAAATCCTATAAAAGACGTAGGGTAAGTTGGGGAAATGCAAATCCACAATTGTGGAAAACGGGGATGGAAAACCACTCAATTGGGGAATTTATTCCCCGGTTGTATTTAAGTAAGCTGAGACGGAACGTTATTAAATAAAAATAGCTGAGCCTCGCGCTCAGCCACCTTTACTAATTAATTTAACTGATATAAGTAAGGCAACAAGTGTGCCAAACTTTAAATTTTCTTTTTATGCAAACTGTTTTAAGTTCAAAAGGCTTGTGAAAACTCAATTTTTTACCTAAAGGAAAATCATTAGCCGTATAGTTTATGAATGCATGATTTGTCGGATCGGCTAACAGAGGTTGCTTTTACCCGAAATGTATAAACGGCTTCCACAAGTGTGCAAATGCATGCACATGGATGGATACTCAGTCATGATCTGCCCGAAGATATGCCTTGCTATATCTTACTTCATCCTTTTTCCGGGAAGTAGATTCTGCGTGTAACTAAATTGTTGCAATGAAGGTGCGGGTTAAACCAATCACTGTTTCCCTTATCTTAGAAATAAATTAACTATACAGTTTACTATGAAAAAGTTTGCAAAATTAATGGCACTTGCCGGGGCGCTAACCCTATTTTCAGTCATTGAAAGTAAAGCCCAGGAAATTGTAGTACGTGAGCGTATGCATGTACCTGTGGTTACAGCAAGACCTGTACGCCCGTCGCCGCGCCATGTTTGGATAGCCGAAGAATGGACACCAAAGGGTGGTACTTATGTTTTTAAAGGTGGCTACTGGGCCGCACCGCCTTTTGCCGGTGCAAGATGGGTACCCGGCCATTGGCGCCATACACCACGTGGCTGGGCCTGGAGACCAGGACACTGGAGATAACAGATTAGTTAATCAGTGATCAGTTAATCAGTGACTAGTTAATCAGATATCAGCATATATTTCCTGATAACTGGTAACCGGTTAACTGATCACTAAAATCAATGTTTCCCTCCGTCCGGACTCTGACCCGGAGCTTGTCCCTGAGGGTTCTCTTTCGCCAGCATTGCTTCCTTAATTAACTTAACTGGTGCGCTGCCGAAACTTAGGAATTTCTCGTTAAATTCTTTCAGGGTATACTTATCGCCCATTTTGCTTTTCCAGTCATCGCGCAGATCCATTATTTCTTTATAGCCTGTAAAATAGCTGTCCAACTGTACGCTGCTTACGCTTACCCTGTTCCATTTACCTTCAGCCTCGGCTTGTTGCTGAAATGCCTCATGCATTAATAAAGTCATTGCTGTTTGTTTAGGCATGTTTTGGCAATGCACACTGTAGTCCAAAATAGTATTGCATACCGAGCGCAGGTGCCATTTATACCACATCAGCCACATTTCCGGGTCGCCATTGCCGAAGCCATTATCCAGCATCATTTGTTCGCTGTAAACTGCCCAGCCTTCAACCATCGCCCCATTGCCGAATATAGATTTGATCATACTTGGGGCTTTGTTCGAGTAAACAAGCTGTACATAGTGCCCCGGTATTGCTTCGTGTATGCACAAAATCTGGATGATATACTGATTGTATTCGCGCAGGTAGCTTTCTGCTTTTTCGGGTGCCCATCCGGCTAAGCTGCCTACATTGAAATAAGAATTTTGCGCATTATCATATGGCCCGGGAGAACTCATGGATGCACCTGCTACACCTGCCATATATCCCGGTTCTTTACGTACTACCAAAGGTTTTGTGGGATCCATAGTAAGTAAATCCTTTTGGGTCACAAAGGCTGTTAGCTTTGGCAGCAGCTGGGTGATCGTTGCCTGGAACTCGTCAGGCCTGGTGTGTTTAACCGATAGCGTATCGATCATTTTGGCAATCATATCCAGTGTGTCCGTTGGCTTGGGTTGGTTCCCGAAGTATTTTGGCCACAGTTTCAGGGTGATCTTTGCCATTTCATGATGGACGAGCTTTTTGCGCTCAACTGCCGCATTGTAAATCTGCTGTGCTGTTTCTGAAGCCTGCAACTCGTACTTAAATTTGTCTTCATACAAGTCCTTACCCAGCCTGAAACTGCGCGGGTGATCGTTTTTCAGATTCTTCAGAAACGCGGTAAACTCATTTATAGCATCGGTACATAGCTTGGCCCTGTCCAGCATTTGTTTTTGGGTGGCCTCAGGTATCTTGGTTTTTTTGAGGGAATCGGCGAAATCGGCTCCGAAAACACTTAATCCGCCCTCGTGCTGTTCGATAGCCAGGTTAGTGAGCTCCACAACCGGATTTTTGATATCTTTTTCGGCCTCCTTATAGTAAGACGGTACATTCAGCATTTTTTGGTAAAAGCTGGTCAGACGTTTATCCAGGGGGGCATAATGCTCGTTCAGGATATAAGCAAAAGTGCCTATCACATTATAGGAGGAAGGATCCCATTCATAGTCTCTCAACTGTTCCATCCGCCATTGCATATATTGCAACTGGTTCTGCATTATGGCATAGTCCATTTTATTGGTTTCCAGGAAAGCCGCAGGCTGATACTTACCCAGTGAATCCAGTTGAACCTTGACAAACCTTAGCTGTTTGTCGCGTGTTTTTTTATCCGGGACCAGTAAGAGGGAATCGTATTTATGATAGCCTACACTGGTACCCCAGTCGGGAAATTGCTTCCAAAGCTGTTCAAGGAAGAAGGTTTCATAATTATTAAAAGCAACATCATCCATGCTGCCTTGTATGGGGCCTACAGAGGCATCTTTTTTACAGGCGGCAAAAAGAGCAACGCACAGTACAAAAGCAAGAATTTTTTTTATCACCGGGGAAGTTTTTAATCGTTCGGATAAACTTAAAACTTTTTCGATGAAAATGCCTAATTTATGACTGCGCGATATGAAATTTACAAACATCAGCCCAACCCTTTTTGTATATTCAATTATGAAAAATGAACACGACGTATTAATAACTGAATTGATAAAACTCCTGAACGGTGGCAGCGCCCATGCAAGTCTGGATGATGCTTTGGATAACCTGCCTGCCAAATTGCGAGGAGTGAAGCCGGATGATCTGCCTTATTCCATCTGGCAACTGGTGGAGCATATCCGGATAGCACAATGGGATATGCTTAAATTCAGTGAGGACGAAAAACATGAATCACCCGAATGGCCCGAAGGTTATTGGGTTAAAGATGTTGCCCCAAAAAATGATGCGGAATGGGAAAACTCATTAAAGCAGATAAAAGATGATCTAAAAGAGTTTATCGATCTGTTAAAAAGCGGAGACATTTATAAAACTATTCCACATGGTGATGGGCAAAGCATATTGCGCGAAGCATTACAGATAGCCGATCATAATGCTTATCATGCAGCAGAGATTATTGTGATCAGGAGATTGCTGGGAGCGTGGAAGTAATTTCTGAAGTCGGAGGCCGGAAGGCCGAAGTCGGAAGTAATTTAATTGATCGAATTACAAACGATAGGGAGTATCACAAACGCCAACCGCCATGCGCCAACCAAACTCACCTGAAATCAATTCTTCTTAATAAAATCAACAATATCCGGCACTAGTTCAGCTTTTAGCGGTAAAGTAGGATTGGAATAGGTTTCCATATTTGCGTCTTTATCTGCAGGGCCGTCCTTCATAATATGGCTCATGCCTTTTATGATAGTCAGCGTGGCGTCTGATTTGGCTTTCTTTAATTTTTCGGCATCGGCAACGCTAACCTGAACATCTGTTGTGCCCTGGATAATAAGTGTAGGCACCTTCATTACTTTAATTACCCGTTGCGGTGGGTATTTAAAGTACGACATCAGGTATTTTTGTTTAGCTGTGCTCACCAATGGATACAGGGCCAGGTCTATATTGTCAAATGTTTTTCCTTTTTTCAAACTGTCCAGCCACGTTTTAAACTCATCCTGTTGATATTGTGGCCTGGATTTAAATAAATCCGTCATTAGTTTATCGCCCTGCTCACTGGTAGCATTGATAGAAATGATATCTTTAACAGGCTGATCGCGCGCCGCAAGCATAGCCGCTAATGCTCCTTCACCATGTCCAAGAATAACTACTTTTGAGAAACGCTGATCGTCATTCAGCATCCCGATCAAACCCACCGCATCATCAACGTAATCGTCAAAGCGCAGATCCTCCAGTTTATTAGCGGTTTTGCTTGCGCCCACCATTCTTTTATCATAGCGCAAAGAGGCAATGCCGTTTTTTGCCAATCCCTCAGCTAACATCTTGTACATATTGCCATTGAGCCCGGTTTGCTCGTTATTACCGTTGCGATCAGTAGGCCCCGAGTCAGCTACGATAATCACCACAGGAACTTTGGCAGAAGCATTCTTAGGCATGCTCAGCGTTCCACTGATATTACCGGAAGGAATTTTTAAGTTAACCGGACTTTCATCTGATGCATCGCTTTGGGCAAATACGCTTATAGTAAGCAGAAGAGCTATAGACAGAAGTAAAACTTTCTTCATTTTATGGTTATCGGGGAAACAAATATAATGTCTCGGTTGGAATAAAATAAAAACCCGGATATTTAATTTGGTTTGAGAGAGTCAATTAAAGATATCCGACATATTCTACACAAGATATTAACGGCATAATTTTTATTAATAGGAATATTTTTTCGCCCAATTGATTTTTGTTTAAATATTAGTTTTTGCGTAACCGTATTATTAATTTACCGTTAAAAAACGGAGCCGCAATTTATCGGAATGCGATTTTAAGTTGCTATATTGTGCCGTAATTTAAACCACTGATTATCGAATAAACCTTTACACGCCCCCAATTGATGAGAATTCTTTCCGGATGCTTTTTTGCCGTATTACTTGTGTGTGCATGTACCATATCCCATGCTCAAACGGCCTCATCGGCGTTGGTAGGCAAAGTTTATTCGGATAAGGGTCTGGTTGACGAAGCTACGGTAGTATTATTGCATTATCCCGATTCATCAGTAGTAAAATCTACCCTAAGCAACAAATCAGGCATATTTCTTTTCAGTAATATCAGCGGGGGAAAATATCTCATCTTTATTACCAAGCTTAATTATATTAAATCATATTCAGGCCCTTACGCGGTTGAGGAGGGTAAAAGCAGGGATATTGGTTTTATTTCGGTTAAACAATCGCCAACCCAATTAAACGAAGTAGTTATAGCCGGGAGAAAAGATTTTGTTGAAGTAAAGAAAGACAAAAGCGTGCTCAACGTAGAGCAGAACATTACAGCTGCCGGTGCATCGCTTTATGATATTCTGAATACTTCGCCTGGCGTAAAAATAGTTAACGATGAGGTGTTGTATCATGGCGGTCAAAAAGCGTTGATCGCTATAAACGGCAAGCCGGTATTATTAAGCGGAGACGAGCTTACCAATTTTCTGAAAAACTACCAGGGCAGCAGCATTAGCCAGATTGAGCTGATTGATAATGCGGGGGCTAAATACGGTTCAACAGGCTCTGGTGGGATGATCAATGTGATTTTGAAGGAAAAGAAATCACTTGGATCCAATGTTTCGTTTACTGAGAGCGCTGCCTATGGTGATAAGTATAAATTTAATTCGGGCATTAACTACAACCTGCGTACCGAAAAACTGAACTTGTTTGCATCTTATAATTATTCCAACAATAGCATTCCCCATACTATTAAAACAAACAGGTATGTCGATAATAGTTTAGGGTATAATTATTTCTCGCTGAATTATGATGCTGATGTAAAAACAAGCAACCATAATTTCGGAGTGGGGGCCGATTATGATATTACTTCCCGCCAAACCATCGGTTTCCTGGTAAACGGCTTTTACAACGATGCTAATATCGATAAAAGGAACACCACTTATGTTTATACCAACAGCTTACCCGATTCAAGTATTAAATCATCATCGTTAATCAACCGGAACCTTTATAATCTGAACTATAATCTGAATTATAAAATCGACCTGGACAAGGAAGGTAAGAGTGTTTTATCTGCAGATGCAGACTACTCTGATTACCACCGTAAATCGCAGGAGGATCTACAGAATGACTTTTTTAATGCAGCAGGACAAAACGAGAACGATCCGGTTTTTTACAGCGATAACTCGCCGTCACATATTACCATAAAATCGGCAAACATTGATTTCAGTCAGCAGATAGCCAAGGGCGCGAGGCTAAACTTTGGCTGGAAAAGCAGCCAGGTAAATAGTGATAACCAGATCGTTTTTTCTCAATTGAGGAACGACTCTGCTATCAACATACCTCAATTGACCGATCATTTTGTTTATACAGAACGCGTTGATGCCGGTTATCTCGAATTTGAAGGTAAGTTCAATAAGACAAATATTACAGCAAGCCTGCGGGGTGAGCGTACCCATTTTGCAGCGGAGTCTGTGAACCCGAGCCGCCATGCTGACAGCAGTTATTTCAGCCTGTTCCCGAACGTGCAGATAGGTCAGCAGGTAGATAAAAACAACTTGCTCACCTTGTCTTATTCGCGTACAATAGGACGCCCCAATTACCAGGATTTAAATCCTTTTGTAAGCTATGTAGATGAGTTTTATTCCAGCACAGGTAACCCGTTCCTGCGCCCGGACTTTATTAATACATATCGTTTATCAGATTTTATTGCAGACAAGTACCGGATAAGTTTAAGTACGATCATCACCAATAATTACTATCAAACTATTTTTGATCAGTATCCAACAGGGCAATATATTACTACTAAGGCAAATTTAGGTACCCGGTATCAGTACATGATCGAGTTTAGCCTTCCTTTCGACCTGACTTCCTGGTGGCATGTTGACGCACAGATCGATGCATCGCACGAGCGGTATGTTTACAAGCTTTATAATGCTCCTGACAAGAGCACCAATAATGCTAATATTAACGTCACCCAAAATTTTAAGATATCCTCAAAACTGAGCGCACAGTTGATCAATGAATATCAGTCACCTACTTATTACGTTATCAGTCAGTACCAATATTTAGCATGGACCAATGTTGGATTGCGGTATACAATTCTGAATAACAAAGGCGCTATCAGACTTGCAGTAAGCGACGTGTTCAACAGTTATTTTAATAAATATACTACAACATTCAACGGGTTAGATATCTTCTCAAGAGATAAGGTAGGGTCGAGGTTTGTTACAGCTACGTTTACCTACCATTTTGGATCGACTCCGGCAAGAACCAAAACTAAAACCACTGAGGAGCAGAAAAGGCTTAACGGAAGCGCCGAGAATTAATCGGAGAGTTTTACCCAGCATGCCCGCTAATCATACTCGCCAGGATGATGAGCAAAACAATCAGCGTGATAAAAATATACAGGTAGTCTTTCTCTAATAAAAAGCCTATTGCTGAAAAAGCCACTCGTATTACCGGCGTAGCTATCAATATAATAATTCCCAGCTGAATAATTGCCTGTCCTTTAAAAGTAGCTATGCCATTTAAAATATCACTGAAGCTACTGATAAAAGCAGGAACTCCTTTAAAAGTTTTGTAGTCAGGAATGCTATGCCCATGCCGGTACACGAAAAAGATTCCGCCGATAAATACAAATATCATCGAAACCATAACGCCACCCCTTAAAATCCAGCCGATGATGACCTGTATGTCTTTGTCTTTAAATTTGTTCATAGTTAATGGTTCATAGTTCATAGACAGGTCCAATAAAAAGCCATTAACCATGATCTATAAACAATAAGCTCAATTATATATTTCCTTTTATTCCATTATAGATCATTTGGATGGACAATACGGTAACTACTATAGCAAAGGTCCAGCGCAGCCATTTGGATGACGAAGTGTGCACCAATATTTTCGACCCGCTGACTGCGCCCAACAACACGCCGATGACTACAGGCATGGCGATACCCGGATGGATATATCCGCGTTGTAAATAAACAACCGCGCTGGCAGCCGCAGTAACACCGATCATAAAATTGCTGGTAGTGGTTGATACTTTAAAAGGTATCCGCATAATGCCGTCCATGGCTACCACTTTCAATGCCCCTGAGCCGACACCGAGCAAACCCGAAATAATCCCCGCAAAAACCATCATAAAAAAACCCCCGGCAATATTGGTTACGCTGTAGCTGATCATTTCATCGTTCATGGGATAATTGCCGCTAAGCCGTAGTTTTTTTGAAAGAAATGTTTCTTTATGAACGATCTGCTCAACTTTATTGCGTAGCGACATCACAGCCGAGAAAATAAGGATCAGCCCGAATATAATAGCGATGACATGTGTAGGAACATAAATAGCCAATATCGCACCAGTAAATGCACCTGCAGTGGTAGCAATCTCCAGAAACATACCTAACCTGATATTGGTGATACCTTCCTTAACATACGCCGCTGCCGACCCGGAAGATGTGGCTATTACCGACACCAGCGAAGCACCAATAGCATAATGAATATCAACCTTGAGCAATAGTGTAAGCAGAGGGATGATAACAAAGCCACCACCCAAACCTGTCAGTGAACCTAACAGGCCGGCAAAGTAAGAACCGAGTAATACAATAATAGTAAATACGATTACCGACATAGATAGTGCAGTTAGTGAGAGCTGCAAATGTAACAATTGTTTTCCGGGGGCAGATATTTAGTAAAAAAATATCCTTTATAAACAGAACATGCCGTAATTTGTATACACAATTACAAATACCTACGTCATGGCATCAAAGAAAATTACCGATCTGCTGGGCGACCAGGCTAAGGACCTGCTTACCCACAAATGCAACACATTCCCCAAAAATCAATTGCACCTGCCTTCGCCCGATTTTGTGGATAAGGTTTTTGCCCAAAGTAACCGCAATCCGCAGGTTCTGCGCAATTTGCAGGCGATGTACGGGCATGGTCGGCTGGGAAATACTGGCTACTTGTCTATTCTCCCTGTAGACCAGGGAATAGAACACACTGCCGGAGCGTCATTTGCAAAAGACCCACTTTATTTTGATCCGGAGAATATTATTAAACTGGCTATAGAGGGAAATTGCAGTGCCGTGGCTACAACCTTCGGCAACCTGGCCATGATGTCGAGAAAATATGCACATAAAATTCCGTTCCTGGTTAAAATGAATCATAATGAGCTGCTGACTTATCCCACCAAATACAAGCAGGTGATGTTTGGTGCCGTTGAGGATGCCTGGAACCTGGGTGCTGCTGCCGTAGGTGCTACTATATATTTTGGTTCTGAGGATTCGGACCGTGAGATTGTAGAAGTGGCAGAAGCTTTTGAAGAAGCACATTCCATGGGCATGGCTACAGTGTTGTGGTGTTATACCCGTAACAATGGTTTCAAGAAAGACGGAGTGAACTACGAGACATCTGCTGATCTTACCGGCCAGGCCAACCATATCGGGGTAACAATCCAGGCTGACATCATCAAGCAAAAAATGGCTGATGTAAATGGCGGTTTCACAGCGATCAATTTCTCAAAAAGCGACCCATTGATGTATTCAAAACTGGCTACTGATCACCCGATAGATTTGTGCCGCTATCAATTGGCCAATTGTTATATGGGCCGGGCAGGACTGATCAACTCAGGTGGTGAATCAAAGGGGGCATCAGATTTGGCAGATTCTGTAAAACACGCGGTGGTGAATAAACGTGCCGGTGGTACGGGGTTAATTCTTGGCCGAAGAGCATTCCAGCGTCCGTTTAAAGAAGGTGTGGATTTTCTGCATACCATACAGGATGTTTATTTAGATAAGGAGATCGATATAGCGTAAATTAAGCTATTGAAAGCTTTTCCAAGAGTTGTTTTTTTAGCGGATTCAGATATGTTTTTAAGATGGACCAAACAACACTATCATCTATGATGTCGTATCCATGCACTAAAACATTTCTGAATCCTATAATTTCATCTCTATATTGGATAGGCTCATTTGGATCGATGTCTCTTAATACTTTTATCGCTTCGCCAACAATACCAAGTTGACGCTCTATGGCGCTTTTAGTTTTTAGATCGATAGTGTATTCTTCAAAGAGATTGATAGGCCCAATAAATTCTTGAATAAGATCGATGCTGTTAACAATGTCAAAATACAGTTTAGCTTTTCGATCTTTCATAGATAAGTTGTTTAGATGTTTCCACGTAGTCTTCAAATATGGGATTTTTTATTGAACCGTGTGTTACTAAATCCACTTTATGATTGAAAAGTTTCTCAAACTTGTTAAATAAACTAAGGAGTAGTTTTCCTCTGTCCACGGGATTAGATTCATCAATTTCAACCATCAAATCGAAGTCGCTATCTTTTGTAGGATGACCACCTTTTCCACGAGAACCGAAGACATACAATTCCTTTACCTTATGCTCCTTGCATAAAGTCCGGATTTCAGGCAGCTTCTTTGATATAATGTGGTCCATTAGCGTAAAGATACGGTAAATATTCGTCAACGGTTCCATGCACGTTATAGGATGGCGAGGTAATTTGATTATTTTTGACCACTATTTCCACCTGCCAATGGGTTACCCGAGTTTACAAGCCTGCATTGCCGATCTTGAAAAAAATGGTCATTTAATACGGATCAGAGAGGAGGTAGACCCGTACCTGCAGATGGCAGCTATCCACCTGCGGGTATTTGAACACCAGGGACCGGCTATTTTGTTCGAAAATGTAAAAGGCAGTAAATTTCCTGCGGTTTCCAACCTGTTCGGGACGCTTGAACGCTCCCGTTTTATTTTCAGGGATACGCTGGAGCAGGTAAAGACATTGGTCGAGTTGAAGAATAACCCTATCAAAGCCATTAAGCATCCGTTTCAATATGCACATGTTGGGTTGACTGCATTGTCTGCTTTGCCAATGAAAGTGAGCGGTAATTCGCCCGTAAGTTTTGGGAAAGCTCGGATTAGTGACCTGCCTCAGATTGTAAACTGGCCCAAAGATGGCGGCCCATTCGTTACCATGCCTCAAGTATATACTGAAGATGCCGATAAGCCCGGAATTATGGATGCTAACCTCGGCATGTACCGTATCCAATTAGCCGGGAACGATTATCTCACTGATAAAGAAATAGGATTACACTACCAGATACATCGGGGTATTGGCGTACATCAAACCAAAGCCAATGCAAAAGGGCAACCTTTAAAAGTGAGCATCTTTGTCGGTGGACCGCCCTCGCATCCGGTAGCTGCGGTGATGCCGTTACCGGAAGGTTTATCAGAAATGACCTTTGCAGGTGCATTGGGCAAACGCCGCTTCCGTTATTTTTATGACGACGAGGGTTTTTGTATTTCGGCAGATGCCGACTTTGTGATAACCGGAACGGTAATGCCACATGACAATAAGCCCGAAGGACCTTTTGGTGATCACTTAGGATATTATAGCCTGAAGCATCCTTTCCCGCTGATGAAGGTGCATAATGTGTATCATCGCCGGGATGCTGTTTGGTCGTTTACTGTTGTAGGCCGGCCACCGCAGGAAGATACCAGCTTTGGCGCATTGATCCACGAGATAACAGGCGCGGCTATTCCTAAAGAAATACCGGGACTGCATGCTGTTAACGCTGTTGATGCTGCAGGTGTTCACCCACTTTTGTTTGCAATAGGCAGCGAACGTTATACCCCATATTTAAATGAGCGTAAGCCGCAGGAAATACTTACCATCGCCAATCAGATATTAGGTAAGGGACAATTAAGCCTGGCAAAATACCTGTTTATTGTCGCCAAAGAAGACGATCCAAATTTGAGTGTAAACGATATCGGCGGTTTCCTGAAGCATGTGCTGCAACGTATAGACCTTACCCGCGATCTGCATTTCTATACCAAGACCACGATCGATACCCTCGACTATAGCGGTAGTGGATTAAACTCAGGGAGTAAAGTGGCAATTGCAGTGGCAGGAGATATTAAAAAAGAGCTTTGGAATGAGTTGCCTGCCGGCTTTGCGTTGCCGCGACCATTTGAAAAATTCAAAATGGTGATGCCGGGGGTATTGGCCATTGAAGTGCCAAAAAACATCAAAAGCAGCGATCTGCCGATTGTATTGGAAATTCTGGACGAACATTTGCGCGATCAGGACTTGAACAGTCTGCCATTGCTGGTATTATGCGATGATGCTGATTTTACCGCTCAAAGCATCAATAACTTCGTTTGGGTAACCTTTACCCGCAGCAATCCTTCACATGATATTTATGGCATCGATAGTTTTACTGAGCATAAGCACTGGGGCTGCAACGGTCCGCTAATTATCGATGCCCGGATAAAGCCGCATCATGCACCTGTGTTGGAGAAAGATCCGGCAGTTGAAAGAACAGTTGATAAAATGGGGGAGAAGGGTGGTGCTTTGTATGGGGTTATTTAAGGTGGTTGTAGCATCTGAGATAGTGAAGGTAAGTAAAGATAAGCCGTTCAGCTCATAGCCGCTGGGGCCTAGTTACTTTTCTCTTGATAGAAAAGTAACCAAAAGATCAAGACAGAAAAAAGCTTCAGCCCGCTCTGCCGGTTCT
>JAFDZM010000011.1 GCA_018266915.1 Bacteroidota bacterium | reverse complement strand
AACAACAACAACAATATTCATTAGGTATCTACTAATTTTATCCAAAGGTAGGAGCTTCCTGTTTATAGAAAAGAATAATATTTTTAAGGCTCCGTAGGTGCCTCCCGTTTAAAAGCGATTCTTGAATGCAAACTGAAAACTGTCAACTGCAAACTTAATTTCTTATTTTAGTCCTCCGATGAGCAATAATATAGTGATAGCTATTGACGGCTATTCTTCCTGCGGTAAAAGTACCTTAGCCAAAGCGTTAGCCAAAAAGCTTCATTTTATTTATATCGACAGCGGTGCCATGTACCGTGCTGTAACGCTCTATTTTCTGCGTCACAATGTTGATCTGAACAACCATGAACAAATTGCTGAAGCGTTGAAAGATATCCATCTCAATTTCCATTCACGCGATTATCAAACGCATATCACATTAAACGATGAAGAGGTTTCTGAAGAAATACGCCAGATGCCGGTTTCTGATAATGTGAGTTCGGTAGCTGCTCTGCGCGAGGTAAGGCACGAAATGGTGAAGCAGCAGCAGCGTATGGGCCGATCTAAAAATATCGTAATGGATGGCCGCGATATAGGAACTACTGTTTTTCCAGATGCTACCCTAAAGATCTTCATGACTGCAGATCCCAAAATAAGAGCAGAAAGAAGATACAAAGAACTTCATGAAAAAAATCCGGACATCACCTTAGAGGAAGTATTCGAGAACATCGCTCACCGCGATTACCAGGATACCACACGTGCCGAAAGTCCGCTTGTTAGGGCACCTGATGCTATCATACTGGATAATACTAATATGACTCCTGATGAGCAGTTGCAATTTGCGCTGGATAAAGTGGACACGATTAAGTGATTAAGGGATTAGGCAGGATTTTTTGGCTATCCGTCATTGCGAGGAACGAAGCAATCTCTTTGCTATGCAGATCAGGGAGAAGGTATTTCTTGAGGAACGTTCAGTAAAATCTTTGTGCTCCATGACCTGTAAAGTTCGGAGATTGCTTCGTTCCTCGCAATGACGCTTATAGTTAACTAATCACAAACCTCAAACTTCTCCGCGTTCACTCCAAAGCGATTCAAAAAATCAACACCTTCATCGCTGGGTAGTCCTTTATATTGCGCGTAGGATTTCATGTAGAAAACATGCTTGATGCCTGCTGAGAATATCAGCCGTGCACAGGGCAGGCATGGTGAAAGCGTGGTGTATAAGGTCGAACCTTCCAGGTTGGCACCGTTCTTTACAGCGTATAGAATTGCATTCTCCTCAGCATGCAAAGCAAGCGAACAGCTTCCGCGTGCATCCCGTGGACAGCCTGTTTCGGGCCATTCTTCGTCGCAATTATGCGTACCTGCCGGCGGACCATTATAGCCGATTGAAATAATCCGTGTGTCTTTAGCTAAAACAGCACCGACCTGTGCCTTAACGCAATGTGAGCGCTGGGCCAGGTCGGTTGCCAGATTCATGAAAATATGATCGAAAGTTAGTTTGGTCATTAGTTTTTTAGTTAATCGGTGATCGGTTAATCAGTTAACCAGGGGTTAGTCGATTATTAACTGATAACTGGTTAACCGATCTCTAATCACTAATCTTAATGTCCTGCTCCTGTTTCTATAGCATCGAAATCGATACCTTGTTTGATCAGAACAGCCTTGGTCCTCACTGCATAAAATGCCAGGTATGCAAAGCACATGATACCTACGATATAAGATAACTGAATGCCTAACAGGTTTGGAGATGCCAGGTAACCCTGGAACAAGCTGATGATACCACCACCCATGATCATCATGATCAGGTAACCCGAGCCTTCGTTGGTATGCGTTCCCAAACCTGCGATTGCCAAAGCATAAATACTTGGCCATAGAGTTGAACAGAATAACCCTACACTGATAAAGGCGTATACGCTTATCATGCCTCCGGTTAATATGCCAATTGCCAATGAAACAATGGCAAGTGTAGATGAAATCAATAACTGGCGTGCCGGGTTGCCTTTGCTCATCATATCACCGATGATCATAACAACAATTATTGCCGGATATATATAGAATGGCGTAACATCATGCTGTGCAAGTAAATTGATGAGCAAGAAAACGATGAAAGCAATGTAAGGCATCACCACGTTCAATATCTTCTTCATTGTTCCAGACAAATTAAACGCGCCTACCGATGCAGTCCAACGACCAATCATCAAGCTTGCCCAATAGAGTGATACGAAAGGAGCAATATCGCCTGTAGCTGTGTGCAGCTTTTCCTTCATAAACTCCGGCAAGTTACTCGCGGTAGAAACTTCCACACCCACATAAACGAATATGGCGATCATACCCAAAGCCAACTGAGGGTATTTCAATGCATTTTTACGTGGAGCTGCAACAGGAACTGCTACTGTTGTTTCTGGCGTAGTTGTTGCATCTTCATCGGTAATATGTTCTATTTTGTTAGGCACTGATGAAAATTTAAAGATCAGAGCCACAACTATAAATAACGCTCCTAAAACTAAATATGGGTATTTAACTGACTCTATACTTGCTACTTGTGTTTTAGCTGCAACCGAACCAAATATTGCAAGGCTCACTAATACCGGACCGATAGTAGTACCGAAGTTATTAACCCCACCGGCCAAATTCAACCTTTGGGAACCCGTTTTAGGGTTACCCATGATAATAGCCAGTGGATTTGCTGCTGTTTGCTGAAGCGAGTAGCCTAAGCCAATTATAAACAAACCTGTAATCAATAATGCGAATGATGCACTTTGCGCAGCCGGGTAAAACATTAAAGCACCGAGTGTCGAAATTATCAGTCCTAATACGATACCGTTTTTATAACCCAGTTTATTCAGAATGTCGCCGCCTATCAATTTAGATATGAATGAATAAATAATCGCACCGACTGTATATGCTACATAGAAGGCAAAAGAGATCATCTGTGACTGCCATTGCTGCAAATGAAGCTTTTCCTTAAATACCGGGATCAGGATGTCGTTACTTGCTGCAACAAACCCCCAAAAGAAAAAGACAATTGTGAGTGTGAAAAAGGCAGACGAGTTACCTTTAGGTTTGTTTTGTTCCATTACAATCTTAGGTTGAGTTTTAAGTTTATTAAAAGCACTAACATAAAGATTATTTTTTAGAAATCGTTATATACTTTTTTTAATAATAAAATCCGAATTTTAGGTTTGGTTGTTTACTGTTAAAAGTTGCATATTCGTTCCCGGCTAACGGCAACCAACATTCCAAAGCCTAAAATAATTTAATGATAGAAGCTGTAATCAGGGGGATTGGGATAGGATTAGTGCTCACGTTTTTAACAGGCCCTGTCTTTTTTGCATTAATAAAAACGAGCATTGAAAAAGGCTTTCATGCTGGTGTCGCTCTGGCATTGGGTGTGGTTACCAGCGATGTGGTATTTGTTGGCGCTATTCTGTTTGGATCACAATATTTTGACATTTCCAACAACGATAAACAGAATGCCGGTATGATAGGCTGCGCTATTCTCTTCGCGCTTGGTATTTATTATATCTTCAAAAAGTCAGAGGTAAATTATAATAACACCGTCCCATCTAAATTAAAACGAACTGGCTATTTTCTAAAAGGCTTCCTGATGTGCATCCTCAACCCTACCCTTCTGTTTCACTGGACGGTGGTAGTAGGTACGGCCAGTACGCTGTATGTCAATTCCGTTCCCAACCGGTCATTAAAAATTGCAGTGATGTTCCTGACTATACTAATCGTTCAGTTCGGCCTGGATACTACCAAAGCATTTTATGCCAATAAATTAAGGGATAGAATATCCGTAAAATTCGTTCACCGGCTTAATGAAGTTGCCGGGGTAGCCTTAATTATCGCCTCACTGATCCTGTTCGACAAGCTTTACACACACTGGGTGTTTACGCCGTTTGCATCTTGAGTTGTAAGTAATGAGTTTTGAGTAAGGAGAAATTAAAAAACTTATAACTCACTACTCAAAACCCATAGCTAAAATTACATATACCCTCTCTGGTTCTTTCCTTCCATCCAGTTTACAAAAGCGCGGTTCACTACTTTGTTACCGCCCGGGGTAGGGAAATTACCTGAAAAATACCAGTCGCCGGTATGTTCAGGGCATGCTTTATGCAAATTTTCAAGGGTTTGATAGATCACCTTTACCTCGGCATTGATCTCTTTTGGTGTGATGATCTTGGCTATACGGTCTGATATTTCCTGGTCAGTAAATGGCTCATAAATGGCTTTTACGTAGTTTTCAACCTGCTCTTTTGGTAATGATTCACTATCCTTACATTTTTGGTAAACATCAAGGATTATGTCATCTTTACCCTGCTCTTTCAACAGGCTGATTGCAGCTTCAAAAGCAACAAATTCACCCATACGCGACATATCGATACCATAGCAATCAGGGTAACGGATTTGCGGCGCAGATGAAACCACCACGATCTTTTTGGGGCCAAGTCGGTCCAATATTTTCAGGATACTTTGTTTTAAAGTAGTACCGCGAACGATGGAGTCGTCGAGCACTACTAAAGTGTCGTTTTTTTCTTTGATGAGGCCGTAGGTAGTATCGTACACGTGGGCCACCATTTCGCTGCGGTCGGCATCCTGTGTGATAAAGGTGCGGAGCTTCACATCCTTAATGGCAATCTTCTCCACGCGCGGCGCAAGACATAATACTTCGTTCAACTCTTCATCGGTGATCTTATCCTCACGGTTCAGCAGGCGCTCCTTCTGATAGGTTTTGATGTATTTGTGCACACCTTCCACCATTCCGTAGAAAGCTACCTCAGCCGTATTTGGGATGTAAGAGAATACTGTATTCTGGATATCGTTGTTAACCGCATCCAATATCTGAGGGCACAATAAACGGCCTAATTGTTTACGCTCGCGATAGATAGAAGAGTCACTACCACGGGAGAAATAGATACGCTCAAACGAGCATGATTTTTTCTCCAGCGGTTCACTGAACATTTCTTCGGAGATCTTGCCGTTTTTCTTTACAACCAGTGCATGACCGGGCTGAATCTCTTTGATATCTTCTATAGGAACATTGAAAGCAGTCTGTAAAGCAGGACGCTCTGAAGCCGCTACAACGATCTCATCATTCTGGAAATAAAATGCCGGGCGGATACCCGACGGATCTCGCATCACAAAAGCATCCCCATGGCCGAATATACCTGCAATGGTATAACCACCGTCCCAGTTCCTGGCCGATCTGCGCAGGATTTTGGTAACATCAAGATCATTAGCTATCAGCTTACTGATCTCCACATTATCATTTAATCCTTCTCTTTTATATTGATCGAACAAGCCCTGGTTTTCAGTATCCAGGAAGTGCCCGATTTTTTCCAACACCGTAATGGTATCTGCTTTTTCTTTAGGATGCTGGCCCAGATCGTACAGTTGCTGCAATAACTCATCAACATTGGTCATGTTGAAGTTACCGGCTATAACCAGGTTGCGGGTTTGCCAGTTGTTCTGACGTAAAAATGGGTGGCAGTTCTCAATGCTGTTTTTGCCATGAGTGCCATAACGCAGGTGGCCCAGTAGAACCTCGCCGGTAAAGCTTACATTCTCCTTCAGCCATTCTGCATCGGCCAGCTTTTCGGGCTGCTCTTTTTGTATATCGGCAAACTTCTTTTGGATATACTCAAAAATGTCGGCTACAGCATTTGAGGCCATCGACCTGTGCCTGCTGATATAGCGTTTTCCGGGCTCAACATCCAGTTTAATGGTAGCAACACCTGCGCCATCCTGGCCGCGGTTATGCTGTTTTTCCATTAAAAGGTAGAGCTTGTTGATTCCGTACAGCGCAGTGCCGTATTTTTTCTGGTAATAAGAGAGTGGCTTTAGTAAGCGGATAAATGCCACACCGCATTCATGTTTAATCTGATCGCTCATGATTTGTTATGAGGCTGCAAAAGTACAATTTTAATGTTGGAACTTTAAATTAACAATGTCATCAAATTGCATTAATATTTGCACAGAATTGTCAACATTACAGCTTATATGTTAAAAACGATTCGAGCCCCGATAAATTTTAAAGAGCCCGGCATTTACTGATTATCTTAAGTTTCCTATTTACAATCTGTCTCCAAATTATTACTCACATGTTCCTTATTTTCAATTATATTTAGCCAACCCCTACCAACTTATATCAAACCAATTATGAAAAATGAGCAAGACGGCAAAAATGCCATCAACAGGCGGTCGTTTATAAAGCAGGCTTCTGTTATTTCCTCTTTTATGATCGTTCCGCGATTTGTTTTAGGCGGAAAAGGTTTTATCCCACCCAGCGACCTGATCAGCATCGGGCATATCGGGACCGGCAAACAGGCTTTCGGCCTCAAACAATCCTTTCAGGATACGAAAGAGGTGAAGATCATTGCCGCAGCCGATGTATATGGCAGCAAGCTAAAACAATTCGCCAGTGAAGTGAATCAATTTTATGGGACACAAGATGGCTGCGCTACTTATGGTGACTTCCGCGATTTGCTGGCCAGAAAAGATATTGATGCGGTAGTGATTGCTGTACCTGATCACTGGCATTCGGTGATCGCTATTTTATCGGCCAGGGCCGGCAAGGATATTTATTGTGAGAAGCCATTATCGCTTACTATTAAAGAAGGTCGTGCGATGGTAAATGAGTCGAGAAAGCACAAGCGGGTATTTCAAACCGGGAGCATGCAACGCTCATGGCCGGAGTTCAGGCAGGCCGTTGAGTTGGTTCGCAATGGATATATTGGCGATATCAAAACCATTAAGGTAAATGTTGGCGGGCCACCGGTGCCTTATAATCTTCCGGCTGAACCTATTCCTGCTGATCTAAACTGGGAGTTCTGGCTTGGACCGAATGCACCGCAGGTATATAACCACAATCTTGCACCGAGTTTAACTGACGATTTCTGGGCACACTGGCGTGATTATAAAGAATTCGGTGGTGGTTATGTGACCGACTGGGGCGCACATATGTTTGACATCGCACAATGGGGACTGGATATGGATGGCAGCGGACCAATTAAAGTAACACCTCCGGATAAAGACCATCAGTTTTTGACTTATGAATATGCCAACGGTATCACCATGACACATGAACCGATACAGGGCGATAACGGTGTGCACTTTGTCGGCACCAAAGGTGAAGTGCATGTAGTACGCGGCAAACTGGAAACTACTCCGCCAGAATTAAAAGATCAGGTAATAGGTGCGAATGAGAAGCATGTATATCACAGTGAAAATCATTATAAAGATTTCCTGCAGGCAATGCGCAACCGCACCAAGCCTATTTGTGATGTGGAGATCGGTCATCGTACTGCTACGGTTTGCAACATGGGTAACATTGCTTATGAATTGAAACGGCCATTAAAATGGGATCCGGTAAAAGAGGAGTTTGATGATGCTGAGGCTAATAAATTGACAAGCAGGGAAATGAAGAAGGAATGGCGGGTTTGAAGCCTAAATTCTTAAGATAATAATGAATTGAAAAATAATTCCTCCTCGGGGAGCTACCGTGTACCCACAAGTATATCTCCTATGAAAGGCAGCTCCATTGGGAGC
>JAFDZM010000010.1 GCA_018266915.1 Bacteroidota bacterium | reverse complement strand
TTTGCATAAATATACAAACTTTTTCTGTCTATTCATGGGCTATTACTCTCTCGAGAGGGGCAGGGGTGTGTTCTTCACCATGCAAGTTTTAATCTATCCATATCTAGGATAATCGCTTAGCCTGCATGCCTTTTTTGCTATCTACATTTTAATTAAATTTGTTTTATGGAAACATTGATCATGCACCCCAAAAACGAAGAACAGCTTTCGGCCTTGAAGGCTATCGCCAAAGCATGGAAAATAAATGTTGAAACAAGCCCATACAATCCTGACTTTGTTACCCAAATAAAAGAAAGTACAAAGCAAGTCAAAGAAGGGAAATTCACGACGCTTGATCCCACTAAATCCATATGGGAAAATTTAAAGTAATCGTATCGGATAAAGCAAAAAAAGATTTGCTCGAAATACAAAGATCCGGCGACAAAGCTTCTATAAAAAAGGTTGAGCAAATTATTTCAGAATTATACCTGCACCCGGAAACAGGTACCGGAAAAACTTACTCGCTGCAAAAGCTTTAATGGCCAATTAAAAACAACAGATTTAGTGGAGGCATGATAAAAGAACTAAAAATAATTTCTGTTGACCTGCTCGATGAATATAAACAGCAGGTGAGCATCGATATTCAGGCTGCTTTCGATCAGTTGAAAGATGCAGAAATATCGACAGAGACTTTTAGTTTTTACACTTCGGTATCCTCAGTTTTTTCAAGTAAAATAGAGGGCGAAGATATTGAACTGGACTCCTATATCAAACATAAAAAATTCGGAA
This sequence comes from Bacteroidota bacterium, assembly GCA_018266915.1. Lineage (GTDB taxonomy): Bacteria > Bacteroidota > Bacteroidia > Sphingobacteriales > Sphingobacteriaceae > Mucilaginibacter. Next base: position 5,232 of record JAFDZM010000010.1, on the reverse strand, counting down.
TTGAATTTTTGCCGGATTACACCCGTAAAATAGACGATCTATATAACGCCTACACCTTTGCCAAAATTAACCCGCTCAATAAAAAAAATATAGCAAAAGCACATCAGTTATTGAGTAAACATATTGTGGCAAAGCATTACCAGGGAAAAATCCGGGCACATAATATGTACGTATCCACACCCGATGGCAGGATAGAATATGTGGCGGCAAACCCGTATGAAGTAGAAAGTGAGATGAAGAAATTTTATGCCGACGTGGAAGTTTTGACCCAATTGCAGATGAACATACAGGATGTTTTTTTCTTTGCCGCTATGATTCACCTCGTGTTTGTGAAAATCCATCTCTTCAATGACGGCAACGGACGCATGGGGCGTTTATTAGAAAAATGGTTCCTGTCGCAAAAATTGAGTGAAAAGGCCTGGTTTATACAGTCGGAGAAAGGCTATTACCTTCAGCATCAAACTTATTATAATAATTTAAGAGCATTAGGATTGGAATACCCGGAATTGGACTATTCCAAAGCGCTGCCTTTTTTATTAATGCTGCCAAACGCCTTAAACAGTTAAACTAAATGGAGTTATATGTGAAGATATGCGGATGTGCAAATGATTTCAATTTTCACGTCATTGTTCTTCGCCGGTTCAAGCGTGTCGCTTGAATTCAATAATTTTCCCAGCGTCTCGCTGATGTCACAAAATGATCTAAGTAGAGTCCATAATTTTGGCATACACAGGCTGAATATTTTGATATTGCAGGCGAGGTATTTTAAGCGGGACCCTTACAACAGTTTGGATTCAAGCGACACGCTTGAACCGGCGGGGAGTTAACGCGTTTTACGAAGGCGCTGGTAAGAAATAATAATTGGTTTATGAGTTGGTAATTATTCAATATAAACGTATTGATCATTATCGAGCTTTTGATTCCTTTTATCAATGTACTCAATAAATCTCGAAGTCAATATGTCATTTGATAATCTGTTTTTGATTGTAAAGCTTTTTATATATCCCTCATGAAGTTCTTCAATGTCCGCTTTGTATTTTAGTCGGCCATCCTGGCTTAGATAAAGCATATTGATATCAAATAGCTTATGATGATTATTACAGAGCCATAGGCCATTATCTCCATCGGTTGCATTTTTAAGTTTTGTTTCAATATTTACATTATTTGCCTTTTTTATGCTTGCTACAGGCCAAATATGGGCTCCTTGAATAATTTGAGGAATTTCACAATCGCAAAATGAACATTTTTTTTCACCAAGCTTTTCCAAAAGATTATATATGTATGTCGGCGATCTAAGACTATCATTATTCTCAAATTCTTTTGTCTCTAATGTTAAATCTGAAGTAATTACTTTAATTCCAAGTGACAGAATTACATTTCTTGCATCCTTTGGAAGTTGTTTTAAATCACCTTCTTGTATTTCATACAGTTCTATCGCATACGGAGTTATTTTATAAATGGCCAAACACAATAAAGTTGTTTCGTATTTGTTTGCGCCATAAGTTTTCCCGAAAATCTGTAGAATGTCATTTTCGTCAATGGTTACATAAGAAGATGCATTTCCTTTATTTCGACCTCTATTCGAATCTCTTTGAACAATTATGTCAGATACGGTATTAAATGGATTTATTATGTTATGTAAATAATCATTTGCATTTAGAAATTCTGTCCCCGCCGTTTTCATTAACCGATACATGAACATAAAATAGTATGTTTCAATGTTTCCATCTGGTTTTAGGAAATAAAAATAAATGCCTTTTCTTGAATTTGCTTCTTGATTGTATTTGACTAATGCACTCGGAAAGCTCTGGAAGAAGGAGTTTCTGCTCTTGATCTCAAATTCTGAAAATGAGATATAGTTTATGATACCATTATATTCTAGCGTTGCCAAACGGCCTATATTGTAACCTGTGTTGTCGAAGTTAACCGTGTAATTATCATGGCCGGTTAAACGTTGGCAAACATCACGTAAAATATCTCTATTAAGAATATCTTCGTAAAGTTCAGACCTCTTCTGGAATCTGTTTTTTATAGTAAAGTGCGGTTCCGGCGTCATTGCTATAATTTGTAATTAAAATTTCCTTTCTATTGTTTCCGAGTGTTGGATCAACCTCTATTATATTATATCCACCTTTTGTGATCCACTCTTTTAAATGATGATTGTAGCTCCCTTTATGTTCCAAAACATAAGAAATCATAAACGGTCTGTTTTCTTCATTTAATTTATCAACGAAATCAAAAAATCTTTTTTCAGTTTCTGAATCCCATCCATGGAAGCCTCTTTTACCATCATTATACGAGCCGTTCGTGAGCATGTAAGGGGGGTCAAGATATGTAAACGTGTTTTTATCCAATTCATAAAAAATATCGTGATAGTCTTTACTCTCAAAAAATATATTTTTTTCTTTAATAACTCTGGAGAAGCTAATCATTTTTTCTAGGACTTTGTCGTTAAACCATCGCATGCCTACGGGATTGTTAAAGTCATGATCTCCGTTAAATCTAATTTGTTGATTGAACCCATAAAGTATTACCGCATAGAGCAGTTTTGGATCTCTTTTATCAAGTGGAAAAGAGTTATAATACTCCCTAATCCTATTATATCTGTCGATGTTTTCAGGTTCAAGTCCAAACTTCTTGATGATTCTCTTTAGATAAAGTAAATACTGGTAGGTGTCAGTCGCTCTGAATGAAGCCACTAGTTTACTAACAAAATGGTTTATATCATTGTAAATAATTCGATTTGAATTGATATTTATTCCAACATTGAACCCACCACCAAAAGCATCCACGAAAGCATTAAATTCAGTAGGTGCATTTGCTCTTATAAAAGAAGCCATTTTAGCCTTACTGCCTATGTAATTGAGGGGGGATTCATAAACAATTTCAGCATTATCCTTGCGTTCTACAAAAAATAAATATTCAAAATGGTCATTTTTTTCTCTAGACTTAAAATTTGTATATTTTCTATACCCAAGTTTTTTACAGATATAGGTTTCGGGCTTTCCATATCGTTTCATGCTAGCTTCAATAAAACTCTTTGACATGAATCCATCTTTGCTATAACTAAAAACGATATATTTAGCTCTGGTCTTGGCTAGAATCTTATCAAACAAGATGTGTGATTTAAAATCCTTCGACCAATCTGATCTCATCGGAGTTGTGCTTCGAGAGCCTGTTATATTGCTTATACTTGGATTATCATAAAGAATGAGAGTTTCCAACAGGTGATATTGAGTTCCATATTGATTTTGAGTATAGGGGGGGTCGAGATATAAAATATCACAATTAATTTCAGAGATCACATCTTCTAATTTTGAGTTGATAAATTCAACGTCGTCATGCGCAGTATCATTAAAATCGACTTTCTTAAACTCAATTCTCTTTGTTGCTCTAGGGTCCCAATGTTTTAGATAGGCGCCATAGACCCCTGCCGTATTAGATACAACAGAAACAGATTCAATCAAACTCGCTAGCAGAAAACAATATTCGTTTTCATTTATCAGGTTATTATCTTTCCATTCTTCAATCGTGGTTCTGAAATAATCTATACGTCCAGCGTTTTCGGATGAAAAATACATTCTATTAGAACCTCCAGTAGAATATTGAGTAAAGAAAAAGCCTTCAATTATATCTGTGTTGGAGTTGAAATATTCAAATGGGTCAAAGCCAAGGTTTTCAAAATTGCAATTATTTGCACAAACCCTACCCCTGGTATATATCACACACCATCTGAGCATGTCATTTGCAATGAGATTAAATGAATCTTTGAACGCATCAGATATGGCTCCGGTTCCACAAAACGCATCAAATAAAACTAAACCTCTGTCAGTCAATTTAAGTTCATTGAGTAGGTCCTTTATTTCTGAATTTATTAATTCCTTATTACCTATAAATCTCATTCTTGTCTCGCTTCGCAATTAAATTTTCAATGTTGGGAGTAAAATAAATCAATTTCCCAAAGAATAATTTCTAAAATAGTTTTTTTATTTATATACAATCAAAAAGTGCTTGGATCGAGCTTTCTAAAAACCATGGGTTTGTAAATATATTCCCCCGCTTTCAACAATTGTTGCGTATGACTGTCCGCACGGAGGGATAGAAAATACCGAACGAAACCAACCCCGCGTTAAGGATGGAAGTGTATACCGTCCGCTGGTTAGCGGATAATGCCTGCGCAGTATAAACGTACAGCCTGCCCCGCTTCTATCAGCGGGAAACGCCCTTATTCAGTTGGCAGTAATCATGTTAATTCCGCAAATCAAGGTAATCATGTTCAGATAGTATGCAGCGTTATAAGCAATATTTTTCGTAAATTCGTAATATCACAAACAGCATATGGAACGCATAGTATTAGAGGTAGATGATGAAACAGCAAAAGCATGGCGTAACACGTCTGCTAAACTGCGTAACCAAATAGGCAAGAACCTGGAGCAAATATTGGCCGATTCGTTAAGTAAAGCCAAAGAAGCCAATTTTGAAATGTTATTAAAAAATGCCCGGGAAGAAGCAGCTAAAAATGGCCTCACAGAAGAAATCCTGAATCGCCTGCTGGATGAAGAAAACTAATCTTTTTGTACTGGATGCCAATGCACTTATAAGTGCTTTTTTACTCGCCGGAAATTCGATAGCTGCTCAGGCTTATAACCTTGTTAAAGAAAAAGGGAACCTGGTATTTTCAGAAGATACTTTCAATGAGTTCAGCGATGTTTTTGTCCGGCCTAAATTTGACCGCTATTTGTCGTTGGAGAAGAGGCTTGTCATTATTGAAGATTTAAAAACGATAGTGAGTTTTGTGTCTATTACCAGTAGTGTACAAATCTGCCGCGACCCCAAAGACAATAAATACCTGGAACTTGCATTGTCAGCTGGCGCCGCCTGCATTGTAACGGGGGACAAGGATTTGCTGGTATTGCACCTGTTTCACCAAATTCCAATATTAACAGCTGCAGATTTTTTGAAAACGTTCTAACCGCGTTAAGGATGGAAGTGTATACCGTCTGCTAATTAGCGGATAATGCCTGCGCAGTATGAACGTACAGCCTGACCCCGATTTTTCATCGGGGAAACGCCCTTATTCAGTTGGCAGTTTTGAGTTGGCAGTGAGCAGTTATGTTAATTCTTTAATTAAACAAACGGCGTAGCCCTCTTGAACACCATTGAAAAAATAATCGCCTGTGAAAAATCATGGTTCAGACAATATGCAGTGAACCCACCCCTGCCACTACACAA
>JAFDZM010000105.1 GCA_018266915.1 Bacteroidota bacterium | reverse complement strand
AGGAACATGACAGCCAACTTTTGTTGGTAGCTTAACCCGAACTCACGTTAAATAGTGTTATTTTTTGAGGATGATGTGTTAAAATCGCTTTTAACAACTCTATTAGCAATCTAATTTGCTGTAAATGTGACGAGCATCACAATAAATCAATAATTATCATCACTTATCCGGGTCTTAATTAAGCCGAGCTTTACACTACAAATTAAACCACGAATAAGATGAAAAGTATAATTAACCCCTATCGCTTTTTTCCAAATTGGAAGAAAGTGGTTTTTCTAACCGCTGCATTTATGATATGCAATGCATTTTTCTCGAATGTATTTGCGCAGCAAAAACCGTGGACGACACCTAAGGAGGCTCAGATAATTAAAAATCCAATTGTAGGGAATAGCGCTGCATTGGTCGATGGTAAAAAGCTATACGTGACTAATTGCGCCCCCTGTCATGGTGATAAAGGTCGGGGAGATGGCCCTGCCGCACAGGCACTGAGTCCTAAACCAGCCGACCACTCTTCGGCATTGGTACAGAGCGAAACCGATGGTTCTTTGTTCTGGAAACTTTCAGAGGGCAGAAACCCGATGCCCGGATACAAAAAGATATTAACCGAGCAACAGCGCTGGGAGTTGGTCAACTATATCCGCACACTCGCTAAAACCCCTAAAAAATAATCTCAATAACCTAAATAATAAATCTTATGACAACGGTACATAAACTTTCAAAGTTAATGGCATGCGCATTGGCCATACCGTTAACAATTAATACGGTAAAAGCGCAGACAACAACGGTTGACTCAACGCTAATTAACAGGATTACTGCGCTTGAACAACAAGTCGCAGATCAAAAATCAGGCGAAAGCCATTTCATGGTTGCCGGATTAACCACATTTGGTTATGTTAGAAACAAAACCACTTTTATAGCACCGGGTATGGCCGGTCAATCTGTAAAAACGAACAGTTTTGGTGATGCTGATCATTATGAGTTAAGCCCTATGCTGATGTGGAACCACGGCAATAAATTCCTGGTAGAGTTTGAACCTTCTTTCGATGGCAATACGATAGGTGTAAACTGGGCTAATATCTCCTATTTTGCAGCGCCTGGCCTGATCATACATGCCGGATATTTTGTAGTGCCCTTTGGTATTTATAATAAACGGCTGGCTGCCGGATGGATAGATAAGCTTGCCGGTGATCCAAATGGCTTCGATTTACCGGGTGCCGACTTCGGCGTTGGCTTAAGCGGTGGGTTGCCATTAGGCGACATGAAGTGGAGCTATGATGTGAGTTTGACAAACGGGCTACAGCTATTGCCCGATGGCGAATTGCAGAATGCCGGAATTGTTGACAATAATAAAGGCAAAATGGTAAGCGGTAGGTTCTCCCTGCTTCCACTTTCTAATTCTTGTCTCGAAGTTGGCGTATCCGGTTTATACAGTAGTGCCGGTGATGTTGGTTCCAGCTTTACGAACGCCAACGTAACAATGTATGGCGCCGATATTAATTTCGTGCAAACGTTTAAGCCTTTCCTGATCAACGTTAAAGGCCAGTATAACAGGATCAATGTTACCCGTCAAACCTACTTTACTCAAACTGATTCAACTGCATACAGCTTTAATAACAAAACTTCATCCTCTTTCGCTCAAATTTCGGTAAGGCCTATTGGAGTTGATAATAAACTGCTTAAGAATTTTGAAGTAGCTTATCGTTACTCCAACTATACAACTCCTCAAAGTTCAATCTGGGGCCAGAACCTTTATGAGCATGATTTCGGTTTGGATTATTGGATTACCTGGCGAACAGTCTTAAAATTCACTTATGCCCATTCACATGCGCTTAGCACGGCCAATGAGGCTGCCGGTGGCGTACCGGGGATAACCAATGTAAATAGTATGTATCTGCAATTTTCAATTGAGTTTTAAAAAAGAAGTTATGAAAAAGATAAAAATACATAGCAGGGCATTAATGATAGCGGTAATATTAAGCGGCATGGCTTCCATATTGATTACCAGTTGTATGGAGACCGCCAAAATCTCTGCAAAAAGCGGCGCACAATTATGGGCCGAAAACTGCCAAAGGTGCCACAATACTCCTTCGCCTGCATCATTTTCTCATGAACAATGGCAAACTATAGGTTTGCACATGCAAACCAGGGCACAGCTTACCGATAAGGAACGAGATAAAATTGTAGCATTTTTATCTCAATAGCTATTATAATACTGAAAAGTCCGCCCAAACCAGGCGGATTTTTCAGTATTATAAGATCAGTTAATTATTTTGCCTCTTTATCCTTTGTTTCGTTAAGGGCTTTTGCAGCTTCGTCAGCAGCATTTGCAGAAGCAGCATCATTTAACTTGGTTCGCTGATCTTTGATGTTGTTCAGCAAACCGGCCACAAACGGAGCTACGCCATTGTATATTTTGTATTTCATACCCGCTTCCTTAAGCGCCTCTATGCCTTGTTGAGCATCAGCCGGGCTATCTACAGTACTGGTCATCAGCGCAAATTTCCTTATCAGCATAAATTTGGTGTTAATATCACCGTCGTTGAAATGCTGATAAACAAAAGGCCACTGTGCTGATTTACCACTTTCGGCATAAACACCAACCATAGCAGTAGTTAAAGACCCACTGTTATCTTTTTCAAAACCTTTGGCTACTTCCAGGGCCTGTGCAGGGTCAAGCTGATCTATACCATTCAGAGCAGCACCCTGTACCGCGTAGGATTCGCTTTTTAAGCCTTGCTTGAACATAGCCATATTGTCTTGCAATTTCAACTTAGCCAACAGGTTCATAGCTGCCGCACGAACCAAAGTATTTTCATCATTCTGTGCCAGCGAAGTCAAAACCGGCAAAGCAGCGTTATGAATATCATCGTTCTTCATATTCAAAGCGCGGATAGCTTTTATGCGCAGGCCATAATATTTATCCTTTAAAGCTGCAATGATAATCTTTTGAGCATCTTTTTCGGTTTGTTTGTTTTGTGCAGCTTCGATGGCTTCAAGACGGTCAAGATATAAAGGCGCATTGGCATACTGGAAGGCATACTCGCCTAAAGTTTTGTTATCTGTTTTTAGTGCCAGCAAAACTTTATCACCATCCACATTCACCAGGTCAGGTTTTACATCGGAGTGGAAGGTCAGGGTATCCATTTTGTCGTTCATCCAAACTTTGTGACGCACTTTTTTACCACCTGCGTAAATATCTACAGCAAAAGGAAGTTTAAAGGTTTGTCCGTCCTGCTTTTGGGCCAAATAAACAGTTTCAGTTTTTGAAGCATCATCCCATTTGTAGTTGATATCCAGCACAGGGTGACCGGCACCATAATACCACTGGTTAAAATACCAGTTCAGGTCGCGGCCGCTTGCTTCTTCCAAAGCCAGGCGCAGTTGCTGTGCTTCGCCATTTTTGAAGGCGTTTGTTTTGAGGTAGATATTCAACCCTTTAAAGAAGGCTGCATCGCCCAGATAGTTGCGCAGCATGTTTAAAATACGGCCACCTTTTTGATAGGTTACTACATCAAACATATCTTCCTTATCATTATAATGGAAACGAACCAGGTCTTTTTGAGAAGCTTCAGGGTTTGCGAGATAATTCTCCAATGCTTCATAGCTATGTGCATCGGCCTCATCTTTACCGTATTTATGTTCGGCCCAAAGCATTTCGCTAAAGTCAGCGAAAGACTCGTTAACGGTCAGGTTGCTCCAGCTTTCGCAGGTTACATAATCGCCAAACCACTGGTGGAACAATTCGTGCGCAATAGTGCTGCGGCCGGCGTCATAATAACGGTCGATCAACTCGCGATGCGTACCCTGAACGTATTCGCCATGTAAGGTAGCAGTAGTATTTTCCATCGCACCACTTACGTAGTCGCGCACTACGATCTGCGAATATTTGTTCCATGGGAAGTCAACACCCAAGGTTTTTGAGTAGAACTCGATCAACTCAGGCGTCATTCCGAAAATTTCTTTTGCGTAAGGCGCATATTTTGGCTCCAGGTAATAGTTTACCTCCTTATTGCGCCATTTATCATGATAGATTTTAAAATCACCTACCGCCATCATAAACAGGTATGGCGAGTGTGGCAGTTCCATCTTCCAGGTATCGGTACGCGTGCCATCGGCATTGTTTTTCTGCGAAGCCAGGCGACCGTTTGACAGCGTAACATATTTAGCCGGCACAGTCATGCTGATCTCGTCAGTAGTTTTTTGCTCAGGCTTGTCGATGGTTGGGAACCAGGCTGATGAGCTTTCGGTTTCGCCTTGTGTCCATATCTGGGTCGGCTTATCTTTTTCGGTACCGTCAGGATTGATAAAATACAAGCCTTTGGCATCATTAATAGCAGCGCTACCTTTGGCTTTCAGCTGATTTGGTTTTGAGGTGTAATCAATGTAGATGGTATATGACTCATTGTTACGATATACCTTATCCAGGTTGATGGCAAGGCTCAAGCTATCCTCATACTTATATTTCAGTGGGACGTTTTTCCCGTTTTTCACCACCGAGATATTTTTAATATCCATCCCCTTGGCGTCCAGCCTTAAACTATCAGTAGGATAAAAATGCGGGCGGAGTGTTACCCATTCTTTACCATACATATAGCGTTTTTTGTAATCGAACCTAACATCCAGTTTGGTATTTACCAGGTCATTGATTTTGGGAGGTGTTTCCCGGTAAATTTTCATCGCCGGGTCGTCGGCTTTTGCAGCGGCTTGCTGCGCGTAGGAATTGTTCAGGCTTAGCGCAAGAGCTCCCGAAAGAGCTATCGCAGAAAGCGTCTTCAGATTCATCATATTTCAGTTTTAATTATTGATTTGTATAAATTTTGCCTTCCTTCATAACGAAGGCCATGTTCTTCATTGTTTTTATGTCTACCAGCGGATCTCCGTCAACTGCCACAATATCGGCAAGTTTTCCTTTAACAATGCTACCAGTTTGATTGTTTATTCCTAAAAGGTCGGCGGCATTTACTGTAGCTGCTTTTATCGCTTCCATCGGCGGCATACCTGCCTCAACCATATATTGAAATTCCATATAATTTTTGCCATGCGGGTAAACACCGGCATCAGTACCAAAAGCTATTTTGACACCAGCTTTGTATGATTGGGCAAAATTGTTCTGTATCTGTGTACCAACCTCAACTGCCTTACGCGCGATTACCGGCGGAAAATACCCCGGAACTTTTGCGGAGTCTGATACTGATTTACCCGCTATGATCGTCGGCACCAGGTAGGTGCCATATTTTTTTGCGAGTTCCCTATCCTCATCGTTCATAAAAGTACCATGCTCGATGGATGTTACACCGGCCAATATCGCCCTCTTAATACCTTCAGCTCCATGTGCATGACAAGCCACGCGCAAACCATAATCCTTCGCGGTCTCAACAACAGCTTTGATCTCGTCTACAGTAAATTCTGCACCTGATGAGTTCTCGCTCAAGTCAAGCACACCACCGGTAGATGCAATTTTAATTACCGCCGAGCCTCTTTTGATTTGCAGACGGACTGCTTTTATTAATTCGTCCCTCCCATCTGCTACGCCATCGTCAGGCCCCATTTTGTGATCGAACACATCATCCCGGAAGCCAACCGAATTATCCATGTGGCCGCCGCTTGCTGAGATAGCCCTACCCGCCGTAATAATCCGCGGACCATCAACCAGGCCTTGTGCCACTGCCTTGCTCAAACTAATATTAACCCCCGAACCACCTAAATCACGAACTGTTGTAAATCCTGCCATCAAAGTACGTTTGGCATAAACCTGTGCATGAAAAGCTACATCAGCATCAGTCATTGTAAAAGCATCCAGCATACCGGTTTTGCTATGCTGTTCTTCCAGATGGACATGGCAATCGATCAACCCGGGCATCACGGTTTTGTTTTTCAGGTCAATCACTTTATCGCCTGAGCTACCGCTTGTATAGCCTTTCTGAATATCACCAATCATTTTCCCGTCAACCACTATCGTCATTTCCGGTTCTGCTTTACCGGATATTCCGTCAATCAATTTACCGCATTGTATATAGGTTTTTTGAGCAAAGGCCGAAGAAGACAGGAGCAGAAATACCAGAAGAGGGAGTTTACGCATAAGCTAATCAGTTAACAGTTAGGCTAAATTATAAAGATTTTGCAGAAAAAGTGACCCGGGCATGCAACCAAAATGTGCGACAATCATCTTTTTGATAATGAAAAGTATTGCATTACCAATATACCTGTCCGCCTAAAAACGGACACACCGTTCATATCCGTACAGTTAAGTTTATTTTATTTTATCACAAGAAATTGATAATAAGCAAATTGTGTTTATGGCACGTGTTTTATTGGTGAATAAGGCCTGGCAATGCTATCTGAAGGAAACATCTAGCCCATTAAGAACATGAATATTGAAGATCACATTTTAGCGCTGGTAGCAAAAAAGCTCTCAAACGGGGCTTCGGAAGAAGAGATAAGTGAATTAGATGAGCTGCTGCAACAGCACCCGGATATCCACAATAGGATAAAGCCGATGGTGGAGTGGTGGCAAAGCGATACCAGTGAAAGCGTTGAAGCCAGTAGTTATTTCCGTTTCCAAAAAATAATGGAACGGATAAAGGCTAATGATCCATCGCTTGGGCAGAGCACAACATTGCAGCGTAATCTTGTCAAAAAGAAACAACAGAATGGTGTGATCGGCTACTTTGCAAACCGTTTCAGTATGATCGTGACTTTCATAAAAATCGCCTGGCGGAATGCACAAAAAAACCTCACTTACAGTTCTATTAATGTTTTGGGGCTTTCCATCGGGATGAGTGTCGCTTTACTTATCGGCTTATGGGTGAATTATCAATATTCTTTCGATAGGTTCTTGCCTAATTATCAGCAAGTATACCAGGTAAGGCTAAATTATAATACCGGTACCGAAATTATTACCGGCGATGCCGCCTCGCTAAAACTTGCACAAACATTAAGAGACCGTATACCCGAAATTAAACGCGTCGGCGTTGCACATTTTGATAAACACGGATTACGAAACGGCAACCACAAAGTATTTTTGCAGGGCGCTATTGTTGACAATGACTTTTTAAAGATTTTGCAATACCAACTCCTTAAGGGCAATATTAATACCATTTTCAAGTATCCTTATTCTGTTGTATTGGATCAATCAACTACCAAAGCTTTATTTGGCGATGCTGATCCGATAGGTAAAGTAATTAACCTGGACAACCGGAACAATGTAAAAGTTACCGGTGTAATAAAAGATGTTCCGGAAAATTCAACAGCGAAATTTAACTTCCTGACCCCAATTAGTTATACCGAGCTCACTGAAGGGTGGATTATAGAAGGACGAAAAGCAGGTTTTGGCGGCAACCAGTTTTGGACGGTTGTTGAGCTTAACCAAGGCGTTAACTATGCACAAGTTGAACCCAAGATTCGGGATATTGAGAAGGAAAATGATAATAAAAAATATGCAGTGACATCATTGCAGCCGTTATCGCGTGCACATTTATTCGGAGAATACAAGAACGGAAAGGAAGCCGGCGGCTTTATAGAATATGTAAGATTGTTTAGTATTATCGGCGTATTGGTATTGGTAATTGCCTGCATCAATTTCATCAACTTATCTACCGCCCGCTCGCAAAAACGGGCACGCGAGGTTGGAGTGAGAAAAGCCATTGGTTCGCAAAGAAGGCAACTGGTGTTGCAATTCCTAACCGAATCGTTTCTATTTACGGCAATCGCTTTTGTATTATGCCTTTGCTTTGTGCAATTAGCTTTATCTCCTTTTAATACACTTACCGGTAACAGCATTGCCATACCTTTTACCAGTATTAAGTTCTGGTTGATCGTTATTGGGTGCGTGTTTTTTACCGCGTTACTGGCGGGCAGCAGGCCTGCATTCTATCTATCATCTTTCAACCCGGTTGAGGTATTGAAAGGTAAAATATCTACAAACAGATCATCGGAATGGTCGCGCCGAGTATTGGTGGTGACGCAATTTGGTTGTTCCATCGCACTTATTATCAGCACCGTGGTTATTTACAGGCAGATACAATATGCCAAAAACAGACCGACAGGGTACAACATCGACCGCCTGTTACTGACCGACTTTAACAACGATCTGCATGTTAATTATGTGCCGCTGAGAAACGAGTTGCTGCAAAGCGGACTTGTTGAAAGTGTAACTACTTCAAATAGTCCCGCGACTGAACATTATGGCACCGGGAGTTTAGACGATTGGCCAGGTAAACAACCCGGTGAAACTGCCCAGATAGCCTTTATTGGCATTTCTGAAAACTACTTCCATACACTTGGGATAAAAATTAGCGAAGGTATGGAATTTGACAGAGCCGCGGATACATCCAGCGTTATATTGAACGAAGCAGCAGTTAAACGACTACGTCTGAAAGATCCGTTAAGTCAGCATTTTACCGACGACAGAAAGCAACCTATCCGGATAAAAGCTGTAGTAAAAAACTCATTGATGGGCTCGGCTTTTTCATCGGTCAATCCAACGTTGTACTATTATGAGCCACGTTGGTGGACCTTCCTGATTTACCGGCTGTCGCCGCATGTGGAAACACATACCGCCATAGAAAAACTCACCAAAATATTTAACAAGTATGCACCATCGTTCCCATACAGCTATCGTTTTGCTGATGAGGATTATAATAAGAAATTCCAATTGGAAGAGTTGGTTGGAAAGCTATCGGGCATTTTTGCGACGCTGGCTATTTTCATTTCCTGCCTGGGCTTATTTGGCTTAGCAGCATATGTTGCCGAACAGCGTACCAAAGAGATCGGTGTGCGCAAGGTATTGGGCGCATCGGTATTCAGCTTATGGCAATTGATGTCGAAAGATTTTGTGGCACTGGTATTCGTATCGTTACTGGTAGCTATCCCGTCGGCTTATTATTTTATGCATAACTGGCTGCAGGGATACGAATACCATACGCAATTATCGTGGTGGATTTTTGCTTCGACAGCTATAGTATCCATACTGATCACTTTAGCAACGGTGAGCTTTCAAAGCATTAAAGCGGCGATGATGAACCCTGTCAAAAGTTTGCGAAGTGAGTGACAGGTAAACCGGTGATTGGTAGCAGTGGCAGTTGCAGTAGCAGACCAAATCAATAAATTAATGAACCATTGAACTAATGAACTAACAAAATGATAAAGAACTATTTGAAAGTTGCATGGCGCAACCTGGTAAAAAACAGGACACATACGTTTATCAATATGGCAGGCCTTTCGGTTGGGCTGGCTTGTAGTCTGCTGATATTGTTATGGGTGCAGAATGAAGTGAACATGGATGGCTTCCATAAAAACGGGAAGTATTTGTACCAGGTTTATGAGCAGCAACATTATGACAATAAGATAAACGGGCAATATTATACACCCGGGGTTCTGGCTGCGGAATTAAAGCGGGTAATTCCAGAGGTGCAATACGCCACGAGTGCTGTCTTTTTTGATGAGCATAATTTTAAAGTTGGCGATAAGATCATTAAGCTAACAGGTGGCTCAGCGGATGCTGATTTCTTTAAGATGTTCAGCTATCCGTTGATACAGGGTAATGCGGAGAGCTCATTGCATACCGTATCGGATATTTCTATATCCCGGAAAATGGCGGAGGAATTCTTTGGAAACGCTCAATCGGCAATGGGTAAAACCCTTCGTATCGACAACCGTAAGAGCTTTATCGTCACTTCGGTATTTGAAAACGTTGGCGCAAATTCTTCATTAAAGTTTGATTACCTGATCAACTGGGCCTCGTTTTTGGAAGATAATCCGTGGGCAAAAGAATGGGGGAATAATACACCTTATACTTATATCCAATTGCGTCCTGATGCCAATCCCACTTTGGTGGATCAAAAGATCAGGCATTTCCTGTTAAAGCTTGACAAAGACGAAAAGCCAGGCACCTTTACCCAGGAATTAGCCATGCAGAAATTTGATGAGGTTTACCTGCACAGTAATTTTAAGGAAGGAAAAATTGATGGCGGCAGGATAGAATATGTGCACCTGTTCAGCATCGTAGCGGTATTTATTTTGCTTATCGCCTGTATTAATTTCATGAACCTGACTACTGCGCGCTCAGTAAAACGAGCTAAGGAGATCGGCGTAAGAAAGGCAGTTGGCGCGATAAGAAGCGTCCTGATCAAACAGTTTATCTGTGAATCATTATTGCTTACTACGATAGCAGTATCGGTATCATTATTTCTGGTAGTTGCTGTTTTGCCCCTGTTCAATGAGGTCACTCAAAAGCAAATTGAGTTACCCTTTAACGATGTGAAATTCTGGGCAGAATTATTATTGATCACCTTTATTACCGGCATAGTTTCGGGCAGTTATCCGGCTTTGTTCCTGTCTTCATTTAACCCTGTTAAGGTATTAAAAGGTACTTTAAAGCTTGATTCGGGAACTACCATGTTCCGTAAAGGCCTTGTGGTATTTCAATTTGTGCTTTCGGTAGTATTAATTATCGGAACCATTATCGTTTCCCGTCAAATAAACTATATCCAATCCATTAATCTTGGGTTCGACAGGGAGAATATGATCTACGTTCCGCTTGAGGGTAATCTTCTTAAAAAATTCCAGGTGTTAAAAGATGAAGCGTTAAGGATGCCAGGTATCCAGTCGGTTACTGAGGCTACCAGCCAACCTACTGAAATCAGCTCGTCCACAGTTGGTGTCGAATGGGATGGCAAGACCCCGAACACTACAGTTTCATTTACTAACCTCGCTGTCGGGTATGACTTCATCAAAACAATGAAGTTGAACATGAAAGAAGGCCGCGACTTTGATAAAAGCTTTGCTACAGATACCAGCTCGTACGTTGTTAACGAAACCGCGGTGAAAAGATTCGGCTATGCCGATCCGATCGGGAAATCAATAACCATGTGGGGTGTAAAAGGAAAGATTATTGGAGTGGTAAAGGACTTCCATTTCAGTTCACTACATGACCAGATCAAACCGCTTATCATGCGTTACGATAAGGCTCCTGATTACGGCTTTGTTATAATAAGAACCATAGCCGGCAAAACCAAAGAAGCGGTTGCCAGCCTGGAAACTATAACCAAACAATTGAACCCTGATTTTCAGTTTACTTATACTTTTTCGGATGATGCTTACAACAAACTTTATAATAATGAGCAGATCGTCAGCAAATTATCTGACGGTTTTGCTTTCCTGGCGATATTTATTTCCTGCCTCGGATTGTTAGGCTTAGCGATGTTTACTGCTGAGCAGCGTCTTAAGGAGATTGGCATCCGTAAAGTATTGGGTGCAAGTGTGGGATCATTATTTGCTTTGCTGTCATCAGAGTTTCTGGTACTGGTTGTCATCGCCTTAATAATAGCCACGCCAGTTGCCTGGTATGCTATGGATAAATGGCTGCAAAACTTTGCCTATCACGAACCGATGCATTGGTGGATGTTTGCCCTGGCGGGTGGAATTATCATTTTGATTGCCCTGGCGACGGTGAGTATCCAGTCGGCGAAAGCGGCTTTGGTGAACCCGATAAAGAGCCTTCGGAGTGAGTGACCAGGGGTCAGTTAACCAGTTATCCGTGATTGTTTATCCGGTTAAGAGTTCAATGCTATTGAATAATAATAGTAGTTTTACTATCCTCATACAGTATTTTTGATTTGGGTAGATTACATTTGATCTATAAATCAATTATATGGACGCTACCGAATTGAAGAATTTACAGGCTCCGCTAAAGGAGAAATACAAGGTGCAACCGGATACTGCCATGATTACCCTAAAAGCCGAAGGCAACCTGGGAGAAGGCATATCGTGCAAAATAGAAACAGGCAAAGCGTTGGTTGAAGCTGGTCTGCACCCGGCAACAGGTGGTAATGGTATGCTGGCCTGCTCGGGTGATATGCTTCTGGAAGCACTGGTAGCATGTGCCGGGGTTACTTTAAGCGCCGTGGCCACCGCTATTGGTGTCGATATTAAAAGCGGAACAGTAAAAGCCGAGGGTGACCTGGATTTTCGGGGAACGTTGGGTGTATCAAAAGAGGTTTCGGTGGGTTTTAAACAAATACGCCTTGGGTTCTATCTGGATACTGATGCTAACGAGGAACAAATGACCAGCCTGGCTAAACTTACCGAAAGATATTGCGTGGTGTATCAAACTATAACCGGCGGTACTCCTATTGATACCAGTTATAATTTGCAATAAAATCAAAACTGGTTTAAGCGATGACCGTCGATCTCCTTTCCTTTATTTCGTGAAGGATGTGGTTTAATTTCTGATGGAGCAGTGTAATTTGATTTAATATCGACAGGCGCAGCTCAAGCGCATTAGCTGGATTGTTGGTTTCTGCTATCAGGATATTGATCTCCAATTTTGTATCGGTAGACTCTTTGTAAAGCTCTATCAGCGATTTCATACAGCTTCAGCAATAAGAAGTTAAATTAATTACCAATAAAACGCATGAAAAGTTTGTAAAGTATACAGAAAGGTAACCTTTACTTAAAATAAGGCGGGGGGAAATAAAAAATGATAAGTGCCTGTTCGGTTGTCAGCTCAGGCGGCTTGTCTTTCTCTTATTTCGCGTTGTACGGTGGCCAGTTCGGCACGTAGGGTAGTAACTTTTGATATAATGTTCAGGCGGGTGGTTAGCGCCTCGTCATAGCGATAGTTATCCAATAATAAAGCTTTTATATCTTCTTGTAATCTTGTTGCCTTTTTCTGCAGCACATTAATCGATCTCATAGTATTGTTAAAATAATTATAGTAGTTAAACGGTATTTTTCTTTAAAAGTTTAATTCACAACGTAGCAGAATTGTAAAAATTATATGTATAACACAGCAAACATCCTGCCATTTTAAACCAATTTAGCTCATAATCAGCGAGTTTTACACAATTTTAAAATATTTTTTGTCTAATTGTCCACACATCCTATATTTGCAGTCCCAAAACAAAGGGAGTTTAGCTCAGCTGGTTCAGAGCATCTGCCTTACAAGCAGAGGGTCACTGGTTCGAACCCAGTAACTCCCACAAAAAAGCCACCTATCGGTGGCTTTTTTAGTTCAATTTGCGCGCAAACTAAAAAACAATAATAAATAAAGTCTCACCGCCAGTCCGCCCAGTTACTTTGAGCGGCCCAGTTATCGCTCAAGGCACCCCTGTAAGTTACCTTATTAAAAAATGAATCTGAAAAATCTGCCCCCATAAAATCTGCCCCCGTTAAAGCTGGGGAGCCGCTTGCAGGACGCAGATCGGGTGCTCCCATGCTGTTGTACATTGTCATCAACTTCATGTCAGCCGATGTTGCAATAACCGTGTTTTTATTAACGGAGTTGGTTTCAAATGTGGTCAATACCGGGTCGGCGAAAACGCCTTTTGTGTCCTGATCCCAGCAAAATGTGCGGGCAAGCGTATCTGCTTCCACCAGGTTGCTCCTGAATTCGGCATTATCGTCGTTCAGGATAAGCGGGCGGGTGCGTGGGCAAACCATAAACGCACCTTCTGAATATTCAGCCACAATAGAATTCCTTACAGCCAACCGTGTCCCTTTGCGCATGTATACCCCCTGATTGATATTTGTTTTTGTAGCATCAATTCCCTGCGGTCCAATAATGGTCATGTTTGAAACAACCGGCCGGGTATAGGGCGTATTGTTTGTGGGAACCGAGTCGTTATAACTTTCAAAACCGTTCGCCCTTAATGCCTGCGATGAAGCATGCGTACGATATCCAACCAGGAATTGCAGCTTACCTTCATAGCCCAGATCAAAATCAAAATCATCATCACCGCAATTATAGCTGATCAGGTGAGTTGCATTCACCGTACCGCCAACAAACTGGAAGCTGTCGTCATTTGAATATTTCACCATCACATTATCGATATGGGTGCCCGAACCTACGCCCGCCATGACAAGGCCGCTTGCCTTATCCACAGCCCATTCATCCTCGGCTGGTGGATTAATGCCGCCCGTATACTCGATCCGGAGATAAGTAATTGTTCCGGAATTGTCGTTCGCTGCTGAGCCGCCATATTGTGTGTCAGTATTAACAGGCAAGCCTGCCACATGCCCGACTCCTACATTGGCCGGTGCATTACCCAACAGAACGATCGCTCCCCAATCGCCAGGTGCTTTTGATGTTGCGGCCGAAGTGAATACAACGGGGTTATCCATTGTGCCGTTAATGTTTAATTTGGAGTTTTGAGTGATCACCAGCACACTCTTTGCTGACCGTTCTGCATTTGCCTGTGCATAAACGATGACTCCTGCCGGAATAGTAAGAGTTGCATTGTTTTTTACATATACCTGTCCCTTAAGCAAATAGCTTTTAGAAGGGTCGAGCGTCATGTCTTGGGTGATTGAACCTTGGAGTGTATCAAGTTTCTTACTGCCCGCTGGGTTCGTTTTTACGGAGTTGTCTTTTTTGCAGCCGGCAAACACACCTATCCCTGCCAGAATTAGTAAAATTATCTTTTTCATAGTATGTAAGATTATTTAACTAATAACTAATAAATATTAGGAATGTTCTGTTTCCGGGGTAAAAACAATCTTGCAATTAAAATAAGCATGGACGCTTATAACCCAGTCCGCACAAAAGCTGATAAACCCTTATCTTTAGATAACTACAACTCATCAATTTGCGCTATGTACAAAGTCCATTATTTAAGCCCGATGGTGCCGTCCTATAATATAGAGGAGACTGTTCGGTTTTTTACTGATTTATTCGGGTTCCAAATAGCACGCAGGGAAACGAACTATGCCATAGTTTATAAGGATGGTCACTTAATTCACTTTCTGAATGCCGGGGAAGATATTGGTGAAATGGAATTTTACCTTGAAGTGGATCACATTGATGAGCTTTGGGATTCGATAAAGGGTAAACTAACAGGCATCAAATCCCGCGCACCTTTTGACCGGGAGTATGGCATGCGGGAATTTCATGTCATTGTCCCTTATACCAAAACTTTGTTGTTTGTGGGGCAGGTGATCAAGTAATTCTTCTTCTCTGATCTGTCGCTTGTGAGATCGCAGTAATTTTTATCTTTAACAAATGCTCGCACATTTAATTCCACATAAAGGCAAGGGCGGACTTGTTCTTGCACTTCCTTTAATAGTTGCACTTATGCTTTTTACCATAGCCGATGTGGTTCACCTGAATGAACAATATATAGGCGCCATTTCGCTTTTGTCCTCCGCCTTTATCATATGGTTTTATGATGGTGGTCCGGAATTATTAAGGGAGGGGCCAAAAAGAGCTAAAAAAAGTAAGAATACTTTGTTCTGGATAGAAATTAAGTATTGGGCTCTAATTTCGGGAATAATTGGTTGTGTATGGCTATCTATCTTGACCGTATAATATTGAACAAGACTATTGTGCACTCATTTATGCTCACTCACATATTTGTCAAACTGCTCTTTCAGCAATGAGATTTCCTGTGCGAGCTTTTTGTTATTGTTATGTAGTTTGGATGCCACAACGCTCAGGTGCAGCAGGTAAATCAATATCGCGAAGATGAAGCCGGTGAAAACCATGTTGGCGGGGAGAATTACTCCCGTCAACCTGCTTAGGAGTTCGAGGCCTTCGGTCCAGAAGGAAAATATCAGCAGGAACACCGTACAAATAGCCCACACTATGGCGTACTCTTCGCGCAGCTTGCCTTTTATGATAAGCCGCGCAATGTACAGCAGGAACAAAATGTTCACGACAATGGCAATGATCTGTATCCTTTGCATAATGATCAGGGTTTACGAATGAACGAAAAAAACATGGCCAGGCTTACTTTGATGCAATAGTACAGCGATCCGAAGCTGCGGATGGAAGATTGTCCGCCACGCCTTGCGCTCATGATCACGGGCACCTCGGCAATTTTTAAACCTGCTTTGGAGAATAACACCAATGATTCAGGCTCAGGATATTCATCAGGGTAATTTGCTGCCGCTATCTTGATAGCTGCCTTGTCGAACAACCGGAAACCGGAGGTACTGTCATAAATATGCTTGCCGGTCATTACCCGGTTTACCCAGTGAAAATAACTGATCCCCAGTCGGCGCAGAAATGAAGATTGAAAGCCCTCTTTTTCCAAAAATCTCGAGCCTATAACCACATTAGCACCTGTTTCCATATGATGACCAACCAGCTTTTCTAACTCTTTTGGTGGATGCTGGCCGTCTCCATCCAATTGTATGGCAATATCAAAATTATTGTCACGTGCATAACGGATGCCGGTTTGTACGGCACCGCCAATGCCTAAATTCACCGGCAGATCGAGCACGGTAGCCCTGTGTTTACGGGCTACTGCTACGGTATTGTCTTTGGAACAATCGTTGATCACCGCTACTTCCATCTGGTAACCGCCGGGTAAGATTGTTTGATGAAGCTCGTCCAAAACCGAAGGGAGCGAAGCCTCTTCATTATAACATGGGATGACAATTAAAACTTTACCGGGCATCAAAAGTGCAGAATAGTTTAAGTGACTTAATTTATTGTGGTGAAATTAAAGGTTTTTTGCAAAATACTGTAATAAATCAGCTCAGCACTTCTTCCAATATTTCATGCGAATGGATATTGCCAAAGCTTTCGATATGCAGGGCATAATATTCCAGTAACTTTTGCACCAGGTAACGGCGTTCATCATTGCTGAACCTCAGCAGACCGAGGTTCTCAAAACTGCATTGCAGCAGGCTGTAAAAATTCTGCGTATGAGGTGGGGACAAGTAAGAAAATCCTTCTGGTTTATACTTGCTGAATATCCCGTTTTTCATATCGAAATAATCAGCATTGATCGCCTGATCAGGATAAAAGCCAAGGTAACGGGTCAGTCGTGTTAAAAATAGCAGGTGGAAATTGGCCAGGTTTTCGGTTTGATTATCGAGCCATTCTATCGCATTGAAGATAAAGTCAAACAGGTTTTCTTCTGCCGATTGTTGCTTAACTGCTTTATATAAAACCTCATTCAGAAACAGGACGAGGCTGCTTTTGATCACATCATACGGGATGCTTTGCAAAACCGGAGAATTCCGTAATTCAGAAATGCGCTGAACTTGTCCGGTACTTTTATGATAAACTACAAGATCGAGCAAATGTAATGGCTGGAGCATGTTTCGGCTGATCTTTGCCCGAGGCTTTTTTACGCCATTGATGATGTAGGATTGCAGGCCGAATTTCTCAGTAAATATTTGTACGATAACGCTGCTCTCGCCATAGTCGGTGGTTTTAAAAACGATGCCCCGCGTTTTATGCAGCATGATGAATAAGCGCTAACAATTTGGGTACAAAGATCACCAGGCCAATGGTTAATGCTGTAATTGCGGTGATTAATACAGCTCCGGCAGCAATATCTTTTACCAGTCCGGCCTTTTTGTTGTATTCAGGTGATACAAGGTCGGTAAGAAACTCGATAGCTGTATTAAACAATTCGGCAACCAACACCATACCGATACAAAAGATGATCCACAGCCACTCGTCTTTGGAAATATGCAAAGCATAGCCCGCATACACGGCAACCAACGCGCACACCAAATGCACCCTGAAATTCAGCTGGGTAACAGCAGCATGCCAGATACCATTGATTGCATAACCAAAGCCGCGGATAAATTTGTTCATCTTTCAAAAATAGTTTAAATACTTGCATAGTTATATTGCTTGGCGTAAGTTTAGGCAAACATGGCCTGTATGATCAAAAAGCTGACTCTGCTTTTTTCTGTTTCATTCGTTCTTGTGGCATTTGTACATGCACAAGGGATAAGTCATGCTGCAATTCCCTTGGTAAAGGAAAATCCAAAGATCGATGCCTTACTCGATAAATTTGTAAAACTGGGCGATCCTGCAAGATCATGTTTTGTATTATATGCTGATCCGATCGGCGGCCTATACGGGCTCACTGTAAAGGGATTAAAAACAGATACCGCTGTACTGAACCTCAATGTTTTTAAATACAAAGCACCATTTGGATATTTCAAATACAAGAAATACCTGGTATTAGTAGTGAACACTTATGATTTGTTTAATTTCTTTGAGCCAACACCGCATATCAAAACATTCAGATACAGACTAAGCCCAATAGGTGGCGATAAATATTTCTGTTCAGCTGATTATAATTACCCTATAGGGCAGTTTGATAAAATGCCTTTCAGTGATCCGATAGCAATGACGGACATCAGGGTTACATCTGTTGTTGAAGATAAAAGGATTGATTCATTGCTGGATAAATACATCGGCTTAAATGATCCTGCAAGATCATGCTTTTTGATAAGCTCATACCTCGTCAATAAGGAGTATTCCATATCTCTTAGCGGATTGCGTACAGATACTACTATATTGAATGTGAACGTATTCTCACAAAGAACCAGGCTTGGTTATTTCAGATATAAAGCTTATTTGGTGATCGTTAAGCTATATGCCGACCCTTATCATTTCTTCAACATACAAGCGACTTCAAAAGTATTCCGGTTTGAGTGGGACGAACGAAAATCAGAGGATAAAGAGTTGAATCCGTTGGGCCAAATGTTTGGTTATAATAATTATTACATGGACAAAAACGGTAATTTTAACTCGTCAGTAATATTTGATATGATCCCCCAAAAGGATCATTAATACATAACTCTATCTACCATGGATCTCAAAATAAAAGATAAAGTCACCATAGTTTTAGCGGCAAGTAAAGGTTTGGGAAAGGCGTCGGCATTGGCTTTGTCCGCCGAAGGTGCAAAAGTAATTATCAGTTCCCGCAATGTTGATGAACTGAATAAAACTGCTGAAGAAATTCGTCAACAAACCGGCAATGAAGTGATGGCCATTGCTGCGGATGTATCCGACGCCGAACAAATGAAAGCGCTCATTAAAAAAACCGGAGACACTTTTGGCCGGATCGATATTCTGCTCAATAACGGTGGCGGCCCGCCATTTGATAAGTTCGAAACTTTTGATGATGAAACCTGGCAAAAAGCTTTTGAGCTGACGATCCTTAGCTTCGCACGGAATAGTCGAGAGGTGCTGCCTTATATGAAAAAAGCTGGTGGCGGACGCATAATCAATATTATTAGCGGATCTGTAAAATCGGTGCTGAATAATGCGGTTCTGTCTACCTCGATGCGCATGGGCGTGGTGGGTATGGCAAAATTGATGGCTGATGAATTTGGCCCTTACCATATCACCGTAAATAATATCGCTCCGGGATTGATCCTGACCGAACGCATTAAAGAAACTTTCCCTAAAGGCATGAATCCGGAACAGGCTCAGCTAGAAAAAACGAAGGCCATCCCAGCAGGACGCATTGGTAAGCCTGAAGAATTAGGTGCATTGGTTGCTTTCCTGGCATCAGAACAGGCAGCTTATATTAGCGGGACGACTATTCAGATTGATGGTGGTGGAAATAGGGGGATATTTTGAGTCTTGTCTTGAACTATGATTTATTTGATTGTATGATTACTATGATTTGTTATCAAAAGTCTGGCTGAATCATAGTCTATCAAAAAATCATTAAAATCATAGTTCAGATCACCGCTTCCTCACCAGCAGCACAATCAGCCACACTATCGATACAGCCTGCACCATAAACATACTTCCGGTAATCAATTGCCCACCCGGCCGATGCATTATTTTAAATACTAAGCCGATGGCAAGCACCACAAAACTTGTCAAAAACAACACAATCGGGTAACGGAAATTGCCCATCAGATACGGGTAGCTGAACTTTGCTCCTTTTTATACTTATTATAAAAATGGATTGTAGCTATTAGTGTGGCTGCCCCTACTCCGAGTGAAAAGCCCTGGAGAAAATTACCAAATTTACTTTCCCTTAACCATGGGATAAAAGTGGTCGCCAAAAAGACTATTAAAGCCAATATCGTTATCAGTAAAGCACGGTGAAACTTAATTTTCATGACGGCAATTTAGCTTTTTAATAGTAAAATTCCGTATTTTTGCAACCTCGAAAAATTGAGGTGGAACATATTGATGTACAACGAATATAAGCAGTTAAATTTATCACAGATCGGTAAGGATGTTTTAGACTTCTGGAAGCAGAACAACATCTTCGAAAAAAGCATTACCAGTCGACCGGAAAACAACCCTTACACCTTTTATGAGGGCCCGCCGTCAGCAAATGGTATGCCGGGTATCCACCATGTAATGGCCCGTTCCATCAAGGATATTTTTTGCCGTTATAAAACCTTAAAAGGCTACCAGGTAAAACGTAAAGGCGGCTGGGATACGCACGGCCTTCCTATCGAACTTGGCGTTGAAAAAACTTTGGGCATTACCAAAGAAGACATCGGCAAAAAGATATCTATCGAAGACTACAATGAAGCCTGCCGCAAGGAGGTGATGAAATATACTGACGTTTGGAACGACCTGACCGAAAAAATGGGTTATTGGGTTGACCTGAATGATCCTTACATCACTTATAAAAACGAGTATATCGAGACCCTTTGGTGGATACTGAAGGAACTTTATAACAAGAACATGCTGTACAAAGGTTACACCGTACAGCCTTATTCGCCAAAATCGGGTACGGGTTTAAGCTCGCACGAGTTGAACCAGCCAGGTACTTACAAAATGGTGAAGGATACTACCATTGTTGCCGAGTTCCACTTAAAGAAAGATCAAAAACATCCGTTCATCAATACTTTATTTGAAAGCTCTGATGAGGATACCGTCATATTAGCCTGGACGACCACCCCATGGACTTTACCTTCAAATTGCGCCCTGGCTGTTGGAGAAAATATCAATTACGTTAAGGTTAGTACCTTCAATCCGTACACTTACGAAGCAGTGAGTGTTGTTCTGGCGAAGGACCTGGTAAGCAAATATTTTAAAGCTGAAGGCGAAAACGCTTCGTTTGAAGATTATAAAGGTGGCGATAAGGTGATCCCCTGGAAGATCAAAGCCCAATTCAAAGGCTCCGATTTGGTTGATCTGCGGTATCACCAATTGATGCCTTATGTAACCAATGAGGACTTAGAGAAAAATGCCTTCCGTGTAATTCCTGCTGATTTTGTGACTACTGAAGATGGTACAGGTATCGTACATACTGCATCTGTATTTGGTGCAGACGACTTCCGGGCTTGTAAAGAGAACGGCGTTCCATCGGTATTGGTGCTTGACGAAACCGGCAAAGAAGTTCCGCTGGTTGACAAGCAGGGCCGCTTTGTAAAAGAAGTAACCGACTTTGCGGGACTATACGTTAAGGAAGAATATTATACCAAAGAAGAACGCGAAGCACCAGGCTTCAAGGCGACTGACGTGATGATCGCTATAAAGCTGAAGGAAGACAATAAGGCTTTCGATGTCCGCAAATATGAGCACAGCTACCCGCACTCATGGCGTACTGATGAGCCAATCTTGTACTATCCGCTGGATAGCTGGTTCATCCGCACCACAGCGGTAAAAGATAAACTGGTTGAGCTGAATAAAACTATTAACTGGAAACCAGAATCCACCGGCACAGGTCGTTTCGGCAACTGGCTGGAGAACCTGGTGGATTGGAATTTGTCGCGCTCACGTTACTGGGGGACTCCACTGCCTATCTGGCGTGAGGAAAACGGCTCTGAAGAAAAATGCATTGGCTCTATTGCCGAAATGGAGCAGGAAATAGAAAAATCTATAGCTGCAGGCCATATGCCAAAAGGCTTTAAGCTGACCGATATGCACCGCCCTTTTGTTGATGATGTGATACTAACTTCATCCAATGGCAACCGCATGTACCGTGAGCCCGACCTGATCGACGTATGGTTCGACTCAGGCGCTATGCCATACGCGCAATGGCATTTCCCCTTTGAGAATAAAGATCAATTTAAAAAGTCCTACCCTGCTGATTTCATCGCCGAAGGTGTTGACCAAACACGCGGCTGGTTCTTTACCCTGCATGCTATCGCTGTAATGTTGAGCGAAACCAGCGACGA
This sequence comes from Bacteroidota bacterium, assembly GCA_018266915.1. Taxonomy (GTDB): domain Bacteria; phylum Bacteroidota; class Bacteroidia; order Sphingobacteriales; family Sphingobacteriaceae; genus Mucilaginibacter. The sequence continues at coordinate 2,594 of JAFDZM010000105.1, read as the reverse complement.
GATCAAAGCGGTTAATAGAGAGGTTGGCAATAAAGGCATTTCGTTTAAGAACGTAGTATCTAACGGTTTGGTGCTGGATAAAAACGGCAACAAAATGTCCAAACGTTTAGGTAATGCTGTCGATCCGTTTTCAACCATTGAGCAATATGGCGCCGATACCGCACGCTGGTATATGATCAGCAATGCATCGCCATGGGATAACCTGAAATTTAATATGGAAGGGCTGGATGAAGTTCGCAGGAAATTCTTCGGCACACTGTATAATACTTATAACTTCTTTGCGCTTTATGCCAATATTGATGGTTTCAATTATAGTGAAGCAGAGATCGAACTAAGTAAACGACCTGAGATCGATCAATGGATCATTTCACTATTGAATACTCTGAGCAAGGACGTCGATGAATTTTATGCTGATTTTGAACCTACTAAGGCTGCACGTGCAATCCAGGATTTTGTGGATGAGCACCTGAGCAATTGGTATGTGCGCTTAAGCCGTCGCCGTTTCTGGAAATCGGATGACTCGGAAGACAAGCTGTCGGCTTATCAAACTTTGTATACCTGTTTGGTAACTATCGCCAAGCTGATGTCGCCTATTGCGCCATTCTTTGCCGATAAGTTGTATACTGACTTAAACAACGTCACCAAAAAGGAGAACTTCGAATCGGTGCACTTGGCTGACTTCCCTCTTTATCATAAAGATCTGGTGAACAAAGCTTTGGAAGAAAGAATGCAGCTGGCGCAGGATATATCGTCATTAACGCTTTCACTGCGTAAAAAAGTGGGCATCAATGTACGCCAACCGCTTAAAAGAACTTTATTGCCTATCCTGAATAAAAACTTCAGGCACCAGGTAGAGCAGGTGAAGGATCTGATCCTTTCTGAAACCAATATAAAGGATATCGAGTACATCACCGATGCATCTGGGTTCATCAAAAAGAAGGTAAAACCAAACTTTAAAGCATTAGGGCCTAAAGTAGGCAAGGACATGAAAGCTGTAGCCGAGGCTATAACTAATATGAGCCAGGACGCGTTAAACCTGTTTGAAGAGACTGGTTCAGCCACCTTCGAAATTGCAAATTCGACATTTGAAATTGCTTTGGCTGATGTTGAGATCATCGCCGAAGATGTTCCGGGATGGCAGGTTGCAAATTTGGGAAAACTAACCGTCGCTTTAGATGTTAACATCACCAACGAATTGAAACAAGAGGGTATTTCCCGCGAATTCATCAATCGTGTACAGAACCTGCGGAAGGAGAAAGGATTTGAAGTAACCGACAAAATAAACATTCGCTACCGTACTGATTCACTTTTAATTAGCGAATCTGTACAAAATAATTTATCCTATATTTGCGCCGAAATTTTAGCGGATGCTGTAAACCCCGACAGTCAGCTGGCTGATGGCGATACCGTATTAATTGACGAAAACGAAGTATTGATCTCTATAACAAAATTATAAATGAAACAAGAAACAGAAAAAACCAGGTACTCTGATGCAGAGCTGCAGGAATTTAAGGATTTGATATTGGATAAGCTTAGAATTGCAAAAGAGGAATTGAACTCGCTGGCATCTTCGTTAAGTACACCAAACGCAAATGGTACTGACGATACTGCCGGTACTTATAAAACACTGGAAGACGGATCGGCTACGTTAGAGAAGGAATCTATCAATCAGCTGGCCGCACGTCAGAAAAAATTCATCGAGCAATTAGAAGCTGCCCTGGTGCGCATTGAGAACAAAACTTACGGCGTATGCCGCGAAACCGGTAAACTGATACAAAAAGAACGCTTGCGAGCTGTGCCTCATACCACTTTGAGCATGGAAGCCAAACTGAAGCAATATTAATGAAGGCTGCTTATACAAAACCCTTTCTTGTTGCTTTTCTTATTATTCTCGTCGATCAGATCATCAAGATTTGGGTCCTCAAGCATATGTACTTACAAGAGGAAATTCACTTCCTCGGTAGCCGGGGTATGCTGCATTACACCGAAAATAATGGCATGGCCTTTGGAATGGAGTTTGGCGGCGCATTGGGCAAACTGGCATTAACTTTGTTTCGCATAGGTGCTGTAGTAGGTATCTGCTGGGGTTTGGTTTATTTGATAAAACACAAGTATCATCGGGGATTGATCATGAACGTAGCCATGATATTTGCTGGTGCATTGGGAAATATCATTGATTCTACTTTTTATGGTGTATTATTCCAGCATGGTCAATTGTTTCACGGTCGGGTGGTGGATATGTTCTACTTTCCTTTGATATCTGGCAATTTCCCTTCATGGGTGCCGGTGTGGGGTGGGCAGGACTTTGTGTTTTTTCGCCCGGTGTTTAACCTGGCAGATGCATCGATTTCAGTAGGTGTTATTTTGATATTGATTTATCAGAAACATTACTTTAAACATCAGACGCCAGAGGTAAGTTCACCCAATAGTGAGGTTGTTGAAGAATAATTTAAAGTGCAGATGTGTAAATATGCGATGCCAGCACTGCTTGAAGGACAGAAAATAAACTCAAATGAAATTAATTTAAAGCCGCTTGATCGCCACGAATGGTCGGAAGAAATTCCGGCCATTTTTTATGTCTTAAAAAAGAGCGC
>JAFDZM010000104.1 GCA_018266915.1 Bacteroidota bacterium | reverse complement strand
TACCTGTGGTCGAACCGCTGCTACCCGTAGTTCCGGTAGTTGTGCCACTTGTTCCAGTAGTACCAGTTGTCGTACCGGTTCCAGATTTTTTGGTAGTATCTATATAACCGGGAGAATGATGACCTTTAAAATCTATACTATTTGATGCTGCAGTTGCGCCGGTGACATCAGCCGTAGGCACTACCGAAGAATCTTTCTTACAAGATGAGATTGTTGCAGTTAGCAATGCCAGGGAGCACATTACGCATGCGAGGGGGGCTTTTAATTTTTTCATTTCCATAACAGCATTTTTAGGGTTTTTTCTACGCTCGTGTTAGCGACGAAGTTTCATAAAAATTAATTATGGGGAAAAAAAATTAATATATACTTTAATTAATTTTGAAATACTATCTGATTTTCAATAAATTATAGTTTTTAAACATTCCTAAAAAAAGCGACGAAAAGTGTGTATTTCTCCATGATTTTCTTACAAAAACCGACCAGTACAAAATTCTTTTTAAAAGAAAAGCCTCAAATTTTAAAAATTGTCACCGGTTTTTTACAATAATTAATCCTTTAAAAATGAAATCGTTAAGGTCGTTGGAGGGAAAAATCAGTGGCCTTTTTAAAAGGGATTACGGACGTTGGCAGGCATAAAAAAATCAGGTATTGAAGTACCTGATTTCTGATGTTTATGATTTAACTAATATCATACATTTTCCAGAACTTTATTGTAGAACTCTACATAATTGTTAGCAGTTGTGGCAATGCTATACTTCTTTAAGAATGGTTGACGGGCCGCTAATATTAAATCCTTACTTTCAGTGTGCGTAAGCGCTTTTTCTATGTTGTGAACAAATGAATCTTTAGAATCAAGGCTTGAAATATAGCAATAAGGCATGTCGGTGCCAATTTCAATATGAGGAGGTATATTCGAAAGAACACAAGGTATACCCGAAAAGAAAGCTTCTAATACGGTTATTGGCAACCCTTCCCACAACGAAGCGTTAAAAAAGCAATCGCAATTACTCATCAATGAATAAACTTCTTCCTGCGTTTTAGTACCCAGGTAATGAATATTCGGTATTTTACTAAAATTCTCCAAATCCTGTTCAGCCGTTTCCTGTTTTATACCGCACACTAAGAAATGTACATTCTTATTCTCAAAATGTTGCGCTACTTCACATACCATATCATAGTTTTTTTGCTTCGACAATCTGCCAACAGATAAAACAAATCGGTGTGCCACACCATTATTATTAAATTGTTTTAGTATCGGCACAGCGCGATCGTCAACTTTCAGTTTAGGTATACCGTTTTGAATGGCAACACTTAAACAATCCCGTTTCGGATTTAAGTCTAATGCAGAATACGAACAATATATACTTGGTGTATGCTCGTTAAACCTGTGGGTCATACTGCTCCATTGCTCAGGAGCATTGTGCACCGTAATAACATGCCTGTCCTTCAGACGACTTAAAGCAAACTTTAAACAAATACTTACAATTAAATGCGAAGTAGAAATATGTGTATTAATAATATCGGGGTTAACTGTAGAAAGTGTTTTTATAATGCCCCGTATGGTATTAACAATTGTAATATTTCTTCCCGGCCTTCTATTAAGAAAATAAAGATCCACTGATTTTTCACGTAAGCCCTGTACCAACAGCTTTTGAAAATCTGAATTTATAAGTTCGTCAATTATGATAATGGAAACATCATGTCCCAGGTCTTTCTGTTCCATTGCCAACGATGCCACAAAGGTCTGCGCACCTCCGGCATCAAAATTCATTATTATGTGATTTATTTTCATTTAATTATTTATACACTATATGAATAAGGCAAATTATGGGCACCAATCTTCATATAGTTTTTATAGTTCTATTTTTTGATGTGATCTTATTCATATCACTCTTCATTCTTCTATTTCTTTTCAGCGACTGAATTATCAAGAACCTCTTGTAAAGCTTTCGCAAACACTTCTACGTTTGGTTTTAGCAACATGGTTCTATGATCTCCCGGAATTAAAAATTCCTTCATCCCTTTTAGCGCATATTTTCTCCATCCCAGGTATATCTTGTCATCTGTATAGTGTAAACAATGTGTAGCTCTAAACAGATATACAAAACCATCAAATGGTTCCATTTTCGACTTTCTGTAAGAATCATAATAAGTTGACCTTATATGTTTCATCAAGTTATAAAACTCCTTATCGCCACTTTCTTTAGCCAGTTTTATCGCATCATAACGATATTGCTTATCTTCCAGATAAATACTCCGTTGCTTCTGAATTGTTTTATTCGGATTACGAATAAATGAAAATCCCAGATTTATCCACTTCCTGATATGTCTGTCGAGTTTTTTAGGCAGCATCGTAAAAAAGTCATCTGTGTAATCAGCATAGGTGTCAATTATCGCCAATACTGAGACTTCTTTATTTAACGCCTCAAACTGTTTCCTCATTTCAGTAGCTATAAAACCACCTAATGAATATCCGGCAATGGCATAAGGGCCGTTAGGATTATGCTCAATTATCTCGGAGACATATATTTTAGCTATCTCACTGATCGTTGTAACAGGCGGGAATTTTCCACCCAAACCAAGCGCCTGAATTCCAAATACCGGTTGCTCCTTATCCATATACATCGCCAGGTCGGCAAAATTCATGACGTTTAAGCCAACACCATGAATAAAATATACCGGGGCCTTACTACCGGAAGGCTTTATAGGAACCAGTGACTTAGAGACCTTCTCTGTATCATTCTCGTTCAGGAACGCATTTAACGACTCAATATTGCTGTATTTAAACAAAACTGAGATAGGCAATATTTTACCCGTATGTTTCTTGATCTGGTTCACAATCTGTACTGCTAAAAGCGAGTGGCCTCCCAGGTCAAAAAAGTCGTGTGTTATACCAATATTACCAACTTTTAATACATCTTCCCAAATTTTAACCAGTAGACGTTCCGATTCTGTACGCGGAGCTACATATTGGTCTTTAATTTGCTCTTCTGCATTAAATTCAGGTAATGATTTTTTGTCGATCTTGCCATTAGCTGTAAGTGGGATGTTATCAACCTCCATCCATAATGTCGGTACCATATAGTCGGGCAGCTTGCTTTTCAAAAAAGCAATAACAAATGCGCGGTCGTAATTCTCTTTACCAACTACATAACCTACCAGGCGTTTCTTCTTGTCTTTGTCAGCTTTGGCCAGTACGACTGCCTGGCTTACCTGTTCACATTGACGCAGAACGCTTTCAATCTCGCCTAATTCAATACGATATCCCCTGATCTTAACCTGGTCGTCTTTACGACCGATGAATTCCATGTTCAGGTCCGGAAGCATTCGTCCCAGGTCGCCTGTGCGGTACATGCGGCCACCAGCTTTATCACTAAACGGATCCTTTACAAAGGCATAGTCGGTTTTGTCCTTATCGTTTGCATAGCCACGTGCAACACCTACCCCACCAATATATAATTCACCTACAACCCCAATTGGTGCAGGCTGTAACTTCTCGTTTAGAATGTAGAAGAAGTTATTATTCATTGGCCGTCCATAAGGTATACTTCCCCAATTAGCCCCAACCTTTTCTACAGGATAGAAGTTAGACCATACGGTGCCTTCTGTAGCACCACCGAGACTAATAACACGGGTTTTAGGGAAATAAACTTTGATACGATCAGGCAAGTTTACCGGTATCCAGTCGCCGCTCATAAACACAACACGAAGCGTTTTTTGCAAGAACGATCTGTCATGAGCTTCCAATTCGCGCACCAGGTAATCCATTGTAGTTGGCACTGTATCCCAGAAGGTAATCTTATAGCTCAGCATCATATCCTTCAATCTCGGCACATCCAGCAACTCGTTTTGCTGAACAATAACCAGCGATCCACCTGCTGACAACATCCCGAAAATGTCATAAACCGAAAGGTCGAAGCACATCGATGTAATAAATAGCAAACGATCATCAGGTCCGACATTGAATTCGGTATTTACCCACAATACCAGGTTTACTGCCATGTGATGCTCTATCATCACACCTTTAGGCCGACCGGTTGATCCGGATGTATAAATGGTATAAGCAAGCTGAGTGCTATCTATTTCGAGCCCCGGATTTTCTTTGCTGTAGCTACTCAGATCGATTTCTCTGAGCTTAACAAACAATTCAGGCGGAACCAATTGAGCAAGAGGGTATTCACCGTCGGTAAGTACTTTCTTAACTGCTGAATTCTGAAGTATATACTCTTGCCTGTCTATCGGATATTCAGGATCGATAGGTACGTATGCCCCTCCTGCTTTAAGGATACCAAACATGCCCACAATCATGTGGAAATTACGTGTTACCAATAAACCGATATTATCTGCTTTATTTACACCACTTTCTACCAGGTAATTAGCCAGCTGGTTTGCACGCTCATTTAACTCCCTGTACGTCATACTCTGATCATGCTGACGCAGAGCAATAGCATCAGGAGTTCTTAATACCTGTTCCTCAAAAATACCCGCCAGGCTTTTCTCTTTCGGATAATATACCAGCGTATCATTGAATACATCGAAAAGCTGGTGCTTGTCTTCTTTTGTGAGGATATCGATTGCAGCGATACTTTGCTTAGGATCATGTGCAATTGCAGCTATCAGATTCTCGAAATGATTTAGCATCCGGCGCATCTGTTCATCGCTGTAGATATCTGTATTATATTCTAAAACCAACTCCAACCCGTTTTTCGACTCAGAGAATATGAAGTTGATATCAAACTTGGCAACTCTGTACTCCCCTGCTTTATATTGGCTTGTATGCAAACCATTCAATGTAAATTCTGCATCCTGCTCCATTGAGTTTTGCAATACAACCATTACATCAAATAATGGATTACGATTTATATTTCGCGGTAATTTTAAGGAATCAACCAGTTCATCGTAAGGATAGATCTGATGCTCATACGCACTCAGGGTAACCTCTTTAACATGATCATATAAAGCCTCGTAATTTCCCAAACCATCAAAACGCGTACGTATAGCAAGGGTATTAATATAGAAGCCTATCTGATTTTCCAGGTCAGGGTGTTCACGGCCGGCTATAGGGCTGCCTATTACAATATCTTCCTGACCGGTATAACGGTACATTAAAGCATTTACGCAGGAAAGCAAGGTCATAAACAACGTGCCACCCAATGCTTTTCCCGTCCTGTTCAGCTTATCCAGAACATTATCATCAATGGTAGCGGTGATACTTGTACCATTAAAAGTCTTAATTGCAGGACGCTCTTTTTCTGCCGGCAATTCCAGGATAGGTATTTCGCCCTCAAATTGCTTCAGCCAATACTCTTTGTGCGGAAGTATATCGTCAGACTGCAACTGCTTATTATGCCATGCTGCATAGTCTTTGTATTGTATGCGTAACGGGGCAAGCTGCGGTGAGCTTCCTCCTGAATAAGCATTATATAATGCACACCATTCCTTACGGAAAATATCCATTGACCAACCATCACTTATAATATGATGGTGAACCATGATCAGAATGTGCTTATTTTCTTCTAACTGAACAAGATGGCATCTCCATAGTGGGCCTTCTATAAAATCAAACCCACCGAAGCTTTCAAGCTCTACTATTTGATTTAATACGGTATACTTATTCGCATTTTTAGTCAAATCAGTTTCCTTGAGCTCAAAAACATATTTATCAGGGTTGGTAACTTCCTGGAATACGGCACCTGCAGCATTTTCTTTAAAATCGGTTCGTAAGATTTCATGGCGTACTGCCATAGCCTTGAACGCGTCTTTCAGGGCAGTTTTATTTAAATGTCCCTCCAGTGAAATAACATATGGAATATTATATGCACTCTGCGCGCCTTCAAAATGATTGAGTATCCATAAACGTTTTTGTGCAGAAGATAGCTTATACTCCTCCGCATCAGGAATATTCCCGATAACCTCGTATGCATTCAATTCCCTATTGGTTATCATAGAGGCCTGATGCTCAATGGTACCCTTGGAGAACAGTTCGTTCAGTGGTAATTTTACTCCCAATTCTTTATGTATTAGTCCAAGCAGGCGAATAGCTTTTATACTATGGCCGCCCATATCAAAAAAGTCGTTTTTTAGCCCCAGGGCCTTTTCCGGTAGATTAAGTACATTAGCCCACAGCTTCACCAAAGTTTTTTCAAGCTCTGTTGAAGGCGCTATGTGAGGAGGCCTAAATATACCACTACTTTCCGGAACTGGCAAAGCTTTCCTATCCACTTTACCTGTATTTGTTACAGGGATCCGATCAAGATGAACGTAATATCCGGGCACCATATACAAAGGCAGGTGCTCTTTCAGATACTCCTTTAGCTCAATGGCTTTTGCTTCGCCAGTTGTATACGCAATTAGTTCACTTTCTGGTTCATTTATTTGTGCGGCAATTACAATTGCCTCTCTTACTTTAGGATGCTTTTGAAGAACTACCGATATTTCACCTGGCTCAATTCTGTAACCACGTATTTTTACCTGGTCGTCAGCACGCCCAAGGTATTCCAGATTCCCATCTGTTCTCCATCTGCCAAAATCGCCTGAACAATATATTTTCACCCCATTTATAAACGGATTAGGGGTAAACTTTTTATTTGTTAATTCAGTTTCATTCTGATATCCTCTTGCCAAACCTATCCCACCGATACAAATTTCACCTGTTGCACCAACGGGCAATAAGTTTTTTTGTTTGTCGAGAATATAAATCTTTGTATTATCTATAGGCTTGCCAATAGGCACCGAATTTTTTAACGATTCACTGGTAAGGTCAAAATATGCCGAATCAATACAAGTCTCGGTAGGGCCATACAGATTTACCAATGATCGGTTGAAGAACAGTTCCTTGAATCTTTCAACTTGATTTACGGTCAGCACCTCGCCGCTGATAAATACCTGTCGGATATTTTTTAACTGATACAACTTAGACTTATCACTTTCCAGTGATTCCAAAAACACATTCAGCATCGATGGCACAAAGTGTATTACTGTAACTTTATGATCATCAATAGCATTTATAATAGCCTCAGGGTTTTTTTCTTCGCCGTCTTTTAACAGGCAAACACCAGCCCCTTGCGTTGCCCACCATAATAATTCCCAAACCGAAACATCGAATACAAAAGTTGTTTTTTGCAGAATGACATCATTATCTGTTAAAGGATAATTCCGCTGCATCCACGACAATCTGTTCACAAGGCTGTTATGCTGAATTAAGCAACCCTTCGGAGTACCGGTAGAACCTGATGTATAAATGCAATAAGCCAAATGATGAGGCTCAAGGCCGACGGATTGATTTTCCAGGCTGTATTTGCTTTCAACCTTATTAAATTTCTCTAACTCTTCATCATCGATCACAACCTTACAACCACTATCATTAATCAGGTAATTAATGCGCTCTTGCGGATAATTTGGTGAAATTGGCACATAGGCACCCCCGGATTTAAGAATACCCAAAATTGCGATGACCATCCATTCGCTTCGGTCAAGCTTAAGGCCAATCAGCTCATCAGGTTTAATTTTATAGGTTTTCCGTAAATAATCAGCAAGCTGGTTACTGATGAAATTCAGCTCCTGGTAACTAAGTTCCACACCCTCAAAAACAACAGCGGGGTTTCCAGGCGTTTTTCTAACCTGGTCTTCAAACAGATCTACAATTGTCTTATCGGAAGGAAAATTAACTGTTGTATTATTGAAATCGCTTAATAATTGTTTTTTTTCCTCGTGGGTCAAAAAATCTATCTCTGATAAACTCTGTTGAGGTTCCCGGGCTACCGCAGCCATGACGTTTTCGAAATGCTTCAGCATTCTTTTCATCTGCTCCGTGCTGTATATATCAGTATTATATTCCAAACATAGTTCAAGCCCGGTCTTAGATTCAGAAAATATAAAGTTCACATCATTTTTGATTACCCTCAACTCGCCTGCATCGTACTGACTGGTTTTTAATCCGGTCATAGTAAATTCCGCATCCTGCTCTAGTGAGGTTTGCAATGTTACCATTACATCAAAAAGCGGGTTACGATTGATATTTCTTGGTAGTTTTAACGAATCAACCAATTCATCATATGGATATAATTGATGCTCATAAGCGCTGAAAGTAATTTCTTTTATTTGATTTAATAAATCCTCGTAATTACCCAAACCATCAAATCGGGTTCTGATAGCCAACGTATTTATATAATATCCAACCTGATCGTCAAGGTCTGAATGATCGCGTCCTCCTATCAGTGTGCCTATTACTATGTCTTCCTGGCCGGTATAACGATAAAGCAAGACATTAACACAGGCCAGCAAACTCATAAATAGTGTACTGCCTGATACTTTGCCTGTTTTATTAAGTTTATCTAATACTGAATTATTTATTTTAAGATTAAGTCCGGTTCCATTAAAAGTCTTGGATATTGGGCGTTCTTTATCCGCAGGTAAGTTCAAGACAGGTACCTCACCTTCAAACTGCTTTAGCCAATATTCCTTGTGAGATGCGATCTCATCCGAACCAAGCTGGTGGTTATGCCACGCAGCATAGTCTTTATATTGTATACGTAATGGGGAAAGCTTTGGCGTTTTATTTTCAACATAAGAATTATAGAAAACACTAAGTTCTCTGCGGAAATTGGTCATCGACCATTCATCGCTGATGATGTTATGATGTACAATGACCAGCACATATTCATTAGCCTCAAGTTGAACGAGATGACACCGCAGCAATGGGCCAACGCTTAAATTAAATCCAGAGGTAGTTTCCTTTTCGATCAATCTATTTAATACCGATTGTTTATCAGCTGTTTTTCCAAGATTGGTATCCTTCAACTTGAATTGGAAATTTTCTGGGTTGATGATCTGCTGCCGCGGATTCGCTTCTTCATCTTCTTTAAATACAGTCCTTAAAGCTTCATGACGCGATATGATGGACTGGATTGATTTTTCTAAAGCTGCCTTATCCAGTTTACCCTCAAGTTTTATAACATAAGGAATATTGTAAGCGCTTTGCGAAGCATCCAACTGCTGCAATACCCATAATCTTCGTTGCGTTGGCGATAAACCATAATCGGGCTGCTCAGCAACCAACTCCTTTGCTTCATAGGTGTTTATTTCCTTATTAGCAATTGATTTTGCCTGAAGCTCAATTGTATTCTCTGAGAAAAGTTCTTTTATAGACAGCTTTACACCCAATTTTTTATGGATGAGCCCCCTTAACCTCGTAGCCTTTATACTATGGCCGCCGAGATCAAAAAAATCGTTCTTAATGCTAATGCTTTCTTCAGGCAGGTTCAGTACTTCAGCCCAAATTTTCACCAGGCTTGTTTCTATATCTGTAGATGGCGCTATATATAAAACATCACCTAAGCCACTTACTTCCGGCATAGGTAATACCTTTTTATTTACTTTGCCATTGCTGGTCAACGGTATTATATCCATATGTACATAGTAGCCGGGCACCATGTACGATGGTAACTGATCTTTTAAGTAGTCTCTTAGTTCTACTCCTTCTGCCCCACCAGTTGTATAAGCTATGAGTTCCTTATCCTTGCTATTGACTGATTGGGCAACCACAACGGCGGCATTAACTTTTGGATGCTTTAACAATGTAGATGTTATTTCATCCAGTTCAATCCTGAAGCCGCGAATCTTCACCTGGTCATCTATTCGTCCAAGATATTCAATATTGCCATCAGGCAGCCATCTTCCCAGGTCTCCCGTTCGGTATATCCGTTTCCCTTTTTTAAATGGATCGGCTATGAACTTTTCTTTTGTTAACTCCGGACGATTCAAATAACCTCTGCTTACTCCGTCTCCACCAATATAAATTTCTCCCAAAGCGCCAAAAGGCAATAAGCGCTGGTGATCATCTAATATGTAGACGTCTGTATTAGCTACCGGGCGACCGATCGGGATAAAAACATGGTAATTGTCCGTCTGTTCAGCCTTATATTCTGTCGAGGTAATAGTGGTTTCAGTCGGGCCGTATTCATTAATGAACATAAAGCAGCCTTTCCATTTTTTGGCAAGCGATGGAGAGCAGCTTTCGCCACCGGTTATCACCCGCTTTACATTACTCATGTCCTCAATTGACAGTTCAGCTAAAACTGCCGGTACAGTATGTATATGACTTACTTTCTTGGCTATAATGTAGCTTTCCAGCGCATGCAGATCTGATACAGTAGCCTTATCGGGCGCAACCAATGCCGATCCGGTTAGAAAAGCTATCCAGAATTGCTCAGCAGAAGGGTCAAAAGTGAACGTAGTAAACTGAAGCACCCTTTCGTCTGCGGTTATCTTGTAAACTTCGCGCTGAGAGCAGATCAGGTTTACCACGTTCCTATGTTCTACCAAAACTCCCTTAGGGTTACCTGTAGAACCCGAGGTATAGACGCAATAAACCAGGTTATCAGCTTTGGCGCCATTTTTCAGGTTTTCTTTGCTATAGCCTGCTTGTACCCTTTTAAATCGTTCTATTTCTTCCTTATCTACTAATATTTTGCAGGCGCTATCATTTATCATATAGTTGATGCGCTCAACCGGGTAATCCGGGTCAATAGGAACGTATGCACCGCCTGCTTTTAGTATACCCATAATGGCTATGATCAGCCATTCTCCCCGCTCCAGCTTAAGACCAATAAGATCGTCAGGCTTTACCTGGTAAGTTTTTCTTAAATAATCACCGAATTGATTGCCGAGAATATTTAACTCTTTATAGCTGATCTCAAGCTCATTAAAGATCACAGCAATATTATCAGGCGTTTTTTTTACCTGGTCTTCAAATAAATCAATCAGCGATTTGTCTTTCGGATAATCAAATGCAGTATTGTTAAGCTCATTTAAAAGCTTATGCTCTTCTGTCTCAGTTAATATTGGTAACAAACCGATGCTTTTTTTAGGACTGGCAAGTATTGAATTAAGTAATATTTTATAGTGATCTATTATCCGAAGAATCGTATCTTCTTTATAAAGATCGGCGTTATATTCGATCTTTCCCTTTAGTGCAGCCCCATCTTCCTTAATAAAAAGAGTTAAATCCGATTCCCTGGTATATTCTGATGGAATAGCAATTCCATTCTGCAAAATAAACATTACCTGGTATAACGGATTAGAATTTAGGTCCGCCTCCTCACTTATCAGGCCCGTTAGTTTTTCAAAAGGAATATTCTGATTCTTATGCGCCTCTTTAACGGTACTGTTTACATTTTGTAATAACTCCTCGAAACTGTTACTGCTGTTTATTTCTGTCCGTAAAGGAAGTATATTTAAATGATTGGCTTTTTGATTATCAGGGGTAATAACATTTCCCACACAGATATCGTCCTGCGAACTGTACCGATATAGCAATACCTTGTAGGCAGACAGCAATGTAACAAACAGCGACACGTTTTGATCATCACTGAACTTGCTTAATTGCCTCTTTAATTTTTCGTCTGCAACAAATTCGGAACTATGCTTATTGTTACCTTTTTTATCAGATCTGGCCGAGTCTGTAAACAAGTTTAATGGCTTGATCCATCTCAGTTTATCTTTCCAATATTTTATTTCAGGTTCAAAAGGCGTGTTTTCCGATAAAGTAAGGTTTGACATATAAATAAGTAGATTTCGGTTAATCTCCTGTTAACGAGGAACTAAATTAATTAATTCCTAAAACGTTTAATTTTGATGAATTCCTTTTTACGGAATTTTCAAACTTTGGTTTTTAACTTACAATTATTATACCATACAAATCCTTTTCTAATATGGTATCCTTGAAACGAAAACGATACTAGAAAATCGGAATTTTGAAAAATGAAAAGCGTCTTAAGCTCAATACTTAAGACGCTTCATATAAAGTAACAAACTCTTATAGTGCTTTTACAAATATATTTGGAATATCAATCAAAAAGAAATTTATTTTCGTTCTAATTTATCAACTGCTCCTCTATCCAAAAACCACTGTAAATCACCGCTTTGAGGTTTGATCAATTGTGCAGGATATTCCTCAATGTTCGTTTTATCTTCAATTATGTGATGTACTGCAATCGCTTTACTCTCTCCATACACCAAAAAAGCGACATGGTGTGCAAGGTTGATCAAGGGAGCCGTCATCGTGATACGATATACCTTCTGATCTTCAAGATAAACAGCTTTTACCGACGCGGTTTTATCATGCAAAACAGGTGTGTGCGGAAACAAAGAAGCAGTATGGGAATTATCACCCAACCCTAATAGCACAAGGTCGAAGCGTGGTTCAGTTCCGGCAAAGTACAAATTGATATCATTGGTATATGCTTTGGCTGCATCATCAGGGCTCAACGAGGTATCAATTGGGAATATTTGCTTGTAACTTAACTCCAAAGGTTCCAGGATAGCTTTTTTAGCCATCAGGTAATTGCTTTGTGAATCAATATGCGGTACATAACGCTCGTCACCAAAAAAGAAATGAACTTTGCTCCACTCAATTTTATCTTTATAAGATGGGGAAGCTAATAATTCATATAATTTTTTAGGGGAATTTCCTCCCGATAGCGCTATAGAAAATTGCCCATTTGTGGAAATTGATGCCGATGCAGTTTCCACAATGTAGTTTGCCAAACCATGAAGAACTTCGTCCTCGTTTTTAAAAACATTTATTTTCATCAAATAATTATTTTTTGCCTTGTACAGGTAGTGTAAACCAGTTAAATCCGTCGCGTGCAATCAATGCCTCAGCAGATTCAGGGCCCCAAGAGTCAGCCGAATAATTCGGAAAATTCAGGCTCTTTTTATTTTGCCATGTGCTTAGTATCGGCATCACTAATTCCCATGCAGCTTCTACCTGATCGCCACGCATAAATAAGGTCTGATCGCCAAGCATCGTATCCAGTATCAGGGTTTCATAAGCTTCTGGCGCCTGTTGGCTGTAAGTTCCCTTATAGTCAAATACCATATCTACGGCGTTCAGAACCATATCAATACCCGGACGTTTAGCTTGAACCTGCAAGCGAATGCTCATTTCAGGTTGTATACTGATGATCAACCTATTTTGCTGCCAGCTTTCTGCCGCTTCGGTAGGGAATATCAGGTGAGGAACATCCTTAAACTGAATAGTAATAACTGACGAAGATTGGTGCAAACGCTTCCCGGTTCTTAAGTAGAACGGTACCCCCTGCCAGCGCCAGTTATCGATAAAGAATTTAATAGCCGCAAACGTTTCGGTGTTTGATTGTGGATCAACCTTAGGCTCATCACGGTATGCAGGAACTTCTTTGCCTTTCATCCACCCGCTGCCATACTGGCCACGAACGGCTGAATTACGCACATCTTCCGGTGTGAATTTACGCATAGCTCTTAACACATCTACCTTACGGTCGCGCACCTCGTCAGCATTAAAGCTTACAGGTGGCTCCATTGCAATGTGACAAAGCAACTGCAGCAAGTGGTTCTGGATCATATCACGTAACGCTCCTGAACCATCATAATAATCACCGCGTTCTTCAACACCTAACTGTTCAGAAACTGATATTTGCACATGTTCAATAAAATTACGGTTCCAAAGCGGCTCCATAATGGAGTTTGCAAAACGGAAGGCCATAATGTTCTGCACAGTTTCTTTACCCAAATAATGGTCGATACGGTATACCTGGCATTCATCAAATATGCCTGATAATAGCTGGTTAAGTTCTTTTGCCGTTTCCAGGTCGTGGCCGAATGGTTTTTCTATCACAATCCTGGTCTTCCTTTTATCTTCAGCAAGCTTAGCTTTAGCCAGGTTCGATGCAATGATCGGGAACAAGTTTGGAGATACAGCCAGGTAATAGATCACATTTGGTTTTGCTTTCCAATCGGCAGCATGCTTCTCTATACGTTTGCCAAATTCTTTGTAGGTTTCTGCATTTTTCACATCAGATACCTGATAGTGAACATTTTCAGAAAATGCTGCCCATTTATCTTTGTCAGGTAGTCCGCTGCGCGAAAATTGGCTAAGATCTTTATATAGGTTTTCCCTGAATTGCTCATCCGAATATTGTGTACGACCTGTGCCAATTATTGAGAAGTTATTTGGCATCCATCCGTCCAAAAACAGATTGTATAAAGCCGGACCTATTTTCCTTGATGTTAAATCGCCGGTGCCGCCAAATATGACAAATATGGTTGGGTCTGATTTTGTGTTTGCGCTCATGGTAGTTTTACGGTTGAATATGGGTTTGTTAGTCACGATTGTTTTTCAGCCCATTGAGTATGAAATACGCCTTCTTTTCCGATAAGCTCATAAGTGTGCGCTCCAAAGTAGTCGCGCTGAGCCTGGATAAGGTTTGATGGCATACGTTTATTAATAAAATTATCGAAATAGCTTATAGATGCTGTGAAGCATGGCGCAGCTATACCGGCAGCAATAGTTGCCGATAACACAGTGCGGGAACCATTGACTGCTTCTGATACTATTGCATGAATGCTGTCATCCAATAATAAGTGAGCCAATGCCGGATTCTTTTCGTACGCTTTGAAAATATCATTTAAAAATGCAGAACGGATGATACATCCACCGCGCCAGATTTTTGCGATCTCGCCCAGTTTCAAATCGTATTTATATTCCTCTGAGGCTCTTGAAAGCAGGTGCATACCTTGTGCATAAGAAACGATCATGCTAAAATAGAATGCCTGTTCTAATGATTCAAGAAATGAATCGGTATCAACATCCAAGGCCTTTTCACCGTCACCATATAAAGCGCCTGCTTGGACGCGCAACTCCTTGTATTTAGAAAGATCGCGCATAGACACTGAGCTATCGATAGTTGGGATTGGCGCCTGTAAATCCATCGCTATTTGCGAGGTCCATTTACCTGTACCTTTTGCTTTGGCTTCGTCTTTAATATCGTCTATCAGCAAATGATCTGTTCCCGGAGCATTGTAGTGGAAAATATCTTTAGTGATATCCAACAAGAAAGATTGCAAACGGCCAGCATTCCATTTGGCGAATACTTCACCAATAGCAGCATTATCCATTTGCAGACCTTTTTTCATGATCTCGTATGCCTCAGCAATTAACTGCATCAAGCCATATTCTATACCATTATGCACCATTTTCACAAAGTGGCCTGATGCACCGGGACCAATGTAGGTTACGCATGGGGCACCATCAACTTTTGCTGCAATAGCCTCAAAAATAGGCTTCATTACATTGTAGGCTTCCTTGTCGCCACCCGGCATCATGCTTGGGCCACGGCGTGCACCTTCTTCACCGCCTGAAACCCCCATGCCAAAGAAATGCAGACCTATTGCCTCCAGTTCTTCCACACGGCGGTTGGTATCGGTAAAGTGTGAGTTACCGCCATCTATCAATATATCCCCTTTTTCCAGCAGTGGGGTCATTTCTTCTATAACTGCGTCAACTATCTTACCGGCAGGTACCAGCATCATGATTGCGCGTGGTTTAGTCAAACTATCGATAAATTCTTTTGCATCACTGAAACCCTGCACATCCTTTTCTTTTCCTTCTTCATTCAGCGAGTTTACTTTCGAAGCGTCCTTATCATGTCCTGCCACGGCATAACCATGATCGGCCATGTTAAGCAATAAACTCCGGCCCATAACACCCAGGCCAATCATGCCAAAGGCATATTTATTTGATGTTGTGCTCATTTTTGGTTTGAGTTTTCTTTTTTTAAATCTTCTAAAATTTTCTTTGTTGTTTCGAAGCTGGTATGCTGATAAGCGCGTAAACCGAGTTTTCCGGCAGCAAGCGCAAACATCTTCCTGTCATCGAAGTAAACACATTCTTGTGGTTGTGCCATTGCTATGCCCATCGCCAGCCTGAATATTGCAGGATCAGGTTTGCGGATACCTACTTCACACGAGGATACAAATGCATCAAAGCATTCGTGAAGCTTAAACTTTTTGATTCGGTAATCATTCAGCTCTTTGCCCTCATTGTTAATAGATATGATCCGGAAGCCGCAATCTTTCTTCCATTCCTTTAACCAGGCAAGCATATCAGGCAGCTCCTTTGATTGCTCGAACATGAAATTTTTAAAGTCCTCACGGGTAAAATCGCGCGGACGATTAAAAATTACCGTGTCAATGTATTCATCCAGATCTACACCTGCAGCTTCATACACATTGAAAATGAAGGTATGCAGATCGCTTAATTCCTTGTAATCAAGGTTAAACAATCTTGCGGCCTCCTGGCGAGACTCATGTCCCCAGCCATTGGTGAGCAATATGCCTCCTATATCAAAAAATAGGAATTTTATAGCTAATGTCTCCACAGCAATCAGACTTTAACTTTTTGGCCTTCAATTGCTTGCAATAGTTTTTCAAACGGTTTATTGAACTTATCAATACCTTCATCTTCCAGTTGCTGTGCAACTTTATCGATGTCAATACCAATCGCTTTCAATTTTTCCAATACAGCAGTTGCATGGTCAAGACCTACTTCTAATGTATTTGCAGCTATACCATGATCACGGAAAGCCTCAATAGTTTCTAATGGAACGGTATCAACTGTATCCGGACCGATTAATGCCTCTACATATTTGGTATCCTTAAATGCAGGGTTCTTGCTGCTTGTACTTGCCCACAATAAACGTTGTGGCTGTGCTCCTTGTGCAGCTAATTTTTCCCAACGAGGGCCGCTGAATACTCTTTTGTATATCTCGTATGCCTTTTTAGCTGATGCGATAGCTACTTCTCCTTTTAATTCAGGAGCACCTTTTTCGTCCAGCAATGGATCAACCAACACATCGATACGGCTCAGGAAGAAGCTGGCTACCGATGAAATATGGCCGATTGAATGCCCCGCGGCTAAATGATCTTCAAGACCTGAGATATATGCCTCAGTTACCTCTTCGTAACGAGGTAAGCCGAACAATAAAGTAACGTTGATATTGATACCTTTTGCTATTGAACTGCGGATAGCGCCCAAACCCGGTTTAGTACCCGGAATTTTGATCATTACGTTTTTGCGGTCAACGGCTTTCCATAAATGTTCAGCTTGTTCTGCCGTTTCTTTTTCTTTAAGTGCCAGAAACGGAGAAACCTCGAGACTTACATAGCCGTCAACACCTTTTGACTCCTCATAAACACCTTTAAAAAGGTCAGTTGCATTTTGGATATCCTTAACTGCGATGCCAAAGAATATCTCTTCATCGTCATTAGTAGTTTTGGCTAATTCTGCTATATCAGCATCATAATCTGAGCTGCTGGTAATGGCTTTTTCAAAAATAGCCGGGTTTGAGGTCACCCCTCTTACACCGTCTTCATCTATCAGTTTCTTTAATTCACCAGATTTGATGATCTCACGATTAATAAAATCAAGCCAGATGCTCTGACCGAAACTGTGGATTTGTTTTACTCTATTAGTTGCCATGATTATTTTCCTTCTATTTTTCTTTAATAAATAAATTCAGACAGAGACACGAAACAAAATCTCATTTCTCACATCTCAAATCTCATATCTTATAATAAGGCTTTTGCTTTGTTTACAACGTTTTCAACTGTGAAACCGAATTCCTTATAAAGCTCTTCGGCAGGCGCTGATTCTCCGAATGTGTGCATCGCCAGAACATCGCCTTCGTCGGTCACATATTTATGCCAGCCTAGTGGAGAGCCCATTTCTACAGCCAAACGTTTTTTGATGGCTTTAGGGAATACTTTTTCTTTGTAGGCAGCATCCTGTTTTTCGAACAGTTCCCATGACGGCATACTTACTACGCGGGTCTGAATACCTTGCTCAGCCAACTTAGCTTGTGCAGACATAATCAACGATACTTCAGATCCTGTTGCGATCAGGATCACCTGAGGTGCTTTTTCTGAATCAGAAACGATATAAGCACCTTTTTCTAATTGGGTCGCTTTTCCATATTTATCCTGGTCAAGAATCGGTAATCCCTGGCGTGTGAACACCAATACAACCGGGCCATCTTTATGCTCAAGAGCTACACGCCATGCCTGCGCTGTCTCGTTCGCATCTGCAGGACGAAGCACCACGATATTTGGAATAGAGCGCAGTGAAATCAGTTGTTCAATTGGCTGGTGAGTAGTGCCATCTTCGCCCAAACCAATACTGTCGTGTGTATAAACAAATATCGGTCTGATTTTCATGATGGCAGCCAAACGGATCGGAGGGCGCATATATTCTGAGAACATCAGGAAGGTAGCACCAAATGGAATAATACCTTTTGTTAAAGCCATTCCATTTAGAGCTGAACCCATCGCATGCTCGCGGATACCGAAGTGGAAATTACGGCCGTCTCTTTTTTCAACAGTGAAAGAATCATATTCTTTCATATTGGTTTCTGTTGATGGCGCCAAATCGGCAGCGCCACCTATCAGAGTAGGCAATTTACCTGCAATAGCATTCAGCACTTTACCTGATGCCTGGCGGGTAGCCATTTTACCTTCTGGTTTAAACACGGGCAGGTTCGCATCCCATCCTTTTGGTAATTCACCACTAGTAGCCTGTTCGTATTCAGCGGCTAATTCAGGGAATTTCTCTTTGTAGGCTTTATACAGGTCATTCCATTTCTGTTCAGTACCGGCACCTTTTTCACCGCATTTACGATAGTAGTTCAATACTTCTTCCGGCACAACAAATGATTGCTCAGGGTCAAAGCCAAAGAACTGTTTAACCAGTTTTATTTCGTCAGCACCGAGTGGCGAACCATGCGCACCTGCCGTATCTACCTTATTCGGGCTACCGTAAGCAATGTGTGAGCGTACTTTAATCAGCGATGGTTTGCTTACTTCAATCTTCGCATTATTGATAGCATTAGATAAGGCATGAATATCATTCACATCATTCACTACCTGTACGTGCCAGCCATACGCTTCAAAACGTTCGGCGACATCTTCATTAAAGGTAATATCGGTATCGCCTTCAATCGAGATGTGGTTATCATCATAGATATAAATAATATTACCCAACTCCAAATGACCCGCTAATGAAGCTGCCTCTGATGCAACACCTTCCATCAGGTCTCCATCACTGACAACAGCATAAATCTTATAGTTGAAAAGATCGAACCCAGGCTTATTATAACGCGCTGCAAGATATTTTTGACCTATAGCAAAACCAACACCATTGGCAAAACCTTGACCCAGAGGACCAGTTGTCACTTCTATACCGTCTAAAAGACCGTATTCAGGGTGACCCGCAGTTTTGCTATGTAATTGCCTGAAGCTTTTAAGATCGTCCATGGTAATATCATAGCCTGTCAGGTATAAAAAACTATACTGAA
Organism: Bacteroidota bacterium; assembly: GCA_018266915.1. GTDB lineage: Bacteria > Bacteroidota > Bacteroidia > Sphingobacteriales > Sphingobacteriaceae > Mucilaginibacter. The sequence continues at coordinate 54,779 of JAFDZM010000104.1, read as the reverse complement.
ACATACATGCGTGACCTGCAGATAAAATAAACCTGTCGCGGTTGGCCCAGTGCGAGTTCTTCGGGTTGTAGTGCATAAATTGCGACCAAAGCACATGCCCAATCGGCGCTATAGCCATCGGTGTACCAGGGTGTCCTGAATTTGCTTTTTGTACTGCATCGGCTGACAATACCCTTACGGTATCGATACTTAACTGTTCAATGCTTTTTGTAGTTGAATCCATATTTTTAACTATAGATGAATGATTGATTTGAATTGATTAACTAATTGTTGACGGTACCGAAGTGATCAGATCCTGCCTGGTATCTTTCAGCCACAAACGCGATCCTCCTTTAATACCATCCTGGTTGGTAACCAGCTTCATGTTCTTATCCAGCTTAAATTTCAGTTTATCTGAATTTCCGCCGCCTATATATAAGATATCATAATTGATTACTGTTTTCAAGGTTTTCAGCACCTTTTTCATGCGGCGGTTCCACTTATCCAGCCCTTCTTTTTCTAATGCCCTTTCACCTACATATTGATCGTAGGTTTTTCCTTTGGCAAAGGGGTGGTGTGCTAATTCCAAGTGCGGCATTAACTGACCATCTACCAATAAAGCTGTACCAAACCCGGTTCCCAATGTTATCACCATTTCCAGGCCTTTTCCACTAACTATTCCAAGGCCTTGCATATCGGCATCATTTACCACGCGTGTAGGTTTACCCAGTTCCTTTTCAAGCTTTTTACTCAGATCGAAATCTTTCCAGAAATCAGTTCCCAGGTTAGGCGCCGTTTTAACCACTCCATGTTTAACATAACCAGGAAAACCTACTGAGATGTTGTCATATGCCGGGAAACCTTTTACTAACTTTTTAATAGTATTAACCACATTTTCAGGGCTTGCCGGCATAGGCGTTGGTATCTTGTCGTAGTCCATTTGCAGGTCACCTTTGTCATTTAATATAGTAGCTTTTATATGCGACCCACCAATATCAATTGACAGGAATTTGGGTGATGATGCAGCTTTTTTTTCCATGTAGTGTTTAAGGGGTTAAGCGTGTTTTCTATAGGTAATTTTATAGCCCGGTAGATTGATATTCAAAGTTAGGATATACATTGGTTAACTCTATTTTAAGAGCAAAGTTTTTTATCTTGATAAAGTAATTTTTATATGTGCATAGTTATAAATTGCCCTATGACCGGTAGTTGGTGGGTGCAATATTAACTAAATTACATTTGGGAACAACTTTTTTTGAGTCGAAATAATATTTATTAATATTATCTTAATAAAACATAAGGATTTCGCTCAAAACAAGCCTTATCCAAATATGTTTTTTAAAAAGTTTTTAAGAAGAAATTGACGTCGGGGGCAGATTCGAACTGCCGTAAAAGGTTTTGCAGACCATCGCCTATCCACTCGGTCACCCGACTGTAGAAACAACGGAAACCACCCCGGCTTCCGTTGTTAAACCAAAAAAACTAAGAAATCACTACCTAAATAGTCTCTTAATACCGGTCGTTTAACAGTACTTTTTTTACCGTCCCGCCGACCTGCGTATATTTCGTATATTATTCTGCTGGCTACTAACTTTTTTTACAGCGGAAATAATTTCATTTGTTGGAAATGTTTTTGAAAAGTCAGGGTCGATATGATCGTATTCAATCTGGCCGCTTGCTGACACCACATAAGTAGCCAATAAAGGAACATTGGTATCAATGCCCGAGAACTTGTTCCAGATCGGGTCATGCTCTGAATATATCCTGAATTTCTCGGCGATTTGTTTATCCTTATCAAAATAAAAATTAAGTGATAGGTTATTATCCCATATCAATTTCTCCAGCTTCCTGTCTTTTTCTGAGCTGATAATTAAAAGGCTTGCGTTGTTAGCAGCAATGTCATTCTGCAATGAACTTAACTGTTTCAATAGGTCGATTCCATATTGTTGCCATTGATATGAGTAAAACCCGATCACCAATGGTTTATTCAATAGCTGATGAAATAAAACCGGGCCGTGAGTTTCAGCGCCGTTAAAAAACTGCTGCCACCTACCCTGCTCTTTTTCTAAGGAAAAATCCGGTAATACATCCCCCGATCTTACAGGCTCATATTTTTGAAATGATCTGAAGGTCAAATCCCGGTCAGCTTCAATCTCAGACAGATCAAAGTACGGAAAGCTGTTTATTTTTAGTGCTGATAACATAACCAATTCATTTAAGTAAATCGACAAGGCAAATGTATATATTATCTACCTATTTAGTAGTATTTATTGAAAAAATATTCCCTTATGTAATTAATTGTTTCTAAATGATTTAACGATCATATTTAAGATACTGTACACATAACATCCCGCGCAGAAGCCAATAAATGATTCTAAAAAAGCGAAAAAAATCAGCACTAAGATAACTATCAGTGTCGCTGTGTCGAGTTTCAGCAAGGTCAAAATCAATACACCAATTGTAAATACCAACCCTACCCCAGCGGCAAATCGCTTAGGGGCACGGTCTGTAGGTTTATTCTTTATTTTTAGCTGATTGATTATAACATCGCTTAATATGGCAAGCAAGGTATATTTCCCAAGGTTATTAGCTCTCAACAAAAAATCGACAACCAGGAAAGCGATAATGATCCACCAGTTAGTAAACAGAAATACAATACATAATATTAAAACGAAGAGAGCAGTAAGCCGCGCCTTATTCTCATTCATCGGCACAAAATCTACCGGGCATTGCATATTGTTTTCCATGCAACAAAATTGATAAATTCTACCGGATTAGTCAATAATTAAGAAGCTTTACTCTACTCCTTTTACATTCATATGTAAAATGTAGATGGCTTTTGATGCGGTAATGAACAGGTGGTCTTTATTTTTTCCGCAGAAGCAGAGGTTTGCGGTCCACGGTTCGTCAATTTTTATGTGGGCAATTTTAACACCCTGCGGGTTGTAGATAATAACGCCATTGCCGGTTAAGTACACATTACCGCGTTCATCCAACGTCATGCCATCGGAGCCTTGTTCGACAAACAACTTTTTGTCAGCCAGGCTTCCATCCGGTGCAATAGTATATTTATAAGTCTTGTTAGCTTCTATATCGGCGATATAGAGATACTTTCCATCAGGTGTACCGACTATGCCGTTGGGCTTTTTCATGTCAGAAACAACGATTACGGGCTTATCGCTGCCCTTGGCTAAAAAATAAACATTCTGCCCATCTATATCCGGCTTTTTCCTGTCCCAAAAATCACGCTGGTAATAGGGATCGGTAAAATATATATTCCCGTTCGGGGCTACCCATATATCGTTAGGCCCATTCAAACGATGACCGTCATAATCATTTGCCAGAACCTCGACTTTACCTTTCGGACTAATAGCGATCAACTGATCTTTAGTTTCCGCACAAGAAACCAGATTGCCTTTGCTGTCAAAATAAGTACCATTAGAGTGCAGCGCATCTTCCATAAAAACAGAAAGCTTACCGTCCCCGTTGTACTCCCATATTTTATTATTAGGTTGATCGGTAAAAAACACATTACCTGCTTTATCAACAGATGCCCCCTCTGTAAAGCTGAATTGCTTTGAGATTAGCTTTGGTTTAGCTGTAGTATCATACAATTGCTGTGCAGATGCAACGGATATTGCACAATAATTTAATAAAAAGGCGAATACAAATTTTTGATACTTCATACCATAAAATTAACCTTTTTTAAGATTCGGCTCACTATACAATCCGAAGTCACTTAATGCAATACAGACCGGGGCTTTGGTGACCCTTAAACGTACTTTGTTTGTTGTAATACTTTCAGGCAAACGGATCAGGCGGTTGCCGCCAATGCTTGTTGCTGTAGCAATCTGGCGCCATTTACCATCCTGCCAAATATCAACCGCTACTTCATCAATACGCTGACCCAACTTGATATTTTCACGGAGCTGAATAATATTGAATGATTTCTTTTTATGGAGATCGAGTACCAGTTCAGGAGTTTTTACCTTGTCATCAGTGGCCCAGTAGCTGTAACGATCGTTATCCAGTAAATGTCCAGGGCCAAATTTAGCCAGATTCCCTCCCCTTACGTTGCTTGCCTTCAAGGCCGCCCCCTTGGCAATGTTTGTCGAGAATGTTTCTTTTAGCAGGTCACCAAACCCTTTTAATGATTTTACATCATTATCATTCAACAAACCTCTTCTGTCAGGCGATAAACCCACATCCAAACAAGCGCCATGACCTACGCTTTGGAAATACAGATTAAAAAGCGAATCCGGAGTTTTTACCTTTTCATCCTGGTCTTTATGATAAAACCATCCTGGTCTTAGCGGCACATCACATTCTGCCGGCATCCAGTATTTGCCGTCACGATGCCCTTCAGTGCCTTCTGCATCTTTTGTGAAACCATTGCCTGGCTCTTTGCCTGGTTCAGGAGCATGGGGTGTATAAGTTGCCCAGCAAGTTTCACCTGCATGGCCTGCTTCGTTACCCACCCAACGTACATCCGGACCAACGTCTCCAAAAATTGCAGCATTAGGTTGTAGTTTTCTGGCTATGCCCCATGTTATCGGCCAACCGTAATAGGTGGAACGGTCTATTTTACGTACTTCACGTGCACCACCATAATAACCATCTCCCCCGTTTGCGCCATCATGCCATACAATAAATAGCGGCCCGTAATTGCTATATAACTCCTGCAATTGCTTGCGGTAAACTTCGGTTACATATTCAGGCTTTCCATATAAGGCGCTGTTCCTATCCCATGGTGAGCAGTATACCCCCATTTTAATACCCAGCTTGTCGCACGCTTCACGATACTCTTTTACTATATCGCCTTTGCCATCTTTATAAGGGCTTTTTGAAATATTATGCTCAGTAGTTTTAGTTGGCCACATGCAAAAACCATCATGGTGTTTGGCAACCACAACTATTCCTTTAAACCCACCTGCTTTTAATGAGCTTACAATTTGCGTTGCGCTAAATTCTGTTGGGTTAACAATCTTGGGATCTTCATCACCATATCCCCATTCCTTATCAGTATAGGTATCTGGGCCAAAGTGGATGATACAATACATTTCTGTTTCCTGCCATTGTAACTGCCCTTTAGTTGGCAAGGGGCCGTAGGGTTTTGGGGCAGATTGACTGAATGCATTAATAATGAATAAACAACAAAGGAGTGTTAAGCAGATTTTTTTCATCGGGTGTAAGTGTAGTTGGTTGCTAAAGTAGCAATTTTTAGCATTAACCGTTGGACAAACATTTCTTGTGCACTGCAATTTTTCTCCTTATGTTTAGCCTGTCATGAAAAACCCTGTAAAACTCCTTGCAATTGCCTTTTCCGCATGTTTTTATTCAACCCTAATTCAGGCACAATCTGTACCAGTTTATAAGGATATGAGCCAACCGCTTGATGCCCGAGTAAAAGACCTGGTATCAAAGCTGACTTTAGAAGAAAAGGTGTCTTTATTAGGTTATAACAGCAAAGCTATTCCTCGTTTGGGTATTCCTGCTTACAATTGGTGGAATGAAGGTTTACATGGTGTTGCCCGCGCCGGTGAAGCCACCATTTTCCCACAGGCAATAGGTATGGCGGCAACATTTAATGATGATCTGATCAAACAGGTCTCAACAGTAATATCTACAGAAGCGCGTGCAAAATATAACCTTGCCATAGCCAAAGACCGTCATCTACAATATATGGGGCTCACCTTCTGGACACCTAACATCAATATTTTCCGCGATCCGCGCTGGGGCCGTGGGCAAGAGACTTATGGAGAAGATCCTTTCCTGACAGCAACAATAGGCAGCGCATTTGTTAAAGGTTTACAGGGCGATGATCCGCATTATTTAAAAACATCAGCTACCGCCAAACATTTTGCCGTGCATAGTGGACCAGAAGCAACACGTGATTTCTTTGATGCCAAAGTGGATGAAAAAGATTTTAGAGAAACATATCTATATGCATTTCACGCTTTAGTTAATAACGGCGTCGAATCAGTAATGAGTGCTTATAACCGTATCAACGGCGTTCCGAATTCGATCAATAAAATGCTATTGACTGATATATTAAGAAAGGAATGGGGTTTTAAAGGCCACGTGGTAACCGATTGCGGCGCATTGGATGATGTTTATTCAACCCACAAAACTTTACCGAATGCAGTTGAAGTTGCTGCTGCTGCTATTAAGGCAGGTATCGACCTCGATTGTTCCACCATATTGCAGAATGATGTGATCAAGGCCATCGATCAGAAATTAATAACTGAAAAAGAAGTAGATCAACGTTTAACCGAACTTCTGCGTACCGAGTTTAAACTTGGCTTTTATGATAATCCTCAAAAAATACCATACCATAATTATGGCGCGGATAGCGTTCACAACCCATCACATATTGCCCTTGCCCGTAAAGTAGCGCAGCAAAGCATGGTGCTGTTAAAGAATAACAACAATGTACTACCATTGAACAAAGCTGATTATCCAAGCATTATGGTACTAGGCCCAAATGCGGGAGCGCTTGATCCGATGATAGGCAATTATCACGGTGTGAGCAGCAAAGTGGTGAATTTTGTTGAAGGCATCACCGCCGCACTAGATCCGGCTACAAGGATTGAATATGACCTTGGCTCTGATTATACCGATACCACTCATTTTGGTGGTACCTGGGCGGCAGGAAATTGCTCAGTTACCATAGCCGTAGTTGGGTTATCGCCTGTTTTAGAAGGCGAAGCAGGTGATGCGTTCCTTTCAAAATCCGGCGGTGATAAGAAAGACCTGAGTTTGCCTGCCAGCGAGATAGCTTTTATGAAAGTGTTAAGGCATAGTACTAAAACACCGATCATTGCCGTTGTAACTGCCGGTAGCGATGTAGATATTTCAGCTATCGAGCCTTATGCTGATGCTATCGTATTCGGTTGGTATCCTGGTGAACAGGGTGGTAATGCATTTGCAGACCTGCTTTTTGGTAAAGTATCCCCCTCAGGACATTTGCCGCTTACTTTCTATAAATCGATAAAAGACGTTCCGGATTATTCTGATTACTCGATGAAGGGCCGCACCTACCGCTACTTTAATGGTCCCGTTCAATATCCGTTTGGCTTTGGTTTGAGCTATACTTCTTTTGAGTACCAGGCAGAGAAAAATCCTGCTAAAAAATACACTGCAAAGGATACCGTAAATGTTACTGTAAAGGTTAAAAACACAGGTAAGATGGATGGCGATGAAGTGGTTCAGGCCTATATCCAATATCCGCAGGTCGACCGTATGCCTGTTAAGGAGTTAAAAGGCTTTAAACGTGTGACGGTAACAAAGGGCGGTGAGCAATCAGTAACCATTAAAATACCGGTGAAGGATCTGCAAAAATGGGATCTGAAAACCCATGGATGGAAAACTTACCCGGGCAATTACAAGTTAGTATTAGGCAGTAGTTCGCAGGATGATAAGCTGGATTTTGCGTTCACGATAAATTAAGCGTTTTGTATTCAAAAGACGAAGCATCTCAACTTAAACAAACCTTCTGGACTACCTTCGGTCAATATATTTCGCCGCAATTATCGGCCGAAGGCTTAAGGGTAAACTGGGTAAATTACAAAACGGGTATCAAATATGTTTACTTCCGGATGGAAGCCAGTAAAAAGTCGGCATCTATAGCAATTGAAATTGCCCATCCGGATGCAGGTATACAAGAGCTATTCTTCGAGCAATTTCTGGAATTAAAAAATGTTCTTCATTCTGTCCTGAATGAGGATTGGGAATGGCAATTACACTACATTAATGAGGAAGGGAAAATTACCAGTCGGATAATAAGGCATTTATATGGCGTAAGTATTTTCAATAAAAATGACTGGCCGGAATTGATCTCTTTTTTCAAGCCGAGGATAATTGCTTTGGATGAATTCTGGAGCGACGCCAAATATGCTTTCGACGCGCTCAAATAACCTTTTCGATCATCCACAGATGACCGAAAGGATCACGAATATCGCCTTGCCTGTAGCCGTAATCATAATCCTGCATAGGTGAAACAACCGTTGCTCCTGCCGCAATTGCTTTTTCCATCACCGCATCAGGATCAGTAACCATCAGGCCCATAATAGTAGTAGTGCCACCGCATAAAGCGGGGCTATAACACCGCGCACTTGGTTTTTCTTCATGGATATGAAATATTGCGCCGGCTATCTCCAGCTCTGAAACGTGAACGGTTCCGTCGTCATTGCTAAAGCGCCTCAATTCGATTGCATCAAAAGCCTTCTTGTAAAACTCAACAGCATCAGCCCCGTTCTTACCAACAAAAAACTGCGGAACAAAGGTTGTTTGTGTATATCCTTTCATAGTGGGTAGAATTAACTTGAATGATCGTGCAGTATCTTCCAACCGTCTTTGGTCAATATCATCACCAATGAATAACGGCCCGATCTTTCCGGTAGATTATTTCCAGATAAAGTGAATTTCCCCGTAAGCAATGCATACTTCTCCCCTAACAAAGTCACCTTCAGATCATCGTAATGCAGATTCTGCTTAGGCATCTTACCGTTAAAGTATTTCTTTTCATACAGCTCTTTAATTGCATTTATTCCCACCGGACCGGTTGGCATCATCATGGTCGACTCATCGGTATACATCTTCATAAAGCTGTCCAAGTCGCCTTTGTTCCAATCATTTTCTGAGTTTTTCATGGCGGCGATGATTTTGGTTTGAGCATCCTGCGCATTAACTTGCGTAGTAAACATTGAGATACTCAAAATGCACAACAGAGATAAAATAAACTTAGTGATGAGTTTCATATTAATTGGCTTGAGATTGGTTAAGCCAATTTCAGAAATAAAAACGAGCTAATCAATCCGACCTGTATCAATTGATCAAATGAAAATTAAATCATTGTAATAAATACTGTCCGGATTGCTCTAAATGAACAAATAGGTAATCCTGAAAATAATTTTTATTTTTTTTTAAAATGTTTTTCAGGGTCATTCGTCTCTACCTTTAAAGGAGAAATAAATTGATCACCGCCGTAATGCCCGAAGAAAAAAACAACCATATCATACAGACAATTAAGGCGTATGGTAAGGGCTTGCTGGGCTTTATCCGCCGGAGGGTAAAAACCGACGCTGATGCCGAGGACATTCTGCAGGATGTTTGGTACCAGCTCAGCTCGGTAGTTAACGCTCAGCCGATAGAGCAAACCGGTGCATGGCTTTACAAAGTGGCGACCAACAAGATCATCGACAAAAACCGCAAAAAGACTGAAGAACTATACGACATCAACCTATCCGGAGGTGAGGATGATGAAGAAGGCATAGACTTCAGAGCCATCCTGTTGACCGAAGGCACTACCCCGGAAACCGAATACATCCGCAACCTGTTTTGGGAGCAGCTGTTCCTGGCCCTGGATGAATTGCCCGAAGAACAACGGCAGGTTTTTATATGGCAGGAACTCGATAATATTCCTTTTAATGAAATAGCAGAGCGTACCGGCGAGAAAATACAAACGCTGGTATCGCGCAAACGTTACGCAGTACTTCATCTGCGCAAACGGCTTAAACAGTTGTATGAAGAAATTATAGAAGATTAAAATTAAAGACATGACAAATAGAAACTTTGAAGATACGGCTTATAGACATAGGCTTCACTTCAGAAAGAAACTGATTTTTGTACCGTTCCTGATAGTGGGCATTTTAGCCCTCATCAGCTACATTGTGATGTTGCTGTGGAATAACCTGTTGCCAGATATATTTCACGTTACAACCATCACCTACTGGCAAGCCGCAGGGTTACTCATACTATCTAAAATATTGTTTGGATTTGGAGGTCCTAAGGGACGTGGCGGTGCGCCATGGATGCGCCATAAAATAGAACGTTTTAAAAATATGAGTCCTGAGGAACAGGAGCGTTTCAGGGAACAGATGCGTGCCCGTTGTAGCAAATGGGGGCGTCATCAGGGCGGATTTGATTGGGACGAACCCAAAACAACGCAAGAGGTTCCAAAACCAACGGAATAAATTTTCCAGGCTTTGTCCAATTTCAGTGATCCCGATAGTTATTGATTCAGAACATTTTAAAATACGATTATGGAAGTATTAGTTTTTAAAACCAATGTGACCAGCAAGAGGAAAGTAAATAAAGTAAGGGCCTTGTTAACCTCTTTCCCAACCATCAGGCAATGGAATTTTGACCTGGAAGATTGCGATAAAGTATTAAGGATTGAAGCGATCGGGCTAAAACCGGCAATGGTAGAATCGCTTCTGCATACCGCAGGTTTCAGTTGCCACGAACTGGACTATTAACGCCGTGCATTTTGCAAGGTGATCATAGTCACGACCGCGCAAACCAATACAACCATAATAATTAATAGCCACATAATTAATTATTTATAAAGGTTAAATAAAGTAAAAATAGAGTCTATAATACTGGCTATTGGAGAAGAATTGGATTAAGACTTACGAAGTTTCGAAAACTTCGTAAGTCTTTTTTTATAGGTTGATTTAGTTAAACGTGTTCTTTAACTGGATGTATTTGTCAAGGTCTTTAGAATTAAAACCTTTGGCTTTCATTTGTCCGACATACTCAGGAGTTACGCCAGTAGCTTTAAGCGAGGTGGCTTCATTCAGAGAAATATTAAATCCAAGGTCCTTAAAGCCTTTGATAAACTTAGCTGTTACACCAAGTGATTTCAAAGAGGCCAGCTCATTTGGAGATATATCCTTATAACCTATTGCCTGAAAGCTTTTCACATATTCCGAAGTAATGCCTAATGATTTGAATGAATTCAGATCGTTAACCGGGATGTCTTTAAATCCTAATGTCTTAAACCCATTTATGTATTCGGCATCAATTCCTAATGATTTTAATGACATCAGTTCGTTAGCCGGGATATCGCTGTAACCTATATCTTTAAAAGCTTTTACATATTCTGGTGTGACACCAAGCGATTTAAACGACATCAGGTCATTAGGTGATAAATCTTTATAACCTATCTGGTTAAAGCCTTTTACATATTCCGGCGTAATATCCAGGGACTTCATGCTGGTCACCTCGTTGAAAGGAATATTGTCATAACCGGCAGTTCTCAAGCCTTGTAAATAGGATGAATCCACATTTAAGGCCTTATAAGATGATACATCTTCTGGTGAAGGAAGACTAACTTCTCCTGGTTTTTCTCCTTTACGCAAACCCCGGATATAAGCACCTGTGATTCCCTGTGCCTTAAAGCTGATCAACTGGTTATAGCTGATATGCGGGTACCCCGCGCTGTGTATCTCCTTGATATATTCACCATCCACACCTAATGCCCTGGCGGAAACAAGGTCGTTTGCAGAAATATCATGATAACCGTTCTCTTTCCAGGATTTAATAAATGGCTCGTCCACTTTTAGGGCTGCCATCGATATCATCTCATTTTTAGAAATATTACCAAAGCCATTTCGTTTGAGCATTGCCACATAGTCCTTAGTAATATTAAGGATGAAGAAAGCGAACTCGTCCTGGTAGTCCATATCTGTTACTCCCTGGTTGCCCACATAGGTTTCAAATTCTTTGTTAGCCTCGAACTTGTAGTGACCAAAGCCCTGGTTCCCATCAAACATGCCGTTAAACTTCATGGTACCGGCATCGCGGGTGATGGTAAAATCGCCCTTCTGATCTCTTGGTACGGCAGATAATTCGCTCAACTTAAAATTATCCGAGCTGCTGTTCCAATCCTTGTCATCTTCGTCGCTTCTAAACTCAATACGAACCCGCTCCCCTTTTATGGTTGCAAACCATGAACCTGATGTTCTGTCCGTTTTTCCCCAATTTTGGTGCGACTGATGAGTTTTTACTGTTGTCTTGGCATGGGTGCTTTTATTGGTCTGGCTGAATGCGGTTTCATTCAGCGCACAGGCCAGGCCGCCCATTAGCGGGATCAGGATAAAATATTTCCACATCGTATGGATGTTTGATTTCTTGGCGTTCATCATAACTATACGTTTCTTTAATAGTGATTGATTATAATTGGTGGTAACACTCAGCGCTAAATGAGGCGCCGATACTTTTAATAAGCTCATTTGATAGCTGGATTTTTCTACCTCATTTTGGTCAAGGACAGCCTCATCAGTCAAAAACTCCAGGTTATTTCCCAGTTCGCCGCGGTATAACCAGGCAAACGGATTAAACCATTGAAACACGAGTACAAGCTCCGACAACATGATATCAAAGCTGTGACCTTGCTGTATGTGAACTTTTTCGTGAATCAATATCTGGTTGTAGGTATCCCAGTCATATTTTTCAGGATTAATAAAAATGTTATTACCGAATGAGCAGGGCGCTCTATCGCCTGTCACCTCCACAATACGGAACTTGCCATCTTTTATAACCGGATGAGAATAAGCCCTGATCAGCAATACAATTACCTGAAGCAGCAAATTCAACGCAAAAGCAGCAACTCCGGCCCAGTACAAATAGATCAGCCATTTGATAACGATAGGCCAGATGGGTTTTTCCTGAATAACTGGTTTCTCCTGTGTCGCAACAACATGTTTAACCTTTGCCGGCTGGGCTTTCTCTACAGCTTGTTTCTGGATAAGTTGTTCTAACGGTACTGATGCCGTAGACTGCTGAATTGGCTTTATATCTGTTTGATTAATTTGCGTTGTCCCTGTTGGAGCAATCCTCAGTGTCCAGGCCTGTGGGATAGAGATCAACGGTAATACAAAGGATAGACCTAAACAGATCAACAATACCACCCGGTTAAGGCGGTAAAAAGTCTCTCTTTGCAGAAATATCTTATAAAACAACAGACAAACCGATATGAGCAATGCTACATGCAGGATATAGGGTATCATTTTTTTGCTGATTTAATGATTTCTAATATTTCGTTTAATTCTGATTCGGATAGTTTTTGTTCTTTGGCGAAGTAGGCCAGCATGCTTGGGTACGAATTATTGAAGTATTGGCTAACAATATCCTTCATCGCGTGCCCCTGGTAATCATTCCGTGAAATGATTGGATAATAACGATATATATTACCAATAGTCTCATGAGCAAGAAAACCCTTGTCTTCCAATATCTTCACCATCGTTGCCACTGAGTTATAGTGCGGTTTGGGATCAGGAAGCTCCGGGATCACTTCCTTAATAAAAGCTTTCTCCAATGTCCAGAACACCTGCATGATTTGCTCTTCCCTTTTCGCCAGTTTTTGCATGTCGTTATAAAATTTAAATCTAAGCTAATACTAATACATTAGTATTACAACTAATCAATTAGTATTTTTATTAACTTATTGATAATCAGTTAATAAATTTATATAAAGGTGGTAAGATGAAGAAGATTAGAATAGACATGAAGTACAATATCTATAAGACAGCCTGAAAAGGAAAAACGTTACCGGATGTAACTATTTTTTTCTTTTTACGTCTTAGTTATTAATTTAGAGTTTAGGTAAACTTAACAATTCATTTATATTGTTATTTTTGCTCCCCGATTTAAAAAAGAAGAATAGTGGCAAGACCAATTGCAATAGCGTTAAGAAAAAACTGGAAAATGACCTGGAGTTCGCAGCTTCAGCGTACCCAATTAATCATTGGGTCGATACTGATGATCATTATTTCCTTAATGCTGCCATCATTCTTTAACCTGATACAAAAAAGGGATGGAGCCCTGCTGAATGACTGGGTCTTGGCGGCTATTCCTCCACATGATGTTTCATGGGAGATATTTACTGTGATCTGGGGTATCGGTTTTTATGCCTTATGGCGTGGTATCGAAAAACCCACTATCTATATCACCTACCTCTGGACATTTATATTCATTACTATATTACGCGTACTGGCAATCAGCCTTTTTCCGCTTGAACCACCAAAAGGGCTTATCGTTTTAACAGATCCGCTTACTGCGGTTTTTTATGGCAGAAGTACGATCACTAAAGATCTGTTCTTCTCAGGTCACACCTCTATTCTGTTCCTTGCATTTTTATGTTTGGAAAGAAAATGGGATAAGTTACTGGCTCTTACCGGTACCATCATTGTAGTTTGTTTGTTGTTAGTACAGCACGTGCACTACACTGTTGATGTAATCGCAGCACCTATCATTATCTACCCTGTGTTCAAGGGTGTTAAGTATATGCTTAGCTAAGGCAACCCTTTACTTTTTATTTCCGTCCCTTAAAATAAAAAGCTCCCCACCGGGCGGCAGGGAGCTCGTCCTGATTTTTACATCAGGACTAACCTAAACCTTATCACGAATATATAACGCGGTACTTTGTTCGATAGTTTTAGCGTATCTTGTTTTGACTTTAAAATGATAATACCGGAAATTTGAGTAATGGAAGTAGAGGAAATAGAACGTTTAATCAGGATCAGCAAGGAACGCCCACTGATGCCGGAAACCTATATTCCATGGCAACTGGAGCCTGCTACTGATGATATATTCCTGCCTGAAACACTGACTTCATTGCAAGGTCTTGAAATCTACGGCACGCTAACACCCAAACAAAAATTAGAGCTTGGCCGCCATGAGTTAGTACAAGTAATCACATCTTACGCTTGGGGAGAATGTCTTTTTTGTTTATTCATGACCCGGCATATTCTTACTTTGCCGTTGGATAATGTAGAACACCGTTTCCTGTTAAGAGAGTTGATAGAAGAATTTCGTCACCAGGAAATGTTTGGACAAGCAATTGCTAAACTCGGGGGCAGCCCGATCCAGCAAACTGGCATACATAAATTTCTGGGTGAATTCAGCAATAAATACCTGCCTGCTGATTATTTATTTATGGGTAGTGTATCGGTAGAACTGGTAACAGATATTTATGGTAACCATGCCCGTAAATCGCCGAATATCTACCCGGTATTAAAGAAAATGTTTGATCTACACAATATTGAGGAAGCACGACACATCCTATTCACTAAAAGTCTGCTTAAAACCTACGCCGCTAAAGCAGGATATATTAAGCGCACATTATATAGTTATGTAATATTAGGAAATATCCTTTTTGTACGTACCATGTATGTGAAACCGGAAATATATGAGCGCATTGGACTGGAAAATCCGGACAAGGTCTATAAAATTGCCGCCAAAAACTTTAAGCAGAAATTTGCTGAGAAATGCCTTGACGATATTATTGATTTTGTAAACGAATGGAAAGGCTTTAACCGTGCTACACGCTGGGCCTGGCGCTGGCTTTTGGGTGCGAAGGTCTGAAAATATCGAACACTGAATTTTGAATATCGAATTATGAAATCTTGCACTTCGACGTTCGATATTCAAAATTCATGATTCGATATTATATTTCTAACTAAAAGGCACACCCCGACGATGGATTTAGCCCTTCCTTATCTGCTGTTAAAGTAGCTTCCCCGTTTTTATAGGTAATAATCCAGATGCTGTCGAAATCGCTATCGGGCCAATTCCTGATATTTCCCTGTACGCCCAGAGCTTTAGCAAGATGCGAAATAGCATTGTGCTCCCAGCATAATATCACAGTTCCTTTTTGCTGAAACACATCTTTAGCGATATGCTTATAATCTTCCGCATCGTAATTGCTGTTGATATCCAAATTATACTTTACTGCATAAGGTGTAATAGTTTGAAACATCCTGGCGGATTTGGTTTTATTACCTGCATTAACCGTAGGGATATAAATCTCATTTGCTTCACCATACTTGGCAAACAGAACTTTTGGCAAAGCCATGGCCCGGTTCAGTCCCTGGCAATTCAGGTTATCGCCATTATCAGGCTTTTCACCATGCCTGATAATGACGACCCGTAATGATTTTTTCTGACATGAGCCTATCGTAAATGATCCGCAAAGGATTAATAACAGAAAAGCAAGGCGCATGCAGTTTTTCATGTATTTTAGTTTTGAACCTCAACTGCTTCCTGTGCCTTCCCCGGTCTGCCATTCTTAAAGGCAGCCCGTGGTTTCAATCCCAATAGCTCAAACATAGCCATATCAGTATCAAATGATGGGTTTGGCGTAGTTAATAGTTTCTCCCCGGCAAATATAGAGTTAGCGCCTGCCATAAAGCATAACGCTTGTTCTACCAGACTCATTTCCGTACGGCCCGCCGATAAACGCACTACTGTTTTTGGCATGATGATGCGTGTAGTAGCAATCATACGCACCATATCCCAAACCGGAACGCGTGGCTGATCGGCTAATGGTGTACCCTGTACGGGAACTAAAGCATTGATCGGCACTGACTCCGGATGTTTAGGCAGATTAGACAATGTTTTCAGCATCGAAATACGGTCCTCAACCTTTTCTCCTAAACCAATGATACCGCCACTGCAAACTGTAATTTTTGCTTTACGCACATGCTCTAAAGTTTTCAACCGGTCATCGTAGGTACGGGTAGTGATGATGCGTTTATAATCATCCTCTGAAGTATCCAGGTTATGATTGTAGGCATATAAACCTGCATCGGCCAAACGTTGTGCCTGATTTTCAGTTAGCATACCCAATGTACAGCAAACTTCCATATCCAGATCGTTCACCGCTTTTACCATGTCGATCACTTTGTCGAAGTCGCGGTTATCGCGCACCTCGCGCCATGCAGCGCCCATGCATAATCTTGATGCCCCACCAGCCTTCGCTTTTTCAGCAGCAGCAATCACTTCTTCGGTCGGCATCATCGCGTGAACATTCACGCCGGTATTATAACGTGCCGCTTGAGGACAATAAGCACAATCCTCCGGGCAACCACCGGTTTTAATGGATATCAGTGAGCTTATCTGTACTTCTGAGTAGTCTTTATTTTCGCGATGTACGGTTGCCGCCTCGTAAATCAGGTCGAGCAGTGGTTTATGATATATTTCAGCAATTTCTTCCTTCGTCCAATTGTTTCTAATCTCTGTCATTCGTTTCAGTTTAATTATTCAAATTTATAGAAAAGCTTTGTTGCTTTAATTATGGTGCAACAAAAGCTTAGTAGCAAGGTAAAGTGGCAGTAAAAAGCCGGCACAATCGGTAAATGTTGTTATGATGATAGAGGAGGCGACTGCAGGGTCGATGCCTACCCTTTTTAATATCAATGGTATGGATGATCCTGTCAATCCGGCTATCACCAGGTTGCCGGTCATCGCCAGGAACAATACCAAACCCAACATTGGATCGGCATCATACATTAGGGCTATTGCAAAAACGATCAAGCCGTTGGCTGCACCGTTAATCAATCCAACCAAAAATTCCTTTAAAACAGTATTATAAGCTTGCCTATCGGTCAGGTCACTTAAAGAAATACGTCTTACTGTTACCGCCAAAGCCTGCGTAGCTGAATTTCCACCCATACCGGCTATAATGGTCATGTAGGCCGCGATCTGCGGCAGCAAAGCAACTGTTGAATCAAAATGCCTGATAATAGACGCTGCAAGATAGGCGGTTGCCAGGTTGATCACCAGCCATGGTAAGCGGCTTTTTACAGCAGCCTTCCAATTACCACTCAATTCCTCATCTTCAGACACACCCGATATCTTTAAGATATCCTCGGTACTTTCCTGCTCCATTACGTCCATGATATCATCGACAGTAATGCGCCCAAGTAATTTCATATGGTCGTCGACAACAGGTATGGTGGTTAGGTTATATTGGGAGATCAAACCAGCTACATCTTCCTGGTCAAGTTCGGCTTTTACATAAACAAAATCGCGGTTTACCAGTTCAGCAACACGGGCGTATGCGGGAGCTTTCAGGATTGACTTAACCGAAAGTATACCCTTCAGCATATTATCGTTATCCACCACATAAATGGTATAAAATTCCTCCATCTCCTCCGACTGGCGTATAATATCTTCCAAAGCATCCTTTTTGTTTTGGTTGATATTTACCTTGATAACCTCGGAGTTCATGATACCACCCGCGGTATCCTCGGGATAGCTTAATAAGGCACGGATATTGCTGGCATCTTCCTCATCAATATCTTCCAGAATTTCCTGCTGGTCTTCTTCGTCCAGCTGGGAAATGATGTCCGTCGCATCGTCATAATCCAGTTCTTCAATTATCTCCGAACGTTTCTCCGGATCAAGGCTGATCAACAACTCACCTGGCTCCTGCTCCTCATGCATTTCAGCAATCACTTCGGATGCTTCGTCAGATGGTAAAATATTGATGATTCTTTCGCGCGATTCAACAGGAAGTCTTTCGAATAATATGGCAATCTCAGAAGCGTGGTACTCCTGCAGAACTTTCTCTAATTCAGCATCATTGCCCTCAAGTGCGGTTTTGATGCGCTCCAGGTCTTCCTTATTGATCTCGAATGATTGCATGCCCGACTAAAATAAGGCAAATAAGCGGTAATCGGAAAGATAAAATCGACACGATAAAGCCACTGATTTTAAAAGATTAATCAGATGCTATAATCGTATTTTATTTTGATTGAGGTGAGTTTTTGAAGTTTCGCGATAACGTGATTTACCTGCATTTTACGGACGGAAATTTTTATGGAGCAACTGTTATCAAAAGCCTGTTCTAATAGCTGCAGATTATCGTCCTTAACAATCCGCATCACCTCATTCATCTGCAAATAATCGAACGCGATGGTATAAACATCGTTAACGGTTTTTTCGATTATCTTAGCCTCAGCAAGCGCCAATTCTGTTGCAGATTTATAGGCATTGATCAACCCCGGGACACCCAATAAAGTACCACCGAAATAACGAACTACTACCACTGCTACGTTGGTGATATTTTTTGACAGCAAAGTATTCAGTATTGGTCGGCCGGCCGTGCCTGAAGGTTCGCCGTCATCATTTAGTTTGAAAACGGAGCGATCGCTAGTCCATCGCATAGCCCAGCAATGGTGATTAGCTTTGGGATGCTCCTTCTTAAGGTCGGCGATGATGGTTTTAATATCCTGATCAGATAAAACCGGATAAGCATAACCCAGGAATTTGCTGCCGCGATCACGGAATATACCTTCACTCTTGGCTTCAATGGTTAAATAAGTATCCTCAAAAAGCATCCGGCAAATATCGCTTAGAAATTGAAGATTTCAGGAAAGTAAATAATTACGATGGCGACGATTGCTAAGATAATACCACCAACGTTAAGACGGCTCAATTTCTCTCTGAAAATAAACAAGCCTACTAAGGAACCCGCTATGATAACGCCGATGTCCATGATGGAGAATACAGTTGAAGGATGATCGGCCAAAGCCTTATGCGCTTTTATATTGAACAGAATGTTACCAAAATTAGCTGCACCTAACACCCAGCCAATAAGAATATGCGGCCATGAAAAACGCATCTTTTTGGTGAAAACCATATAGAGCAAACCTATGAATGAAACCAAAAAAGCGAAGCTAAAAACGATGAAAAGCGAAGTAGTAAATGGAACCGCTGTGAATTTGGCGATCTGTTTTAAAAGCACATCAATCACTCCCATGCCAATAAAGATCATCACCAAATAAAGCCAGGAATTGGTAGATCGTCTTCTTACCGCACGTTTCTGCTTCCAGGGGATAAGGCAAAGCATAGCAATAATGCCGATAGATATCCCTGTGATCTTTATTCCGTTTAAAACCTCGCCAAATATTACATATGATGACAGAACAGGTATAAACAAGGAAAGGCGCTGGGCTACATCTGTACGTACAATTCCAGTCAGGGTAATTGATGAGGCGATGATGATAAATAATAATGGAAGAAGTACTCCCAGGCTTGCATAAGTTAGAATCGGAGCCCCCTGCAAACCAGCGAAATGCGGTCTGAAAAATAACCAGGTAAGGAATATAGCCGCGGAGTAATTCCAGGTGATAGCCTGATAGACATCAATCTGGTACCGTTTGGCGAGTTTCAACAGCACCGACACGGTAACGCTACAACAAATACTTAGGAAAATATAAAACATTAATTAACAGGCTTGTGATAAAAGAATTTTAAACGATCCGTCCCCACAATTTGTTCCCTGCTCGAAATGCCATTGATCTGAGGCGCTTTTATACCATGTCCCAATACCGCCTCACCTGTAAACACTCTGGCCTCGTCCCAAAGACCTTCATTGATGAAGCTGTTCAAAGTATGTGCGCCGCCTTCAATGATCACCGACTGGATATCCTGCATATATAACTGGAACAAAATATACTGCGGAACAAAACGGTCAAAGTCTTCCAGGGCAATATACTTAACTTTCCCGTCAATATCAGTTTTCACTTCATTAAAAATCAGTGTTTCAATATTTTGATCGTGTATATTTAAGTTTTTACTTAACTCCAATTTTCTGTCGATCACTATCCTTTTAGGCGATTTACCTGGCCAATAACGAGTATTCAATTGCGGATTATCAATAGCAGCCGTATGCTTTCCAACTAATATTGCGTCCTCTTCACTACGCCATTGATGAACCAGTCTGCGGGATTCTTCACCTGTTATCCAAAACTGACTTTTATCATCCGGAGCGAAGTAACCGTCATTAGTTTGCGCCCACTTCAGTATCACGTAGGGCCTTTGCTTTTGCACCCGCGTAAAAAAACGACGGTTGAGCCACTGGCATTCCGGCTCTAAAACACCTACTATAACCTCTATACCTGCTTCCTGTAATTTTTCTATTCCTTTACCATCAACCTGTGCAAATGGGTCGCGGCAACCAACTATTACTTTTGGAATACCATGCTTGATAATCAGATCGGCACAAGGAGGAGTTTTACCATAATGGGCACAAGGTTCCAGGGAAACATAAATGGTTGATTGTTTTAAAACCTCTTCGGCATCTTCAAACTTGTCAAGCGCCTGGTTTATTGCATTTACCTCAGCATGTGCCTGACCGTATTGCTGGTGGAAGCCCTCACCTATAATATTATCTTCGTGAATAATTACCGCACCCACCATCGGATTAGGGCTTACACTACCTGCGCCTAATTCAGCGAGTTCGATACAGCGCTGCATATATTGTTCATGAGATGGCATGCCGCAAATATAGCTTTGTATGAACCGAATTTTAATAATGTTAAGATTTATAGAATAAGTTGTTAAATCAAGGTTAGTTAGGTGCTAAAATTCAGTGAATTGACCGCCGAAGTTTTCGTTTCTTTGCTGCATGAAAACGGTTAAGCAGGTTTCGGCAGATTTTTCAGAACAACTATCAACCATTTATGAAGCGAATGAAGTCAATTCATTATGCATGATAGTGTTAGAAAACGTTGTTAATATCTCATCTGCCAAAATCAAAGCTTTTCCCGAAACAGGGATATCAACGCCTGATAGTGAGAGAATTACAAACATATTAACACGTTTGGCAACCGGCGAACCGATCCAATACATATTAGGTTATACCGAATTCTACGGACTCACTTTCAATGTAAACCCGTCAGTATTGATACCCAGGCCAGAGACGGAGGAATTGGTAGATTGGATCCTGTCGTCAGTTCGCAGTTCTGAGTTGGCAGTTGGCAAATTTTTGGATATAGGAACTGGAAGCGGTTGTATCCCTATCAGCCTAAAGAAAAATTTACCTGAAGCTGAGGTCTCCGCAATAGATATTTCACCTGAAGCTTTGCAAACAGCAAAAGAGAATGCCGAATTGAATAAAGTAAACATCAATTTTATTGAGAACGATATTCTTAATCCAACCAACCATTCACTACTCACTACTCACTACTCACTCATTGTAAGTAATCCACCCTACGTCACCCTTGAGGACAAAAAGCTGATGCACACCAATGTTACCGATTTCGAACCCCATACCGCATTATTTGTACCCGAGGATGATCCGCTCATTTTCTATAAGGCCATAGCAGATTTCGCTTCTACTCATTTAGAAAAAGACGGATTGTTGTTTTTTGAAATCAATGAAAGCTATGGTAAACAAATAGTTAATCTATTAAATAGTAGACTATTCATTAACATTGAGTTAAGAAAAGACATGAGCGGAAAAGACAGGATGATTAGAGCAACTAAATAAATATTTATTCTGCAAACTGCGCACTCAGAACTGTCAACTTAATTTCGCGGGTGATAAGAGATAATAGTTTCCTTCAAATACTCCCTATCCAAATGCGTGTAGATTTCCGTCGTAGTAATACTTTCATGACCCAGCATTTCTTGTACGGCACGCAAATCAGCGCCACCTTCAACCAGGTGAGTTGCAAATGAATGCCGCAAAGTGTGTGGACTGATAGATTTCTTAATGCCCGCTGCTTCTGCCAATTGTTTGATCAACATAAAAATATATACCCGGCTTAATCTTGAGCCCCGGCGATTGAGGAATACCATATCTTCCTCTCCTTTTTTTATCGGGATATGTACGCGGGGATGCTCTATCCAAAGCTTGAGTGCTTTTATAGCTTCGCCACCGATAGGTACTAAACGCTCCTTGTTACCTTTACCAATCACTTTCACAAACTCTATTTCCAGATAAAGATTAGATAGTCTAAGCTCTGTTAATTCAGATACCCGCAAACCACAACTATAAAGCACTTCTATAATAGCTTTGTTGCGTGTGCCGTCCGGTTTAGATAGATCGATAGCTTCAATCAGCTTATTGATATCCTGGTAGCTTAGAGTATCAGGTAGCTTACGCATTTTCTTGGGCGATTCAAGCAATTCGGCAGGATTGTTCTTGATCATATCTTCAGCCAGCAGGTATTTATAAAAGGATTTGATGCCCGATAATATCCTCGCCTGTGATGAAGGGATCATTCCCAATTCATTTATCCAATTGATGAATTGACGAAGGTCATTCAAGGTAAACGCATCCGGTTTCAGACTATTTGGATGACTATCAGAAAACTGCTGCAGCTTATCTATATCTCTGCTATACGCTTCTATTGAGTTATCCGAAAGTCCCTTTTCCAGTTTGAGATACGCCTGAAAGCCTTTTATCGCCGATCGCCAGTCCAATTGATTTTGCTTTTAATGTTTTATACTTAAGTTTGGGCTAATGAATATACAAATTATCAACGGCCCTAATTTAAACCTGCTTGGCGTTCGCGAAAAATCCATTTACGGCGACAGCAGTTTTGAAGATTACCTTGTCGCCCTGCGCAAACGCTACGCAAACATCACCATAAATTATTATCAAAGTAATGTGGAGGGTGAAATAATTAATAAGCTGCACGAAGTGGGTTTTAGCAGCGATGGTATTGTGATCAATGCGGGCGCTTATACGCACACCTCGGTGGCCATTAGCGACGCAATTGCAGGCATTAAAACCCCTGTGATAGAGGTGCATATCAGCAATGTGTATAAACGCGAAGAATTTCGCCATAAATCATTACTGGCTACCAACTGTCGCGGGGTAATTGCAGGCTTTGGAATGGACTCTTACCGTCTTGCTGTTGAAAACTTTGTAAACGGATAATTATTCTGAACGTATAAAACTGATAATAAGCCCCTAAATCCACCGTTTTTACATTGTCCTATGCGTAAAATAGCCAAAGCACTTCTTTTAGTAATAGTGGTTACAGCCACGTTAGGCATTCACAACAGTTTTGCCCAGGAAAAAAAGAAAAAGCCTAGAAATTTAAGGGATACTGAAAGAAAATTAAAGCATTCGCGCGATTCTGTTTTGCAAAGCCTAAGCAGGGTGGATACTTCAATCCACAGTCTGCTACAGCACATTGAACAATATATCTCCACTTTTAATCAGATTAACAATGACCTGGCAGATGGCTTGGACACAACTGATGTAAGCCAGCAAATACCACGTATATACAAAAGGCTAAATAGGATACAACAACTTGCCAACAATAAAAGCTCCAGCACTTTGCGATACCTGTTCGTCCTTCGCGATAACCTGGATCACATCCAGGATAACCTGGAGGATTGGCAATCGAGTCTCGATGATGTGAACTCAAAGCTTGTTCAAAACCAACACGAAATTATAAAATGTTCGAAAGATACTTTATTAAGAATCGTACCAGAAGACCCTGCATTGAGAGGAGCATTTTATGATAAGCTGGGTAAACTTAGAGTTATATGGCACAAAACAGATTCTGCCAATAGGGCTAATTTATTATCGGTTAATTTACTGCAAAACCAGGTATCGGTTGCTTATACCACTGTATTAGATCAAAGCGACCAGATCGATGCTAAAATAAAACGGTTTGCCGACAGGGCCATGGATGGTGAGTTTGGCTTGATATGGGAAAAGGGCCCAAAATATAATGATTTAGGTTCTGCAGTAAAAGCAACAATCGGTCTTACCAACACGCAGCTTTATTACTTTATAAAAAACGGAACAGTAACCCACCTGGTTGGTATATCGCTCCTGTTAGCTGTTACTTTTTGGATATTTTATAATAGGCAAAGAACATTACGAAATAGTGACCAAATTGAGGCTATTCCGGATCGAACTAATTACATCTATTCAAATCCGCTGGCATCATCATTGTTAATAGTTGCCGCGCTTATACCTTATTTTTATAGTCACCCACCAGTAGCATATGATGAGATATTCTTTTTGATTTCTATTGTTTTAGTGTTGGTCCTGGTTAAAAAGAGTTTTTCCCGGACAACATTTAGCTTTCTGGTTCAGCTATTTACCCTAACAGTAATTTATGCACTGAGCAACCTGTTGATACAGATTACGGTGGCCGATCAATACATTACTATATTATTAAGCATTGCAGCTGTTATTATTGCTTGGGCATTTTTGAAGAAAGTTAAAAAGGAAAAAGAAGGCCAATTGCCTGGTACCCGCACCGTTGC
Organism: Bacteroidota bacterium; assembly: GCA_018266915.1. GTDB lineage: Bacteria > Bacteroidota > Bacteroidia > Sphingobacteriales > Sphingobacteriaceae > Mucilaginibacter. The sequence continues at coordinate 30,209 of JAFDZM010000104.1, read as the reverse complement.
AATTATATTTATTATCCTGCAATTTCTATCACTTATACTAAACTTAACAGGCAGGTTCAGCTTGGCCAAAATACTAGGTATTACCGCAGTATTTAACTTATGGATGCTTATAAGCCTGTATTTTATTATCCAGATATTAATACAAGGAATATTTCTGCAATTCCACACCAAAAAAGCGGAGAATACCTTCATTGCCTGGATCGACTATGCTGTGTTGCAAAAGAAGTTTAGGAGTACGTTAAGCGCTTTTGCTGCATTACTTTGGATTTTCTTCCTGCTTCAAAACCTGAATATTGATGATTGGGTGCATGACTACCTGGTTGATGTCCTGAACCAATCACGTTCGATTGGCGGGGCTTCATTTACTTTCGGCGGTTTTGTCATTTTTATTGTCGTTATCTGGATATCTACCTTGTTATCAAAGTTGATCAGTTACTTTTATGATCTTTCGTTACAGCACACTACTGATTTAAGCGCATTAAAAAAGAAAAACCGTGCCTCTACCCTTTTAATCAGGATCGGTGTATTTACTGTAGGCTTTTTGTTAGCCGTTGCAGCATCAAATTTTCCGATAGACAAGCTGACTATTATCTTCAGTGCCTTTGGAGTTGGTATCGGTTTTGGTTTGCAGAATATCGTCAACAACCTGGTATCAGGTATGATACTGGCATTTGAAAAGCCAGTTCAAATTGGTGATATTATTGAAGTAGGCGGTCACGCCGGTACGATCAAAGAAATTGGCATACGGTCAAGTAAACTGGCTACCGGCGATGGCTCTGAGGTGATTATTCCGAATGGCGACATGATATCGCAACAGGTAGTGAACTGGACACTAAGCAACACCAACCGTCGCGTAGAAATATCAATCGCTGTGATCTATGGCTCGGATATTGAGAAAGTGAAGAAACTGCTTGTCGACCTGCTTTGTAACCGTGATGATATCATGGACACGCCGGGACCAGCTGTTTTTGTAAATAGTGTTACCGACAAATTTGTAGAATTTAAAGTATCGTTTTGGGCGGCAGATATAGCCAACGCATCAGAATTAAGAAGTACTGTTTTGGCATCAATATACGAGATGCTGGCCAAACAAGGCATCAATCTACCGGTAACTCCACAAGCGCAATGATTAGTAAAAATCTTTAGGATCAAGCACCGAGAATGAGTGTTTCTTTTTTAAAAAGAAGTCCCAAACAATGCTGCGTTTATACATCCCTTTCAGGTCGGGCAGGTTGCTCCGTTTAGTTTTAGGGCCACCGCCTTTAAACAATTGCAGCACAAAATTCTGATGCGCGCGGCTTATGGCCCAGGCATCTTTGCGTTTACCTTCATTCAGGAAACGAACAATCGCCAGCAAATCCATCCAGAAGCGGATACCGATAATGAAAAGTCCCCGCCAAAAGGAAAGGTTGTTTCTGAGCAGTAATAGATTATTCCGGAAATTCAGAAAGGTTTTAAAAGGATTTTCGGTATTTAATGTTCCCCCACCCACATGGTAAACTTCTGATTGTGCGCAGTACATCACCTTGTAGCCCATGTTCTTCAATCGCCAGCAAAGATCTATCTCCTCCATGTGAGCGAAAAAGCGTTCATCAAATCCTTTGGCTGCAACCCAATACTGCTTTTTGACAAACATAGCAGCACCTGTAGCCCAAAATACTTCTCCCGATTGTTGATACTGCCCTTTATCTTCTTCTATTTCATAAAACATACGCCCGCGACAAAAAGGATAGCCGTATTTATCTATAAAACCTCCAGCGGCACCAGCATGTTCAAAATGGTCTTTTTGCGCAAAAGCCCTGATCTTTGGCGCGGCTGCTGCAATCAACAGATCACTCTCCATTAATTCTATCACGGGTTCAATCCATCCGGCAGGTACTTCTACGTCTGAGTTTAGTAGAATAAAGTAATCAGCTTCTACCTTTTCCAGCACACGGTTATAGCCGCCGGTAAAACCGTAGTTTTTATCGTTTTGAATGATCTGAACAGCCGGGAAGTTTTCTTTGAGAAAATTAACTGAATCGTCACTCGAACCATTGTCGCCTACAACAATATCCAGGTTTGGCCAGGTTGACGCCATTACAGAAGGGAGAAATTCGCGGAGATATTTTAACCCGTTCCAGTTTAATATTACGATGGCAACTTTAGGCGTACTTGTCATTCAATATTCTGCGTGTCCATGGTTTATTGTCCATGGTCCATAGTTGGTGCAATTCTACAATTTTTAGTTGATACTTTGGCAATGGTCTATTGACTATGGTCTATCGACTTTTAATCTACGATAGCACCTTCAATATCCTCCGGCTTAAACTTCCACCTGCGATGTGACCATAGCCAGTATTCGGGTTGTTCCCTGATTACTTTTTCCAGGTATTGCACATGAGCTTTTGTGATCTCATGTGGGGCTGCAGCCTTGGCGTGTTCTATCAGCGGCACAGCAGTGTAGGTATAGTAACCGCGTTTCACCTTTTGCATATCACAGAAATATACTTCGCAATCAAAGGATTTGGCCATTTTTTCTACCCCTAAAAATACAGGCGTAGGTTGGTTCAGGAAATTGGTAAAGTATGTTGCCTCGTGCCTCACGGGGGTTTGATCGCCCAAAAGCACAGTCATAAATGGTTCATTTTTCAATTCCACCATTTTGCGGAGCACCAGTTTCATAGCAACAGGTATGCCTTTGAACCGTGAACGGGTATTTAAAAAGAACTTATCAAAAATTCTGTTAGATAAAGGTTTATAAATGATCAGAAATTTTTTGCTGGTTACCGAGGTAATTCCCAATGCTAATAACTCCCAGTTGCAATAATGCCCAGCTACTCCAATCACTTTGCGTTCACTGCTTAATACTTTGTTAACTAAATCCGGGTTGGTCGCAATGACTCGTTTACTCAATTGCCTGGGTGAAATACTGATAGTTTTCACTGTCTCGACTACCAGGTCGCAAAAATGATGATAAAATTTATGCTCGATGTTTTTACGCTCTTCAGCGCTTTTTTCGGGGAAAGCATTTTGAAGATTTTGCTGAACAACCTTGCGGCGATAGCCTACTATATGGTAAACCATTAGATAAAGCATATCAGATATTAAGTACAAAAACCAGAACGGCGTTAACGACAATAAGTACAAAAAGAAAATACCTATGTACGAAACCGCTTTTTTTATCATTATTTTGTCCGATTTTTGAACACAAACATAGAATATATGATTGAAAAAGGCGCTGTAATGCCCATGTTTTATCTACCCCCGGTTGAATATTTTGCTCAGTTGAATAGCTATAACCCCGATTTTGTGATCGAAAAGCAGGAGCATTTTCCAAAGCAAACCTATCGTAACCGGGCCAACATCTACTCACCTGACGGTATGCTTACGCTGGTGGTTCCTGTTATAAAAGGTTCAAAAGTGCACACGCCGGTAAAGGATGTTAAGATAAGCTACGATTTCAGATGGCAGCGTTTACATTGGATGAGTCTGCAGGGTTGCTATCGCCGCTCGGCTTATTTTGAGTATTATGAAGATGAATTTGCACCATTTTATGAAAAGAAGGAAACTTTTCTATTCGATTATAATGACCAACTATTTCAACTGATCCTGAAGCTGTTAAAGATAAAAGCCATTGTTAATTATACTGAAACCTATGAGCATGAATATCCTGCATTAACAGATCTCAGGCATAGTATTAACTCTAAAAAAGAATCCAACTTTCTTCAAAAACCCTACTTTCAGGTTTTTGAAGAAAGGCACGGCTTTATGAAAAACCTCAGTATAGTAGACCTGTTGTTTAACCAGGGCCCTCAATCTGTAAATTACTTATAGCGGGGAGTGTACTTGGCGCAAGGCGCGCCTATTGCAAGCCCCAACCTAACTTACTTCTGGAATTCCGGTTTTAACTCAGCATGCATAGCTTTCCTGAACTTCATCACTTTTGGTTCCGATACACTGCCAATGTACGGGTTGTCCCCATGCAATCGGTAATATCCCTGGTGATATTTTTCGGCAGGATAAAATGCTTTGAATGGTACAACTTGAGTAACTATCGGGTCGCTGTAATGCTTGGTGGCATTCACTTCCTTTATCATGTTCAATAGTACTTCGTGTTCTTCGGGAGTACGATAAAATGCTATTGAGCGGTAATCGGTTCCTTCATCAGGCCCCTGACGGTTTAATTCTGTTGGGTCATGTGCAAAAAAGAAGGACTTAGCCAATGTAGCATAACTTATTACTTTAGGATCATAATAGATCTGTACTACTTCTGCATGACCAGTCTCCTGTGAGCTAACTTCTTCATAAGTTGGGTTGACTTTAGTACCTCCGGCGTACCCCGAAACTACCTTATTTACCCCTTTTAGTTCAGACATGGCTTCACTCATGCTCCAGAAACAGCCGCCGCCAAATGTGGCAACGCTTTCGCCTGCTTTAGGTTGAGGAACAGTGGCAAAATCACTTCTGCTTTGCCCGTTTGCACATCCGCAGAATAAAAGAACGGATGCCAGATATAACACAATCTTTTTCATTTACTATAAAATTTATGGTTGTTATTTAAATCAACATACGCAACCTAAAAATGCGCGGTTGTCTCTGTTTGTCGTAAATAAGTCATATCCCTTACACCTGTTTTTGGTTTGCTGCCTTAACCAGGTAAAATATATTGCCAAGCCCGTTTATTTTTATCTCGTAAACGCTTGACAAAAGCATGCCCATTTTCCCCGGTGGGAAACCTTTATTCTTTAACCATTCGAGGTAATACACTGGCAAATCGCACAATAATATACCCTTATGCTTTCCAAAAGGCATTTTCGTTTTTACCAGGTCATTTAGTATTTTCGGATCAGGCGTAATGTTTTCCACAATGTAAAATTAGCATTAGTGCGCAATGTTCAGTCAATGTAAAAATATAAAACACATACACAGGGCAGGCGTTTTATTAATAAACTTAAACACTATGAAAGAACAATTTGAAGCAACTTTAACTGGTACAGACGGCCCAGTTGACGGGATAGTTAATCCGCTCAATTTGAAAAATTATTCGCAGACTTATGAGTTCAAATCATTGGATGATACTTTACATTTAGTGATTGCAACGGATAATAAAGGTAAATGGCACAGAATTGATGGCACTGACCCTTATCTTTCTGGGTGGATTGATGAGTTGGCAGAACAGGTGACGGTTGCAAAATAAACATAGTACTCAATGCAAATAAAAAAACCACCGGATATACACGGTGGTTTTTTCAATTAACAATATGTATTGGGTTTAAAATCTGCCTTCTCTGTGGCCGTTACCGCGATCCCAGCCTCCTCTTTGATCGAACCGTCCGTGATCGCCTCCCCTGTTATCAAAATGTTGCTCACGGTTCCAGTCGTTACGACGGTTATCATTGTTCCAGCCGTGGTTATCAAACCTGCGGTCATTATTATAATTATAGTTGTTTGCATATGAACGGTTATAAGGACGATCCCAGTGGCCATTAAAAGCTACCCCATTGTATCTTGCACGATAATAATCGGCGTGCATGAATGGACGTGGTGCGCGAACTTCGTACCTGCGGGCAGAACGCCACTCGTAATCACGGTAAGCGCCTGGCAGGTAGGTTGCTGAAACCCAGGCCCCGCCATTGTTATAATAGTAGCATTGGTCAGGTACGCTGTAGTATGCATCAACATCTGGTAAATAGTAGTAGTCCTCGTCACCATCATAGTTAGCTGGTTCGGAATAATCTGCAGATTGCGCATAAACTACTGGTCGTGGTGCAAAATTCAAACCTAAGTGAATTCTTATCTGTGCATCAGCTTTATTATTAAATAATAAACCGCTTATTGCTATTGCTGATATGAGTGCTATCCTTTTCATAATATTAAATATTAAAATTTATATAGTTAGGACTGATACCATTTGGAAAGGTTTAATCCTGCAATAGAACAAGGATATCGCTATACTTAAATTGATATTATATTTTTAATATTATAATAATTTCAAAATATAATTTTCAGACAGATGAAATTAAGATGAAGATTTTCTCAGATCGGGTCTGGTATTTATAAAAAGACAATAGGTTTACTGTCATTTTATTGATACAAAACACATTTCGGTATTTATTGTATAATCTTATAAATTTGGTACCAAAACATAAACTATCATGAAAAGAAAAGCATGGGGAACCATCTTGTTGCCTGTATTGGCTACTGCAGGCATTATCACGTTGCTCGCATTAAAAAATGATATCCGGGCCAAACACCATAACTTCAATGCACCGGAAAGTGCGGGACTTACTTTACCAACCGGTTTTAACGCTAATATTATTGCCGATAACCTGGGTGGTGTAAGACATATTGCAGTTACACCTCAAAATGAGATCTACGCAAAGCTTAAAGGACTTGAAAAAGGCAAAGGCATCTTGTTATTACATCAAAATGGTAACAAGGCAGATGTTAAAGCCTCGTTTGGAAGTTTTGGTGGAACTGGTATCGCTGTAAAAAATGGTTATCTTTATGCCTCATCTGATGAAGAAGTTTTCCGCTTCAAATTGAACGCTAATAATGAGGTTATAGATCCTAATAAACCTGAGAAAATCGTTACCGGACTGCTTAGCCGCGGTGAGCATGAAGCAAAGGCTATTACCCTTGATAATGCCGGGCATCTCTATGTAAATATTGGCGCTTACTCCAACGCTTGCCAGGTAAAGGACCGTCAAAAAGGTTCTCCTGGTCGAAAGGGCTGCCCTATTTTGGATTCAGCCGGCGGTATATGGCAATTCAGCGCAAGCAAACCTAACCAGCATTATGGTGATGGAGTGCGTTATGCAACAGGTTTAAGAAATGTGGTGGGACTCGACTGGAATACCCAGGATAATCAGCTTTTTGTTATGCAGCATGGCCGTGACCAGTTGCACGATCTTTTTCCTCAATATTTTACCGAAAAACAATCTGCTGAGTTACCTGCCGAATGTATGTACGCTCTGAAAAAAGGCGACAATGCCGGATGGCCTTATATGTATTATGACTGGCAGACACACAAAAAGATATTGATGCCTGAGTATGGCGGCGACGGTAAAAAAGAAGGTGGGCAAAATGCCATTAACCCTGTAGCCGCTTATCCTGGTCACCTGGCACCAAATGGATTATTATTTTATACTGGCAACCAGTTCCCTGCAAAATATAAAAATGGTGCGTTCATTGCTTTCCATGGTTCATGGAACAGGGCACCGGAACCACAGGCAGGTTTCTTCGTTGTATTTCAACCATTTAAAAATGGCCGACCATCCGGCAAATGGGAAATATTTGCTGATGGTTTTGCAGGTAGCGCCGCAGATAAGGCTAAGGGGGCTGCACAACACCGTCCATGCGGTTTAGCACAAGGGCCGGACGGAGCTTTGTATGTAAGCGATGATAGCAAAGGAACTATTTATAAGATCACCTATAAAAAATAAGAACACGATTAGAGGATTTGCAGGATTTTACATGATCTTGCAAATCCTTTTATCTTGTCTTACCCAAACCAGTCAAAAATATCATTCTGTTTTAAGCTTGCTTTATCTTGCTTATTCAGGTCTTTGATGATCTTTCCTTCAACCATTTGAATAATTCGGTTGCCATAAGTAAAAGCTTCCTTCAGGTTATGGGAAATGAGTATAGTGGTTAATCCAAACTCCGTGGTCAATTTATCAGCAGTTTTCATCACTACTTCTGCGGAGCGCGGATCAAGCGCAGCGGTTGGCTCATCCAGCAACAGTACTTTGCAAGTATCCATAATGCTCATCAATAAGGTCAATGCCTGTCGCTGACCGCCCGAAAGTGTTCCCATGGGTTGCTCTATCTTGTTCTCCAACCCCATTCCCAGCATGGCGATCTTTTCTTTAACCGATTTTCTAAAAGGCTCATTTATGCCAATGGATAAGCCTTTTGATTTTGTACGGATAGCAGCCAGGCGAAAATTATCCAATATACTTAAATCAGGAGCTGTACCACTTAGCGGGTTCTGAAAAACCCGGGCAATCCATTCGCTTCGTTTATAATCGGGCAGCCTGGTAACATCATTGCCATAAATATGAACAGTGCCCGAGCTTGGAAATACAGCTCCTGCAATCAGATTTAAAAGTGTGGTCTTTCCCGATCCATTTGAACCGACAATAACCAGGAATTCCTTTTCAGTAATAAACAGGTCCACTCCCCTGATAGCATCAACCTGGTTAGCTTTACCTTTATTAAAAGTTTTATAAATATTTTTCAGGTCGATCATGAGGAGCTTTTGAAAGATAAAAGAGGCAAACTAACAACTATCACTACAAATAAGGCCATTACCAATTTAAGGTAGGTCGCGTCTATTCCTATACTTAATGTTACAGCAAGTACTATCTGAAAAATAATTGCCCCAAAAATCACAAGTGCCAGACTGAGCCAAACTGAATTAATTTTCAACCAGTTAATTAGTGATTCGGCGATAATTACAGATCCTAGCCCGGTAATAACTATACCAATTCCCATACTTATGTCTGCAAAGTCTTGCAATTGTGCAAATAGCGAACCGCTCAACGCTGTCATTGCATTAGCTAAAGCCAATCCAATAATTTTCATGCGGTCGGTATTTACACCCAAAGCACGAATCATCGATTCGCTGTTCCCTGTGGCACGCATTGCAATGCCGAAATCGGTTTTAAGGAGATAACCGATTATTAATGTAATTATAACTGTGAAAAGCAATAATATCCAGAAATTGTTATGATTAGGGTTAGCTGAAATGTTGACCCATGTAAATACTGATGAAAAATTAATTAAGGGAATATTAGAACGACCCATTATTGATAAATTAACCGAGTATAAAGCATACATCACTAATATACCTGACAACAAAGGATTAATTTTCAATTTGGTATGTAAAAAGCCGGTTGTTGCTCCTGCTAATGCTCCAGCGACGATTACTGTCGGCACGATAACTAATGCAGATAAATGATGCGTAAGCAACACTGCGGTAATGGAGCCTCCGAGTGTATAGCTGCCATCAGTCGTAATATCCGGTATGTTGAATATCTTCATCGAGATATAGATACCCAAAGCAATAGCCGAAAAGCAAAACCCTTGTAATAATGCGGTGAGATAGAAATCCATTATTTCACAGCTTCAAAATTTGGCGGAATAGTAATGTTATATTTCTTGGCAGCAGCCGGATTGTATACCCTTTTGCGGATCTTCACCATTTCTGGTTTCAACCCATCGGTTTTATGCGTTTTTAAATATTGCGCAGCCTGCTCCCCTGCCTGGTATCCCCATTGGTAAATATCAGCCCCGAATGCTGCCACTGCACCACGTTGCACCAAGCCTGCTTCACTGGTAAAAATAGGCACATTAGCCTGGTTGCAGCTTTTCAAAATCGTTTCAAACGAAGCAAATACGGTGTTATCCGGATTCGCAAAAAAGGCGTCAATGTTTTTGCTCAAAAGAGAAATGGTTACCAATTGCGCATCCGCTGATGAATTTAAAGGTAACGCAACCAATTCAACATTCAATTTATTTGCAAGGCCTTTAATACGGTTCATTGCATCAGCAGATTGCGGTTCGGATTGATTATAGATCATCCCAACCACCAGTTTGTTGCCTTTTGGTTTCAGCAAATTTGGGATTAATGAGAATGAGGTATCGATATAAGCCAATTCTTCTACAGCGCCAAATAAGTTAGCAGGCGCAGCGCCGGTTGAGCTAATCACATTCATACGCTCAGGAGTTGGCGAAACCATAGCAAAAATGGGAATAGTTTTAGTTTTTTGAATTGCTGTGATAGTTGATAACGTGGTACATGTAGCTAACAGATCAACTTTTTCTGAAATGAAGTAATTGACGATTTGTGTTAACGTAGGAATATCCCCTTGCGCATTGCGGTATTCTATCTTAATATTTTTCTGGTCCTCACTAAAACCATTCTTTTTCAGGGCATCGGTAAAACCGGTACGCGCCTGTGAGATGGTTGCATCTTCAAAAGCATCCACAAAACCAACAACCGGAACATTGCTTTTTTGTGAATTACAGGATGCGAAGAAAACCAGGGCGAATAATAGGAGCAGATATTTTGAGAGCTTCATCTGGCTAAGTTAGTTATTGAAGGGGAAAGCTAAAAGGAGAAAGGTAAAAGGTTTACTGTGTCCTGATAAAAACGAAAAAGGCTGCCTATTTAAGCAGCCCAATAAGTAGCATCAATTTTTACATACTGCCGCCGGCCCGTGCATACTGGAGCATCATATCAATTTTACCATCTTTATTAAAGCCCCATACTTCTTGTAAATGGTTAACAGCTTTCTTTCCGTCTTTATCAGTATATTCTTCTGTACCCCATACACATACTACGTTGTCTCCCTTGTCACTTTTTAAACTTACAGAGGCGTCCAGCGAAATTTTCAAATTTTTTAGCATTCCCCTATATTCTTTTGCTCCCTGCAGGTTTGCAGCTTTCCCCTTCACCGTTTGGCCGTTCATCCAGCTCATGGAAACTGTGTCGGCAAACCAATCGAGATGCCGGTCCAGCATATTTTCCTCATAATCCTTCCATATCGTTAAAATCTTGTTTGCATACGATTGGTCAGCTATTGTAAAATTAGACGAATACTCAGCCTTGTAGGGCGCTTTTGCGTCTTGTGCCTTGCACAAGCATACAAATGAAATGACTGCTAATGCAGTCAGCATCAGTTTTTTCATGTCTTTACAATTTAATGGTTTGTAACTGGTTCGTTACATTAAATGTAGAATATAAATTACTAATAATCAAAATTTTAAATACAAAAAAGCACTATCTTAAAACTGTTTTATTAGTTAAAATTTAAGCCTGATCATAAAAAAGATTCCATTAAATAATTTCAGTACTTTTAGCCTTCAGATGATACCTATTGTTTCAAAACTGCCCCAGGTGGGCACCACTATTTTTACCGTAATGTCAGCACTGGCAAATGAGTTGGGTGCAGTTAATCTTTCGCAGGGTTTTCCTGATTACGAGACTTCACCTGAATTGATTGAGCTGGTAAACCAGGCCATGAAGAATGGCTATAACCAATATGCTCCGATGGCTGGTGTGATGTCGCTGCGCGAGGAGATCAGCAAAAAGACTGAAAAACTATACGGCGCTTATTACAACCCGGATACCGAGATAACTATTACCGCAGGCGGCACGCAAGCTATTTATACTGCAATTACTACCGTCATCCATCCAAATGATGAAGTGATCATTTTTGAACCGGCTTTTGACTGTTATGCTCCTGCAATTAAAATAGCCGGAGGCATTGTAAAGTCGCTTGAATTAGAACCTCCTGATTACAAAATAAACTGGGAGATGGTTAAAAGGCTGATCAACAACCGCACGCGCATGATCATTCTCAATTCGCCGCACAACCCTACAGCAACAATATTGCAGCAGCAGGATATAGAAGAATTATCTGCTATTGTAAAGAACCAGGATATTCTGATCCTGAGCGATGAGGTTTATGAGCACCTGGTATATGACGGGCAAAGTCATTTGAGTATGGCGCGTTATCCTGAATTAAGGCAGCGCAGCTTTATCGTGGCATCATTTGGCAAACCATTTCATGCAACGGGTTGGAAGGTGGGTTACTGTATGGCTCCTGCTCATTTAATGAATGAATTTAGAAAAGTTCACCAGTTTCTGGTTTTCTGTGTCAATGCGCCTATGCAGGTAGGTATTGCTGAATATTTAAAAAACGAGCAAACTTATCTGGGCCTAAAAAGTTTCTTTCAGCAAAAACGGGATTATTTCCGTGATGCATTAAAAAACAGCCGGTTTGAATTGCTACCCTGTTCGGGCTCTTACTTTCAATCAGTAAGATACGGGCGCATAAGTGACGAGAAAGATGCGGAGCTTGCCATCAGGCTAACAAAGGAAATCGGGGTAGCTTCTATACCTGTTTCGGCCTTTTATAATATGGGTACAGATCATCATGTTTTGAGATTTTGTTTTGCCAAAAGGCAAGAAACATTGGATAAAGCCGTTGATAGATTAATTAAAGTTTAAATTTAGGAGATACATTTTCTCCAAAAGAAAATTAACCGATCTAAATTAGTTGCATGGAAAATCTAAAAATTACACTATTTCAGGGCTATCTGTTTTGGGAAAATATTGACAAAAACTTGCAGAATATTTCGCTGCGTTTAGCCAATATCAGGGAAAAAACCGATCTGATCATTTTGCCTGAGATGTTCAATACCGGTTTTACCATGAATGCCGAAGCACTCGCAGAACCCATGAACGGAAAAACCATGCTTTGGATGCATAAAATATCCAAAGAATATGATTGCGTTGTAACCGGTAGCCTTATTATTAAAGAAGGCGATCATTATTATAACCGTCTGATATGGATGCGCCCCGACGGCAAATATCAATGCTATGATAAACGCCATTTGTTCAAGTTAGGTAAAGAGCATCATACTTATACTCCGGGTAACAGAAAACTAATTGTAGAGCTAAAAGGCTGGAAGATATGCCCGGTAATATGCTATGACCTGCGTTTTCCGGTATGGCTGCGAAATGTGCATGAAACCTACGATGTGTTGATCGTTGTTGCCAACTGGCCCGAGCGCAGAGCTTCGCATTGGCGTACCCTGCTGCCTGCACGGGCTGTTGAAAATCAGTCGTATGTGATCGGTGTGAACCGGGTTGGTCACGATGGGAATGAGATCTACCACTCAGGCGACTCAACCTGCATCAGCCCTAATGGCGATGTGATTTATTATAAGCGTGACGAAGCAGATGTATACACCTTTTCCATCATACCCGACGAGGTTACAAAAACGCGGCGTTCGCTCCCATTCTTAAGGGATGCGGATGACTTTACGATAAATGATGCAGAATCGCTGGTTATAAAGGAACATTAGGCTTTCGATATATCGTTTCAAAGCGTTTAATTTGCTGATTGATTAGTAAAAGCAATTCATCAATTTATAATTAAGCCCTAATGAAGCATTCCCTTCGTGCTGCACTTTTAATTTTCTGCACGGCATTTATTGTATCAGCATCATTCGCACAAAAAAAGAAAAACGATTACACTAAACTCGTCAACCCATTTATTGGCACAGGAGGTCATGGTCACACTTACCCTGGGGCAGTAGTGCCGTTTGGGATGGTGCAGCTGAGTCCCGATACACGTTTAGAGGGTTGGGATGGCTGTTCGGGATATTATTATACCGATACAGTGGTCTACGGCTTCTCGCATACGCATTTGAGCGGTACCGGTATAGCTGATTACTGTGATATCCTGTTTATGCCGACAACCGGTCAGCCTCAATTGAAGAATACTGAGTATCGTTCAGGGTTTAAGAAGAAGAATGAATCTGCCTCTCCGGGTTATTATAAAACTATATTGGATAAATATAACATCGGTGTGGAGCTAACCGCTACCAAACGCGTTGGTGTGCACCGCTATGATTTCCCGAGCACCAAGGAAGCAAATATTATTATCGACCTGCAGCATCGTGATAAAGTACTGGACTCGTGGATAGAAGTTGTAAATGACCATGAGATAAAAGGTTTTCGCCGTTCCAGCTCATGGGCTGCCGATCAGTCTATCTATTTCTATGCTAAATTCTCTAAGCCCTTTAAAACTTACGGTATAGCCTCAAATGATACGCTTCAACAGGGTAAAAACAAATTGCAGGGTACCAACATCAAAATGTATATCCAGTTTGATAATCCGGGCGAAGTGATTGCCAAAGTGGGTATATCATCGGTAAGTGATGAAGGTGCTCTTAAGAACCTGGATGCCGAAGTACCCGATTTTGATTTCAAAAAGGTGGAGAAAGCTGCAAAAGCCGACTGGAACACCGAGCTGAACAAAATACAGGTTGAGGGTGGCGCTCCTGAAATATCACAGGATGCGCAACGCCGGCAATATCAGAATGGCGGATATAATGCATCAGCTTATAATCGCCCGCAGCAAAAGAAACCGCCTGTGGTTACTGACTGGGCCAAGATAAAACAAACTGTGTTCTATACATCGTTATATCACTCCATGCTTGCACCTAATGTTTATAGCGATGTGGACGGGCAATATCGTGGCATGGATCAAAAGATACATAAAGCTGAGGGGTTTGATTACTATACCGTATTCTCCTTATGGGATACCTACCGTGCTGAAGATCCACTGTTTACAATCATCAACCGCAAACGCACGCTGGACTTTATCAAATCATTCCTGGCGATGTATGAGCAGGGCGGTTTATTACCTATCTGGCCTTTGGCTTCCAATGAAACTTATTGTATGGTAGGTAATCACTCTATTCCTGTTATTGTTGATGCTTATGCCAAAGGGATCAGGGATTTTAATACTGAAGAAGCATTTACGGCGATGAAAGCAGCGGTAAACCGCAATCAATTTGGATTAGACAGTTATCGCAAAAACGGCGCTGTATTGGCTGATGACGAGCATGAATCGGTATCAAAAACCCTGGAATATGCTTATGACGATTGGTGCATTGCCCAATTTGCCAAAATGCTGAATAAGCCACAAGACTATACCGAGTTTATTCAACGCGCACAATACTGGAAAAATTTATACAACGACCAGACCGGCTTTATGCAGGCGCGTGTCGATGGCGGGTGGTATGAACCATTTGATCCCACCGACCTGAACAACAACTATACCGAAGGCAACGCCTGGCAATACACCTTCCTTGCGCCGCAGGATGTGGATGGGCTGATTAAACGTATGGGCGGCAAGGATAAATTTGAAGCCAAACTGGATGAATTGTTCACTACAACATCAAAATTAAGCGGCAAGCAGGTAGATGACGTATCGGGCCTGATCGGTCAGTATGCGCATGGTAATGAGCCGAGCCATCACATGGCCTATTTGTATAACTTTACCGACTCGCCTGATAAAACGCAGATGTGGGTGAACCGCATCCTGAAAGAAGAATACAGCAATTCGCCTGATGGCTTATCGGGGAATGAGGATTGCGGGCAGATGTCGGCATGGTATGTGATGAGTGCATTGGGTATTTATACCATTCAGCCGGGGCAAACCGAATACCAGATTGGTATGCCGCAGTTTGATAAAGCGGTGATCAACCTGGAGAATGGCAAGAAATTCACCATCACCAATTCAGGCTCCGGGGTTAGCTTTCAGGATGTTTACCTGCAAGGAATGGTTTTGAATAAGAAAACTTATAACAAGCTTTTTATTGATGATAAGGATATCCAGGCCGGTGGCCAGTTTGATGTTTACACAGGCCGGCTTGCAAATAAGCTCTTTGTTCAAAGCCTGGAAAAGCCGGTATCAAAAATTTCTGATGACCTGATTGTTTCCAATCCATACTTTTTAAATACATCGCCAACCTTCAAAAAGCCTTTTGATATGACCATCAATTGCTATGACAAGGATGCAAAAATCTATTACACACTGGATGGGTCGACGCCAAGCACATCTTCTACCCTATACACCAAACCAATTACTATATCGGCCACAACCACTGTTAAAGCCATTGCTGTAAAAGATGATAAGCAAAGTTTTGTTGATGAAGGCACCTTCCATAAAATAAGAGATGACATCAAATTATCACTGCTTACTAAATATTTGCCGGCCTATTCTGCCGAAGGCGACGAAAGCCTGATAGATGGCCTCAAAGGTACATCTAACTGGAAAACAGGCCACTGGCAGGGTTTTCAGGGTAGTGATTTGATTGCTGTGGTTGATATGGGACAATCAAAAGACATTAAATCGGCATCACTTGGCACTTTGCAGGATGTTGGTTCGTGGATCGTGTTTCCGAAAGCGGTGGAATATTGGGTATCTGACGACAACCAAAACTTCAAACTGGCCGCCACTGTAAACAATAAAATTGACGTCAAAGACACAAAGGCGCAGACACAGGAGTTTAAAGCTGATCTGAAAGTAAAAGCCAGGTATGTTAAAGTTGTAGCAAAACAATATGGCCCCCTGCCCGACTGGCACGAAAGCAAAGGGCAGCCATCTTATATTTTCGCTGATGAGATAACCATTGAGTAAGCGTAAAGCAGAAAGCCCAAAGCAAAAAGCCAAGAAGTCAAAAGGCTTTTCAGCTTTGGACTTTCTGCTTTCATCTCAAAAAAGAATAATTTGGATATTTCAGGATAATTAGTTTAATTTTACTATAAGTAAACAAACCTAAAGAACTCGTTATCAAATGGAACCAAACAACAACCTTTCAACTACCGACAACGGGAAAAATGTCGGCATTATCAGCTACATCACTATTATCGGCTGGCTGATCGCTTATTTTGGCATGCATCAAAGCAACAAAACCGAATTGGGCAGCTATCAGCTCAGGCAAACGCTATTATTACACATTGTTTCATTCCTGGTTTCATGGATATTGGGGATGATCTTCGCAGCCATATTCTTTTCTTCTGTTGCCAGCGGCGGCTTTGCAGGAGGCTGGTTTGGACTTGTAGGCATAAACTGGATTATCAGGCTGGCATTTATCGTACTTTGGCTTATCGGGTTCATCGGCGCAATTAACGGCGAAAAGAAACCTATCCCCTTTATTGGCGATAAAGCACAAACCTTGTTTAAAGGTATTTGAGTTAAATATTCAAGACATTATAATAAAGGCGCTCTGGATATCGGGGTGCCTTTTTGTTTTGTCCGTCCGTAACTACCTCAAGCCCCACTCCTTTTCAATTTCCCATTGGCTAATTGTTCTATCCATCGGTCGGCCATATCAATACCTTTGGAGCGTTCCTCTTCGGTTGCTGTTCGTTCTAACACATTGTTCACCCTGAACCTTGCTGCCGGGAAACGCAGGTTCATTTCACGGGCCTTCTTTTTCCATTTATCATAACCGTTCACATCCGGGAACAAGATCACTTCACGCTCTTTCAGCACCTTGCATTTGTCATAATTCAACCCTTCCAAACTGCCGCATGCCAGCCAAATGTATTTTGGATAAAAGAAGCTGCATATCACTGCCGTCTTTTCGCTTTCAACTATCGCCATGATTTTGAAAGGATCGGTGTTAAGCAGGTGTTCACCGAAGAAACATTGTTTTAATTTGAAGTCGGAAGTCGGAATACCGATTGCGGAATTTTCTTCCTTTTTTTCATTTTGCATTTGACCTTCCGCATTCCGCATTAAAACAGAGTGCACCCAGGCAATATGATTAAACGGCACCTTCACCCGGTGTCCGTCCGTCCGGTTGTATAACATTATTTTCCCGGTGCGGACGCGGTCGTTCACATCGATCTGCCAAAAGATAGTTGCCCCCGGCCAGTGTTTGGATGTGCCTATTTTGTACTTGTCGGCTAAAATGATAGCCGTATGCGCTCCAAAAAGTGTTATCAGGAACTGAACAAAGTTGTTGCGTTCGTATTCTTTTGCAGTATCATCCACATACTTTCGGGGCAGCGTGTCAAAAGACCGGGTGTCATGCTGAGGCACCCGGAGCATGGCGCGAGGGTTCTGTGCAAAAAAGTCACGAGGCGTAACATGATAACCGCAACTATCAACCCGGTCACATTTACCGACGTGATCTGCAAGCGGCTTATTGGTCAGGGTATCAATATAGCGCGTAAACCGGTGGCGATGGTTGCAGTTTGGACATGCATAGCGGCTGTCAATGCCGGTATAAGGTTCAAGGGTGTAACGGTGGTTCATGAAGAAGGATAGGCAAGGGAATTAATAAGCTATGTCATGCTGAACTTGTTTCAGCACCCCACTCGCTAAGTATACATCATGCTAAGTTTACAGCATGGCGTCGACCTGTCCTGCGGGGGCCCGATCCGCTAACCAGCGGACGGGATGACGTGGTTGTATAGTATTCTGTTCCGTTCGCTAAGGAGTGAAACAAAATAAAGAACGAAACAGAACCGGGTTAAGAATTCGCTTGAGCTGCGTTAATAACGCGGTTTACTTTTGAGTACGAGATACCCAGTTGAGCGCCTATCTGCCTTAGGGATTTACCTTCTTCATGCAGTGCAATTACCTGGTCGGTATACTCGCTGTAGGTGTTAGAGGTGCGTTTAGGTTTTCGCAAATGATCGGCTTCAATGCCGTAACCCAAAAACTCATATTGCAAAAAGTTTGCAGGCTTATTCACTTCGCATACGCAAACATTGTTACTGCCGTATACCTCCCTGGTATTACGTTGCTTTATTTGCTTCAGGTAACGCATATTTTCGGCTACTACACTCTCGCCAATGGCAAATGCACTATCACAAAAGTTCATCAGCATTTTACTGCCTTGCAGGTCATTGCGGGTTAACTCTAAACTCATGTCACGTTTTGGTGTATGTGCCAGTGCTAATATGCTTAGGCCATAACGGGTTTTCAATGCTTTCAAATGCTTCATCAATGGCAATGCATCTTTTGCCTTTTCATTTGTACCACGTAAGTAGGTAAGGTTGTCAATCACCAATACCTTGCTGCCGGTTTGCACTATCGACCGTTCAACACAGGCACTCAGGTATTCGTCAAAATCCTTAAAGCCATCAGGCATATCGCTGTCAGGGTTCATTTCAGCACGGTAGAAGTTATTGCTAAACTGGTAGTGATCCGCAAACTCTACCGAATACCTTGCTTCAAACTGCTTTTCAGTCAACTCGAAATCGAAGTATAGCACAGGCTGCGGTTCAGCTTCACAAGCAAATGGATGCATGTGGTTACCAACGCTGATACCATGAGCCATCTGTACCGCAAGGATGGATTTACCCAAATTGCTATCAGCAAATAATATACAAAGTTCGCCTTCATACCATAGTTGGCCAAAAAGCATTTTTGGTACCGGACGTTTATTCGCATTCTGTAGCCATGTATTAGCAGTGCGAATAGTGAATAATTCCTCATCATCAATAAATACTTCTGGATCATAGGTTGATGTAGAGACAGTTTGAGAGTAGCTGCCATTGGTAGCAGATTGGTTGTGGTTTAGATTCATATTTTTGAATTAGTGAGTTAGTGAATGAGTGAGTTAGTGAATGATTGAGCAGTAGTTGATTATCGAACTATGCAAACATTGAAGTGAGTATTTGCAAGGCAAATAAGAAAATATCCCTCCTATAGCCATTTATATACTATAAAGGCTTTAATTAGATGAAAGCATAAAGGTGAAAGCTAAAAGCTTTAGGCTTTGGTCTTTTTGATTTTAGCTTTGATTGTGTTGTTTCGTTCTTTAAGGAGTGAAACAAAATATAGAACGAAACAGAACGAGTGATTGACTGAACAGTCTTAGAGGGTGATGTTCATTACAAAGGTAAAGATAATTTTTTATTTGTCAAGAAAAATCTGTGTGTATTATTCTTAAGATATTGATTATAAGGCGGAAAATTTTTCTTTGATAATGTCATTTTACTGTCATGCTGGCATAACGTTGTAAACTCAAGGTTAAGCAAGCTATAGGATTGTCAGTTAAGCTGTCTAATTGACTGATAATTAGCGTATAATTCACCTCTTGCTATGATTATTACCGTTGGCACGTTTTTAAAGGGTGATGATGTAAAAATTAATTCAACATATAAAGGCATGAAAAAACAAATTATTACAAAACTTATTTCACGGTTTGACAAAGATGGATTTAAAGAGGATCTAAATCAAGAAGTTCAACATATTGCTCCGGAAGATTTAATCGATATAAAGTTTTCGACAGTAATAGATGGCAGAGACAGCACTCGTTATTCTGCGTTAATAATTTACAAAGTAACTGCATGAAAATCCCTTAGTATCTAAGGACAAACTTAAAATCACATGTTTGCATTTGGCACAGGCCTCAAAGTCATTCGATTCGGGTCTAATGATGGATTATTACACAACGGGATTTTTATGAAAAAGCATAATACTATACGTTATGCTTGGGGTAAAGATGAAAGGGGGCATTTTTTATGCTTGACTTACGATATTAACGTAATCAATAGTCGCAATAATGATAAACTATTAGACTACTCCGCTGAGCGGACGTTTCTTCTGAGTCCTACTACGGTGGAACAAGATAGACCAACTCTGATTAATGTAATTGGAAACTTAATGGAAGAATCTGAATCTATCTGTCAATCTCATTCCAAAGTACCGGTTGCTAATTATTATGAAATAGATGGGGATAAGACCGCAGATGATATTTTCAATAAGCTAAAAGAGAAGGGTCTTTATTTGTAGTCCTTGCTTGTTGGCGTCTCTTAATCGGCGGGGCTTCGAGTTAATGAATTTGTTTAATTTATTTCACAATGGAGGTTTTAACAATATCTGTAAGTATTAAAGACGATTGGGTGACATATTTGCAATTAATATTTTCATTCATTTCTCTCATCATTACATTTTTTGGTGTTTTATACGTGGTAAAAACTTTTAATTCACAAAAAGAAATTAATGAAGAGCAAAGACAGATAAACCTAGACCAAAAGGTATTGAATAACTTGGCGATGGAAAAAGATAGGCGGGAAATTCGGCCCTATTTTAAGCTAAGAGCGATAAACGGAATGCTTTTTAATCCTCATTATATCGATTTATATTTAGACAACGCTATAGCTTTCGAGGTGCTGATCGAATATACGAGCGGCGGCAGATACAATGTTCAGCCAAATGTATTAGTCCAAAGTGAATGGCATGTCGGTTTTGAAATGAGAGTAATATTTACTGAAAATTCAGAAGAAAATAATCAAACTGATGGTGTTGGTATTTTAAATGTGAAATTTAAAGACGAATCCAATCGTGCTTATAGTCAGTCTGTACATATCAATAATGTTGCATATATTTCTATCCCAAGATTAGTAGAAAACTATTCAATGTGGCAAGTTTAATCTAACGCTCCCGGAAGCGTCCTCGCTTGCGGTGTTCGCACTACCTGTTACACAAAATAAAGAACGGAACAAAACAACAATCACGTCATCCCGTCCGCTAGCTAGCGGATCGGGAACCCACAGGACAGGCGACGCTTGCTTGGTCTGCGATTTGTATGTAGCAGACTTGTTTATCGCAGACCTTTATGATGGGGTGCTGAAACAAGTTCAGCATGACGGTATTTTTGTTGGTTGCAAAAACTCATTAGGTTCCAATCAACTAATGACCAATGACTAATGACTAATGACAACCTCACTCCTTCTCCAGCACCGCCTTCATCTTCTGCAATTCATCTTTCTCTGCTTTGGGCAATACGGGGTATTTCAGTTTCAATTCCTCAATGGTGTGCAATATGATCTCGGAAATGGCAATACGGGTGAACCATTTTTTATCGGCAGGGATAACGTACCAGGGATTTTCGGGGGTGGCGGTTTCTTTTATGGCCTTTTCATAGGCTTTCATGTAATCGTCCCAAAATTCTCTTTCCTTAACGTCGGCGGCAGAGAATTTCCAGTTTTTCTCCGGGTCGTCGATACGTTTTATAAAACGCTCCTTTTGTTCATCTTTGGATACGTTCAGGAAAAACTTAACGATGACGGTGCCATTATTGTGCAGATGGTTTTCAAAGTTCCTGATGCTTTGATAACGCTGCTGCCAAAAGTCATCAGTAATCTTCTTTACGCTATTGATGCCGGGTATATTCTCGTTCAAAACAAGCTCGGGGTGAACCCTGGTGATCAGCACATTTTCATAATGCGACCGGTTGTGGATACCTATGCGGCCCCCCTCGGGCAGTGCTTTATAATGTCTCCATAAAAAATCATGGGCATACTCTTCGCTGTTGGGCTGCTTAAAGCTGAATACCTGGCAGCCTTGCGGGTTAAGCCCCGACATGGTGTGCGCTATCGCACTATCCTTACCCGCCGCATCCATTGCCTGGAAAATGATTAACAACGAATATTGCTTATCTGCATATAATTCCTCTTGTATAGTGGCGGTCTTTTTTATCAGTTCTTCCAAAATCTTATCTGCATCTTCCTTTTTATACCCGGCAGTATAGGTAGTGTCAAAGTCTTTGAGAGAGAAATTCCGCCCTTCGGAGATTTTAAAATGATCAATAAAATGTTTCATATAAGGATTATATCTGTACAACTGTATTTGTACTAAGTTAGTTTAAAATTTAACCCGTTAATTTGCGTTAGTTATATTTGCCCGGCACTCATTAAATTTAGCGCCATAATTTTACCATCTTTACCGAATGTTCAGACGTATAAAAAACAGGTTCCTCAGGTACTTCGTTATATTTATCTATTTTGTTATCATCTTCTTCTGCGCTATTGAACTAAATTTCCTCTGGCTTTTTGGTTATTCGCCCACCATACATGATATAAAAAACCCGGAATTATCTATCTCATCAGAGGTTTATTATGCTGATGGTAAGCTGATTGGCCGTTATTCCAAAGAAAACCGTACCCCGGTAGATTTTAAAAGCATCTCCCCCAATCTGGTTAATGCGCTGGTAGCTACTGAGGATGTGCGTTTCTACAAACATGGCGGTGTCGATTTTTATTCTTTCTTCACCAGTATGCTATCTACCGCTAAAGGCGATAAACGTGGCGGCAGTACCATTACCCAGCAATTGGCCAAAAACCTGTTCTCAACCCGTAAAAAGAAATCGCAGGGACTTGCAAGTCATGTGCCTATTATCCGCACTATCGTTTCTAAAGTGAAGGAATGGTTTACCGCTTTCCAGATCGAGCGTAACTATAGCAAAAATGAAATATTGACGCTTTACTTCAATACCGTGCCGTTTGGCAACAACACTTTTGGTATACAGGCAGCATCACTTAAATATTTTAATGTAACTCCTGATAAGGTAAATGCGCCGCAAGCAGGGGTGCTGATCGGAATGCTTAAGGCGACATCAACCTATAACCCGATAAAAAACCCGGCAAAAAGCCTGGAACGACGTAATATCGTATTGGGGCAAATGGAGAAATATGAGTATATCACCAAAGCGGAGTATGATGCTGATATTAAACAGCCATTAAAACTCGACCTGAGTTATATTGACAACGAATGGCAGGGTGATTCTTACATTCGCCGTGCAGTAGAAAAATGGCTGGATAAATGGTGCAAGGATAACGGCTATAACCTGTATGAGGATGGCCTTAAGGTATACACTACCATCGATTCGCGTTTACAGCAGTATGCAGAAGAAGCGGTAGAAGAAAAGATGAAGATGCTTCAAAAGCGTTTTTATAACCTGTGGGGCAACAAAATACCATGGCGCGACCTGGATGGCAATATCATTGCTGACTTCGTTCAAAAATCCGAACAGCGTTTGCCTGTTTATAAAGTACTTCAACAGCAGTATCATGGCGATACTACCCTAATAAACCAATATTTTGGGAAGAAAAAGAAGATGACTATCTTCTCGTGGAATGGCGACCGCGACACCATGTTTTCGAGTGTCGACTCAATAAAATATTATGCTAAAATATTAAATACCGGCATGATGACCATCGAGCCATCAACCGGAAAAATAAAGGTTTGGGTTGGTGGCATCAATCATCGTTACTTTAATTACGACCACGTAAACCAGGCCAAACGTCAGGCAGGTTCAACCTTTAAGCCTTTTGCCTATGTAACCGCGCTGGACAACGGCTTTACCCCATGCGATAAGTTTACCGATAAGCCGGTATCTATCAACTTTATGGATAACGGTAAGCCCGATGTTTGGGCCCCGCAAAATGCCGACTTCCATTTCACTTACATGGATATGTCGCTACGCTGGGCAATGGGCAAATCGGTGAACTCGATCACCGCACAAGTAACAGAAAAAGTAGGTTGGGATAAAATAGTGCAGTATGCACACAAATGCGGTATCGAGAGTCCTTTAAAATCTGTTCCTTCTGTTTCATTAGGAACGAACGATGTATCGGTATATGAAATGGTTCGTGCCTACAGCACGTTCCTGAACAAGGGCAACCGTATTGATCCTATCCTCGTAAGTAAAATAACTGATCAGGATAATAACACACTGGCTGAATTTAAGCCAAAAACGGAGAAGGTGTTGAGCGATGAAACAGCCTGGCTGATGCTATATATGTTCAGGGGTGGTATGGAAGAACCAGGTGGCACCTCACAGGCTTTGTGGGAATATCCGGGCCTGTGGAAGAAAGACAACAACCAGATTGGCGGCAAAACCGGCACCTCGTCAAAATATGTTGACGGCTGGTATATGGGCATTACCAAAGACCTGGTGACTGGCGTTTGGGTTGGTTGTGATGACCGCAGCGTACATTTTAACAGCTCTGAAACGGGCGAAGGTTCGCATACGGCATTACCGATCTTTGCAAGGTTTATGGAAAAGGTTTATGCTGATCCTAAATCAGGATATACTTACGGGCCGTTCCCGAAACCATGGACAAAGATCACTAAGGAGTATAACTGCCCATCGCCACGCGTAGAGGTTGACACTTTGCAAACAGATAGTTTGAATGGGCCGAAAATTGACTCGGCACAATTGGATGACATGCGTAATCAGGAGGAAAACCCTGAAAATAAAACGCCTGATCAGCAAAACAGATAATTGGAGCTTAAGGCTGAAAGCGTAAAGGTGAAAGGCGAAAACGCGAAGGTAATGTCGAAATATAAATAGGAATAAATTAATAAAGAATTTTTAGCTTTAAGCTTTAGGCTTTTAGCTCTAAGCTCATAAAATCTATGAATAAACTATACCCAACCTTTGCCTGGTTTAAAAGATATGCTGTAGCCCTATTGTGTATTATAGGAACCCTGGCTATTAGTCAGGATGCCAAAGCACAGTATTTCGGACAAAACAAGGTGCGTTATAAGAACCTGAAATTCAAGGTTTATAAAACCCCGCATTTCGAGATCTACTACTATATTAAAAACGACAGTACCATTAAGCGCTTTGCACAGGAGAGTGAGCTTTGGTATACTATTCACCAGCAGGTTTTCAGGGATACGTTTAGAAAGCCAAACCCTATTATTCTTTATGCCGATCATCCGGACTTCCAGCAAACCACAGCCATTGATGGCGAAATTGGCGTAGGAACCGGTGGTGTTACCGAAGGCTTAAAAAATCGCGTGGTAATGCCAATGATGGAAACTAATCAGACAACCCGTCACGTTATCGGTCACGAATTGGTGCACGCATTTCAATACCATGCTTTACTAAGCCGTGACTCAGCGATGTATGAAAACATCAACAATATACCATTGTGGATGATAGAAGGGATGGCCGAGTATCTATCCATCGGGAAAAAGGATGCTTATACAGCTATGTGGATCAGGGATGCTTATTTGAACAAAAACATACCTACCATACGAGACCTGACAGAAACAAACAAGTATTTCCCCTATCGTTATGGTGAGGCTTTCTGGTCATACATTGGCTCGACTTATGGAGATACCATCATAGTGCCTTTCTTTAAAAATACGGCCCGCTTTGGTTTGGAATACGGTATAAGACGAACGTTTGGATACGATGATAAAACCTTATCCAACCTCTGGAAAAGCTCTATCGAAACAGCTTACAAACCATTATTAAAAGATACGGTGCAAAAACCTGTTGGTAAGAAGCTGATCGATAATAAAAACTCAGGGGAATTGAACGTAGCTCCTGCTATCAGTCCCGATGGTAATTATTTGGCATTTCTATCGGAGAAGGATTTGTTCACGATTGATCTCTATCTCGCGGATGCACACACCGGGCGAGTCATAAAAAAGCTGACGAGTAAGATATCCAACACGCATATTGACGAATTTAACTTTATAGAATCGGCAGGAACCTGGTCGCCGGATAGCAAGAAGTTTGCCTTCAGCGTTTTCAGTCACGGCCGCAACAGGATGTTGATCGTAGATATTCCAAGCGGAAGCGTTGTAGACAATATTTCGATGGAAAAGGCGGAACAGTTCAGTAACCTGAGCTGGTCTCCGGACGGGAAAAACATTGTTGTACAGGGAATGGCGGACGGACAAAGTGACCTGTACATGTATAACTTTGATACAAAAAAGGTTACACAGCTTACCAATGATAAGTTCTCTGATTACCAACCATCATTTTCGAGAGATGGAAGAAGGATCATTTTTACCAGTGACCGCACTACCTATGATAAGTCGCTATCACAGGATATCACCTTTAACCTGGCTGAATTAGATCTTGCTACCGGTCAAATTGCCAATATTAATGTGTTTGACGGTGCTAACAACTTAGACCCTCAATATTCAGCTGACGGTAAGAAGATATACTTCCTGTCAAACCGGGATGGTTTCCGCAATATGTACCGTTATACCCTGGCAACAGGACAGGTGGAACAAATGACCGATCTGTTCACAGGCATCTGCGGTATTACCGAATACTCGCCTGCAATAAGCATATCTAACAATGACGACATTGTTTACTCCTACTATTTTGCGCAGAAATACTTTTTGTATAATGCCAAAGCATCAGACTTTACACCAAAAGAAGTTGATAAGCAGGCACTGAATTTTGATGCAGCAATGTTACCGCCATTTGGTTCAGTAGGTGTCGATCTGATCAATTCAAACCTGAATAATTACCTGGCTTATAAGAAAATTCCTACCGACTCTATTAAGCAGGTCCCATATAAACCGATGTTTAAGCTGGATTACCTGGCAAGCAGTGGCGTAGGTGCATCAGTGAGCCAGTTTGGTGCGGGATTTTCAAGCGGTGTTCAGGGTGTGTTTAGTGATATTTTGGGTCATAACCTGATTTACGGCGGCTTGGACATCAATGGCCAGGTGTATGACTTTGGCGGTCAGTTTATTTACATTAACCAACAGGGACGCTGGAACTTTGGTGTGGGAGTATCGCATATCCCCTACCAATTTGCCAATTACAGCATAGTACCAACAACCTATCAGATCAATAGCACTACCACTGTTCCGGCTTACCAGGAAAGGTACGATATCATCCGCATTTTTGAGGATCAGGCCAATGTATTTACATCCTATCCGCTATCTAAAGTCAACCGTATAGAATTCGGCACAGGTATATCGCATTACGGTTATCGTGTTGACCGTTATAGTACCTATTACGATACGCTCGGAAATGTGTTAAGTGATTACCAGCATCAGCACATCTCTAATGCAGATTACAATAAAGACCCAACGAATAATGCTCAACTAAATCCTTTTACCTTGTTCCAGGTAAATACCGCTTTGGTGGGCGACAATTCATTCTTTGGGGTTGCCTCTCCGTTAACTGGTTTCCGTTATCGTTTGGAAGCGGAATATGATTTCGGTACTTATCATTTCTTCGCTCCGACAATTGACCTGCGTGAATATCTTAGGGTCAAACCCGTCACATTTGCCGCAAGGTTATATGGCTATGGACGATTTGGCGGAGTTGATGGTTTGTATCCTTTATATGTGGGCTATCCCTTCTATATCAGAGGTTACGAAGCACAAACGTTTTATAATAACAGTAATAAGACGCCCACTAACGGCTTCACCCCTGACCAACTTTCCGGCGACAGGATAGCCGTAGCCAACTTTGAAGTGAGGTTACCATTCACCGGTCCTGAGAAGCTATCACAGATCAAATCCAAGTTCTTCTTTACTGAACTTAACTTATTTTTCGATGCTGGTTTAGCATGGAATAAAGGCGATCAAATAAAATTCCAATCGAGCCCTGACTTAGTTGGTTACACACCAGCTAAAGACGCAAACGGCAACCCGATTTTAGATAAAAATGGCAACCCGATTTTAAATCCTGTTTATAATGCTAATCAAAGGGTGCCGGCATTAAGTGCGGGCGTTTCTATGCGTGTCAACCTGTTTGGTTACTTTGTATTGGAGCCTTACTTTGCATGGCCATTTAATCGTACCGATATCAGCAAACCGGTATTTGGTTTAGGGTTTACTCCTGGATGGTAATTGAAGATATTACAGGAAACGTCCCATGATTATCGGGACGTTTTTTATTTAAAACCTATTTTAGTCTCAATAGTTAAGCATACAAAAATTATAATGAACAAGTTATTTCTGTTTCTTCTTTTAGCCTTCAGCAGTTCACTTACTTTTGCTCAAAAAGCTGATTCGACAGCCAACAAACCTGCTAAAACAAGGAATATTGACGGATCATTAATGAACCCTTTGAAGACTATACAAGAGAATATTTCTACATCACCTAATTTCTCAACGCTGACTTCTATAATCCTGGCGGATACTACCAATACTTTTAACGGTAATCCTATTACAGTTTTTGCACCTGATAATAAAGCATTTGGCAAACTACCAGCAGGAACACTTGATACATTGTTGTTACCAACTCATAAATCTGACTTACTCCTGCTGATTAAATACCATGCAGTGGCCGGAAAGATCACATCAAAAGACATTGAAAAACAAATAAAAGCCGGTAATGGACAAGCTATCTTTACAACCCTATCCGGACGGACATTAACAGCAAAGATTAATGAAAACAGAAATATTGTGCTGACGGATGAGAATGGAGGACAAAGTGTAGTGAGCCGTTTGGATATACAACAGAGTAACGGCGTACTGTTTGTAGTGACACAAGTATTGCTGCCAAAATTTACGCAGTAATTACAGGTAAACAGCAAACCGCACTGAAGTGGTTTTCGTAATTCGAGTATGAAAAAGATAATCCTGTTTGCAATCACAGCCAGTGCTTTATTTCTGTTCGGCACATTAAATGGCATGTCCCAGGCTAAAAGAAAATTAAGTAAACCTGCCTCAGAATGGAAAAAAATCCTTACTCCCAACCAATATGAAATTATGGTGGAAAGCGGCACCGAAACACCTTATAAAAATGCCTATTGGAACAACCACGAAAAAGGTGTCTATGTCAGCGCTGCTACAGGTCAAGTTTTATTCAGCTCGGATGACAAATACGACAGCCATACCGGCTGGCCAAGCTTTGTAAAACCGGTTGATCCCAGCAAAGTTGAAATAGTAAAAGACAACAGCTTCGGTATGGTACGCGACGAAGTTATAGAAAAAAGCACAGGCTTACACTTGGGGCATGTTTTCGATGACGGTCCTGCAGATCGCGGTGGCAAACGCTATTGCATGAACTCCGGTGCACTCAAATTCATTAAAAAGTAACCATCTTACGCGCAGCACTGATAGACGGACGGATCATTGATCTTGAACGGGTATTGTGCTCAAAATTTAATCCGATGGTCAGGTCTACCCAATCAGGGTTTACAGATCTGATCATCTTTTCTTTTTGCGGGCGGGTAAATGTGCTTACATATTTAAAACGCTCCATCGCCTGCTCTTCCGTATTGATCTCTTCAAAGTATACTAAACGATTTAGCTGTTGGGCAGTATCGAAAAATAAGGTCGGCATTTCGCGGTAAAAATTCAGCGTTTTTAAAATATCTGAACATAATCCAACATGTAAATTGTTTCTGTTTCTGTCAGTTATGATATAAATAAAGCGTTTCATCTAAATAAAAATTTGCGGGTTAAAAAATATTTACTAATTTTATGAGCATAAAAATACTAATAATTTTAGCAATTGCAAATTTTATGTCAATAATTTCATCAAATATTAAATTCCTCAGAAAAAAGAAGGGCCTCACTCAACAACAGTTTGCAGACCAGATAGGTATAAAAAGGTCGCTTGTAGGTGCCTATGAGGAAGAAAGAGCAGAACCAAAGTACGATTTGCTAAAAATAATAGCATCGTTCTTTGACGTCACCGTAGATGATTTTATAAATGAGACCATAAATGAAAAATGGGCTCCAAAACCCAAAGGCGATCCGGCCAACCTGCGCATATTAAGTATATCGGTAGATAAGGACGATAATGAGAACATCGAGATGGTGCCATTAAAGGCAAGTGCAGGGTATTTAAATGGCTATGCGGATCCGGAATATGTAGCGGCCTTGCCTAAGTTCTACCTGCCGATGTTTAAGCAAGGTACCTACCGGGCTTTTGAGATCAAGGGTGATTCAATGCTGCCGCTTGTATCTGGCACTATCATCGTGGGCGAATACCTTGAAAACTGGGGAGACATCAAATCAGGAGATACCTATGTTATCGTATCAAAATCTGAGGGTGTAGTATATAAACGCGTGAACGGCAAATTTAAAGAGCAGAAAAAACTAAAATTAGTATCAGATAACCCGGTTTACGAGCCATATGAAATTAACGGTGAAGATATCCTGGAAATATGGAAAGCCAAAGCCTATATTTCAACCCATCTTCCTGAACCAACCCCGGAACCAACTATGGAAAGTCTGACAAGCATGATGGCACAAATGCAGCGTTCTATTTCCAAGCTGCAACAAAATAATTAAAGATTGATTTTTATCGACATAAATAAGACCGGCCACAAGCCACGAATGGTCGGAAGAAATTCCGGCCATTTTTTATGTCTTAAAAAAGAGCGC
>JAFDZM010000103.1 GCA_018266915.1 Bacteroidota bacterium | reverse complement strand
AATAATAATAACCCCTATTATTTTGTTGAAGCTAATCTAAAGGCAATGACATAATTGGTTTTTAGATATGAAATACCTCTGTAGTTTAGTCCTGATCTTATGCATATCATTCGCTCATGCTCAAACCTACTCGCCCTGCGATAAGCAGGCCACCAAAGAAACCCGGTGGCTTTTCAGCAGTATGCAGCGTTTGGTGGGAGCGGGGATAATGCTTGGTCATCATGATGATCTGGCTTATGGTGTGGGATGGAAATTCGACCCAAATCGCTCAGATATAAAAAGTGTTACCGGAGATTACCCTGCGGTATACGGCTGGGACCTGGCAAAAATAGAGCATGACAGTATCCATGATATCAACGGCATACCTTTCAAGCTGCAAAAGAAACTGGTGCAACAGGCATATGCCCGCGGTGGCATCAATAGCTTTTGCTGGCACATGGATAACCCGGCAAACGGTAAAACAGCCTGGGACACTACTATGCAAACGGTGAAAGAACTAATTCCCGGAGGAAGCCATCACCAGGATTATGTGAACAACCTCGATAAGGCTGCTAAATACCTCAAAAGTTTAAAAGGACCGGATGGAGAGCCTATTCCTATTTTATACAG
Organism: Bacteroidota bacterium; assembly: GCA_018266915.1. Lineage (GTDB taxonomy): Bacteria > Bacteroidota > Bacteroidia > Sphingobacteriales > Sphingobacteriaceae > Mucilaginibacter. The sequence continues at coordinate 6,141 of JAFDZM010000103.1, read as the reverse complement.
GCCGTTCCACGAGCTAACGGGCAACTGGTTTTGGTGGTGTAAAAACACCTCATCAGCAGAAGATTTTAAAGCCCTATGGCAATTCACTATCGATTACCTGCGCAATACTAAAAAGCTGCATAATTTGCTCATTGTGTTCTCTGTGGCTGATTTCAACACTGAAGCTGAATTTATGAACCGCTACCCCGGCGATAATTATGTAGATTTTATCGGCTTTGATAATTACTGTTACCAAAGCATACGCGATTATCAATGGAATCTGAACCTGCGATTAGGGTTGCTCGATATCATCGCTGCTAAACACCATAAGCTGGCATGCCTTGCCGAAACAGGTTATGAAGGCATCCCTTCGGCTGATTGGTGGACAAAAACGCTGTTGCCCGTCATTTCAAAATACAAAACATCCTACTTGCTGTTGTGGCGCAATGCTAACACACATCACCATTACGTACCCTATCCCGGTCAGCTGAGTGCCGGCGACTTTAAACAGTTTTATGCCAGTCCTAAAACCATGTTCCAAAACCGATTGACACCGTTAGCGGTTTATGGTAAGTTGATGGATGGTAGATAGTTTGTAAGGGTTTAAAAGGTTGTAAAGGTTCAATCTGAATATGAGTTTCACATTTTCAACCTTTATAGCCACACAACAACTACAACCTTTAGAAACTGAACGCTCAAAACTGTATTTTAGGGGCGTTTACCACCATCAGGTCTCTCATGGCAACTTACCAGATCATATCTATTATTATAGCATTGGCGGCTTTGTTTGCATATGTAAACGACCGGTGGATAAAATGGCCGCCAACTATCGGTATTATGGTACTGGCTTTGTTCTCGTCCATGTTCATTGTTATTCTTGGCAGCATATTCCCTTCTTTTTCTGAACGGGCACATGAAATTGTCGCAAATATTGACTTCGGCCAGGTGCTGTTAAAGATCATGCTCAGCTTCCTGCTGTTTGCCGGAGCTATTCATATCGATGCCGATAAATTGAAACGCGAGTTTTGGCCTGTGATGATTTTAGCTACAATTGGTGTATTTATATCAACTTTTTTGGTGAGTGTACTGTCGTATTATCTTTTTCAGCTATTTAATGTACAAATACCTTACGTCGACTGTCTGCTATTCGGTGCATTGCTGTCGCCAACTGATCCTATTGCTGTAATGGCCATATTGAAACGAGCCGGTATCCCCAAATCCCTTGAACTGAAAATCACCGGAGAGTCCCTGTTTAATGATGGGGTAGGTGTAGTAGTTTTCCTGACGATTTTTGAGGTAGCTACAGGAAAAGGAGGCGGCTTTTCAGCTACTGATGCTGTTCTGCTTTTTCTGAAAGAAGCCGGTGGGGGTATCCTATTTGGTGCTATCATGGGTTATGTCGCTTACTTTTTTATTAAATCGATAGCCAATTACCGTGTTGAGGTATTGATTACTTTGGCAACAGTTACTCTCGGTTACAATATTGCAGATCACCTGCATCTCTCAGCGCCCCTGGCAATAATTGTTACAGGCATCATTATTGGCTCAAAGGTTAGAGGTATCGCTCTTTCCCAAGCTTCATGGGATTACCTTGGAAAATTCTGGGACCTGATAGATGAAATATTTAATGCCATATTGTTTCTGCTTATCGGCGTGCAAATTCTCCAGGTAAAAATGTACCCAACCATAGTTTACGTTGGTTTTGCCATGATCCTTGTTGTTTTGCTGTCGCGTTGGGTGTCGGTTTACTTCCCGGTGATGCTGATGCGGTTCAAAATAAAATTTGAGAAAAATGCTGTGGCAATATTAGTTTGGGGTGGTTTGCGGGGTGGCTTATCAGTGGCTATGGCGCTTTCTTTGCCTCAAAATATGCACCGTGATGAGCTGGTGCTTATTACTTACATAATTGTGATATTTTCCATTGTCGTACAAGGGCTCACTATTGGTAAAGTGGCTGCAAAACTGAAAGCGGTTTAAAAAGCTTGAATATATCTTAAATCAATCCAACCGGGCTTTGCTCGAAATAATAGCCACACACATACCCATGCAGGCGATCAACAGGAAGGATGCCCTTAAAGTCGCTATACCAGCAATGAAACCGATCAATGGTGGGCCGATCATAAACCCGGAAAAACCGATTGTAGACACCGCAGTCAATGCCACACCGGGAGACATCGTAGCTGTTTTTCCTGCAGAGCTATAGATCATCGGGACTACTGATGATACGCCAATACCTACCAGCATAAATGCGAAAATCGAAGGCCACAAATAAGGAAAGATCACCGATACTAATAGCCCCATGGCGGTTAAGGTACCACTGATTTGCAGTGTGCGTTTCAGCCCAAATTTGCCAGCGAACCAGTCGGCAACAAATCTTCCTAAGGCCATAAAGCACATAAATGAAAAGTACCCTGCACCAATCCAGCCATTTTCTGCATGGATCACTTTCTTGAAATAAACGCCGCTCCAGTCGAACATCGTCCCCTCACAAATCATCGAACAAAAAGCGATAATGCCCAATTTAAGCAGTGGTACCATTGTACGCAGGCGATCACGGATGGAGAGTACAACCACTTCTTCCTTACTAACTGGTCCACTGTCATTATTCAGCTGTCGTGAAGTAAAAATAACACCGATAACAATCAAAACCAGTATAACGATGAAATGATGAAAAGGAATGATTTTATGACCGATCATGAATATACCAATGCCAGCCCCGGTGAAACCGGCCAGGCTCCATATACCGTGAAACGAGGCCATGATAGGCTTTGCATACATTTTTTCAGCATGTACAGCCTGAGTGTTAACGGCAATATTGGCTGCATTTCCCACAAAACCGAAGCACCACAAACAGGCGATAAGTTCTACAGGGGTTCGCGCAGCACCTAATCCGACAAGAAAGCAGGCATATAAACTTATGGCGATGATGAGCAGTTTGCGGCTGCCTATTTTGGTGATGATCCAACCCGTAAAGGGAAGGGAACACATCAATCCGGTAGGAATGGCAAGCAATACACCGCCCAAACCGGCATCAGATAAATGTAGTGTTTGCTGGATGCTCGGTATACGGGATGCCCAGCTTGCAAAGCATAAACCAGCCATAAAAAACATAGCTCCGACGGCAATGCGAAGCGCCAGGCGAGATGTTGTAACAGGTTGATGCAAAGCTGAATCCATTGGCAGTAAATATTGGTGTAAAAATTACACTAAGTATCTCTTTTACAAAGATAACAACATTTTATATATGCGCAATTTAATTCCTTGCGCACTTAATTACAACCATTGACAAATAGGGTAGTTTGGCGATTTGCATGATTTAACCGCAATCACCATCCGGAGTACAGCTTTCGCCTTCTATTACGGTAAGCTTGGGTTTGCCATTTTCCAGTTGCCAGTCAGTGAATGACTTTTCCAGCGTTTCTGCGAAAACAGGAACAGCCTGTGCGCCTGAAACGCCATACTTATTGTTCATTACAAAAAATGGCACGCCTTGTATGCCTAAATATTGTGCTTCGGCAATATCATGCTTTACAGCATCTGCGAAATCATGACTGTCAAGCGTCTGCTTTATATCTTCAGCTTTTAGGCCAACAGAAACACCAAGTTTGATAAGCGTTTCTTTATCGTCTATGTTTTCGCCTTCGGTGAAGTAGGCATTAAATAATGTCTCTTCCATCGTATCACCCAGGCTATGCTTTTTGGCTAAATGACTAATCCTGTGTGCATTAAAACTATTGGCAACTACAGCTTTGTCGAAATCATAGGTAAGACCAACCTGTGCTGCCATTTCAGTCACATGGTCATTCATGCGCTGGGCATAATCAAGCGTCCAGCCTTTTTTCTCGGCTAAATATTCATTGATGTTTATAGTTGGGTCTGTCTTTAAATCAGGGTTAAGCTGAAAGCTTTTCCACTCAATTTCAATTTGATCCTTATGTGCAAATTGCCCCAAAGCATCCTCAAAACGACGCTTGCCGATGTAGCAGAACGGACACATCACATCCGACCATATTTCGACCTTCATTTTTTCTGTAGCTGTCATTATACAAAAGTATGTTGCAACATTTATATGAAAGTAAGTAGAAAGTAAAAATTGGTTAATAGGCCTGAATTAAAACTTCAGCCGGGATATGAAGAACAGTATTTAATTTGCGTATCATGGTCAAGCTCAATTTTCTTTTTCCCGAGAGAATTTCTGATTTCCTTGAACGGTAACCCAGTATTTCGCCTAATTCTTTCTCGGATAACCCCATCTGATCAAGCCTGAATTTAATTGCATCTATTGGATTAGGCGCAGGAATAGGATAATGCTCCGTTTCAAATTCCCTAACAAGTATGCTTAATATTTCTAACTCGTCAGATTCTGCAGAATCGGGTTGAATATCTTTTTGCATTAACTCATATACTTGGGCCAAGGCCTCATTATATTGTTCTTCTGTTTTAATTGGTTTTAACATAACTTATCGTTTTAACACCAATATTATCGTACTGTTTATGAGTTCCAAACCATACAACAAATACAATTTTTAATCGGTATTCTATATCAACAATCAAACGGTAACTATTGCCATGTATATTGAATACTACTCTCTTACTATTTATTATCGATGCATTTTTGTATTGTGCCTTAAGTTCAGCGGCATTATTCCAATCCGCAGCTACGGCCTCATCATGCCAGCTATATAATGCCTGCTCAGCCTGGTGAAATTCTTTTGCATATTCCTTTAACGTTTTGACAGCTATAACACACATTATGTTCAAATATACAAATTTGTTACCAAATCGGTAACATTAACAATGTATTTGATAATTTATGTAATAATTTGATATATTAGCTAATTCAACCAATTAACCCGGCGAATACAAATTGAAAATGTGAAAAAGAATACGAGGCCATCTTTATTCTGGGCAGGAATGTTCCTGCTATTTTTCCCGGGTTTGCTGCATGCTTACTTGTTGATGCCATTTCCCGGCAGTCAGAACCTGGAGGCCATAAAGCTTTGCTATTATCTTGAAAAAGTGATTTTGCCGCTACGGATTATAGGAGTTTTATTGCTGATCTGGTACTTGGTAAGCTTTTTTAGAAATAATAGTCGCCGCGGAAAAATTGTAAAAGGATCAGCCTTAGTATTAGGCCTGGCCAGCTTTTATGTGACTGATATTGCCTATAAAGCCTCAGCGATGTTTGAGGAGCCCTACGACGTAAAGTTTGCTAACGCGATTGATAACAAAGTGCCCGAAAGCTATATTGTATTGGGGGTGGTAAGTGATGGTGTAGCCAAAGCCTATCCGCTGAATTACCTGGGCTATCACCATAAAATACAGGATAATGTAGGTAAACTGCCGGTATTGGTTACCTATTGTACCATGTGCCGTTCGGGAAGAGTTTATAGTCCAATCATTAATGGTGTGCGGCAGAATTTCCGATTGGTAGGGGCAAGGCATTACAATGCTGTTATTGAAGACGAAACCAGCGGCACCTGGTGGTACCAGGCTACAGGTGAGGCTGCAGCAGGGCCGATGAGCGGTTCTAAACTGAAAGAAATAACCTACGAACAAGCCACACTCAGTTCATGGCTTGATAAACATCCTGGTTCGTTGATATTACAACCCGATACCCATTTTGTAGACGCTTATAACGACCTGAGAAATTACGACCGCGTACAGCCCGTGGATAAGGATTCTTTAATGAAGAATAAAGATTCATTGGTGCGCAAGTCCTGGTATGTTGGTTTGATTATAGATAAGCAACCAAAAGCTTATAACTGGCGAAAACTGGAAAAGATCCGTGTGGTGAACGATAATGTCAGCAACACTCCCCTGCTCGTTATGCTGGAAAATGATAAGCTCACCTTCCATGCATTTAACAGGTATGTTGATGGTAAAGAACTGAACTTTAAAATAGGTGCCGACGAATGCCTGACCGACCAGGAAACTGCCTCAACCTGGGATTTGGATGGTTTATGTATTGCCGGTGCAAAAAAGGGCAAACGATTAGCTAAAATACAAGCCTACCAGGAGTACCGCCATTCGTGGCTGCATTTTCACCCGACTTCCTTGTTTTGGGAAGGGGAGTCTAAGAGGCTTACTTATATGCCTTGATTTTCTTTGTCATCCTATGTTTGCATATAGGATAAAAACAATGTGAGTTAAGAGTAGATT
>JAFDZM010000102.1 GCA_018266915.1 Bacteroidota bacterium | reverse complement strand
CATTGTGCTCCATGACCTGTACAGTTCGGAGATTGCTTCGTTCCTCGCAATGACGTGATGGTGTGAGGAAGCTAAGTGCCAAAAACAAAAAGCCCCCTCCGGTTTACCCGGAGAGGGCCTCTAAAATGCTGTATATGTATTAATTATGAATTAGCTTACAGTTCCCGTTTGCAAGTTGATCGTGTAGGTTACGCCGTTGATAACAAGTTTGGCTGAACCATTACCTAAGAAGGTGATTGTACCGGTATAGTTCCATGTGCCTTGTGCGCCGCTGCCAGTGGTGGTGAAATTAGCTGAACCGCTAACAAGATTACCTACCTGGTCAATAATCACGTTATTGAAGGTATAGTTGAATGAAATAACAGCGCTTTTGCCATTCAGTTTTGCATTTTCGGCAAAGTTGGCAGTACCGTTCAATGAAATATTTGAAGTATCAACACCCGGATTTACCTGTGCTAATGTCAGGTTTTCGGCTACGTTGAAAGTACCGTTCACCTGGGCTGTTGCTTCGGTTACTTTCAGGTTATCGGTCATATTAAAACCTGAGAATGTACCATTGGTACAGTTGAAAGTGAAACCGATAGAACCGGCTACCGTTGCCTGACCGCCATCAGCAGTGATGCTTGCACTAAAGGTAGTATCCACGTGCAGACCGCAGGTAATGTCGCCGCTGAAATCATTAACAGCCATATGGCTGTTTTTATTCAGTTTCAGTTTAAGGGCATTGCGGTCTAAACCGAAAGAACCCGGAGCGCTAAGGCCGCTGCTCAGGTTAAAGCCACCAAAGCCCGAATACAACGTTTGAGACAGGTTCAATGCGATCTGGCTGGCTACTGTTTTTGAGTCGACTGTGTTTGATGAACTTGATTTTTTACACGATGTATAGCCCAATGCTCCCAAGGCCAATACCACTAATGCAATGCGTTTTAATTTCATGATAAAGTCTAAATTTCTTGCAATATAATTGTTTTTGGCTTTGTACGAAAAAAATAGTTATTGGGTTATAGGGAGTTATGGCGTTCTGTCCGTCCGCTATTCTGTTACACTCCTTAACGGACGGACAGAACAGTATGCTGAATAACACACCCCCTGCCCCTCTCAAGAGAGTAATAGCCCATGAATAGACAGAAAAAGTTTGTATATTTATGCAAATGAA
>JAFDZM010000101.1 GCA_018266915.1 Bacteroidota bacterium | reverse complement strand
CATTCATTTGCATAAATATACAAACTTTTTCTGTCTATTCATGGGCTATTACTCTTGGGAGGGGGGGCGCGAGGTTGTGAAATGGCAGGGGTGGGTTCTACTGCATGCCGAATAACACACCCCTGCCCCTCTCAAGAGGGGAACCAACAACTATTCAAAATTCTTGCGCAAATACTTAATTAACTTATCCATCATTTCAAGATCAGCAACCAGCCTTTACCTTTTGAAACCGGTATTTCATCATTTGGGTTAAATTGGCTTCCCGGTTGGAAATTGGTGATCTCAGGTGCAACCAGCTTCGCTTTAGCCGGATCTATTCCCAAAGCTTTCCAATCAATACTCAGCTTAAATTTGGTATCGTCCTGCGCCCAGCTTGCAATAGCGATCATCACTTTTTTATCTTTTACATAGGCGGTAGCCAATACGTCTTTATTGTCGGTCTTAATTGGGTTATGACTTACCCAGTAGCCAATCATTTTGCTGCCTTTGATACCGAATTCGTCCCATGCTTTCCAGATCGGGCGCGGATCAGCATGATCTGACCATGGCATGCGGTTAGTCATACCGTAAACCATACCACGCCATGGGTTACCACCACCTTGCAGCATTTCTCCCATCAAGCCATAAGGTATGCCGGAAACTTCCACAAGGAAGAAGCTCGGATCGTTCTTTTCATAATCGAAATATTCACCAAACCACAAGCGATTCAGGTATGGAAAATGCTCAAGGTATAAGTTCGCGCTGTTATTGAAACCGTCGCTTTTATTGTATTGATTAGCCGAGTGCAGATCGATAATACCCGGATGGCCATTTTGGGTAAGCACACGTTTAACACGTTTCATAGTGGTGCGGTCGAACGCCACGTCGTCCAGGTAAATACCATCGATGCCGACATTATTCACCAGCCAGTTCATGCCTTCTACATAATAGTTATGCCAGCGGTTCACACCACTATTGATGATGGCCGCGTCTTTCTGTTCAGGTACATACCATGCGGCAATATAATCGCCACCCAAATGTTCTTGCAACCAAGAGTAACCTCCGCCTTTACCCGGCGAGAATATCTCATGTCCCAGGCTACGCATTGGCTGAATTTCATACGCACTGTTCGACAACTCGCGCACAGTGTTATATATCTTCACCTTCAAACCCACATGATGCGCTGAATCGATATAACTCTTCATCTTTTGCCACGCGATGAACGGATAATTGATATATGGATTGATAGCCGTACCATGATGAATGTTGATTACCGTTGCGCCGGTCTGCTTAATGCTGTCGATCGGGCTGTATTTATGATAAAAGCGCATGTCCCACTGCTGCTCCGTGTTAATCGGGTGGAACGGCGTAATCATCAAAGTAAAATTGTAATACAGCACTTCTCCTTTTTTCATGCTGCGCTCCCCACTATAGTTAGTCACCGAAGCGCCATTTGCATTGGAGTTGATATTGATTCCACCCTTGCCATCATTACCCCATGACGCTGGCAACACCAATGGTTTAGAAAGGTAGAAATTGGTATTCAATGGGCGGATGTACTTATCATCCCTTAATGAAAATTGCAAACCGGCGTTCACATTACCTATCCATGCACCATCCTGGTTTTTGTGGGCCACATCCCAGTGCCATTCATAATTATCAGCGCGTTTTGATCCTTTTTCATTCAGGCCCATCATATATTCCGAAGCTTGTTTGCTGAAAGGTATTACCATTTGGATGTCGCTTAGACTGGCATCATTCAGTGCGGTTACTTTAACCTGGTAATTGATGAAACCGTCAAACTCTACGCGGGCTGATACATTCAGGCTTACATCCTTATTACTGCTGGTGCTTGTCCAGGTTACCGTTCCGGGTTCGGTTTGTTTTATTTTAAGCTGAGCAGCTTTCCATTTCTCAATATTCCCGGCTTTGTCCTTTACATTGAACTGGAAAGGCTGAGCCAGCACATGATTTGGCGTGGTACCAATGCTGGTCATCTCCTCAGTAAAATAGGTATTGATCTGGCTCGGGAAACCGTTTTGTCCTAAAGTCAGCTTACGGCCAAGCAGACTGATGGTATTACCCTCAACTTTGAGTGGTATATAAGGTTTAATTACAGCATTCTGCTGCGCCATAGTTGAGTTCAACCAGGCAAGACGGGTTTGTTTCCATGGTTCACTAATGCCTTTATCCTTTAATAGCTTATCACTAACATTCAGGGTGATCTTTATCTCACGGGCTGGTAAACCTACTGCTGTAATAGTTGCTGTGCCCACATACTTACCCGGTTTTGTTTCTGCCGGAATATTCACCAGGCACCACATCGCCTGGATATGTCCCTGCTCTACATCAACCGTTTTCTTAAAAGGCTTTCCTTCAGCGCTGATGCCGTCTGTATTCAAGCAGCTAATTGCTGAGGCAGGTATCACTCCACCCTGTCCTTTCAGCTCACTGAATGAAATTTTGATATCATCCAACTTTTTTGCAAAAGGATAGATACCTAACTGATAACTAAAGTTTTCTCCGCGCGAAGCTTCACCGGTAAAACTCGTTTCATTAGCCTTATCTACCCAACGCTGCGGTAAATTTTCATCCATGCTAATCGGATATATCCTGTTTTCCGGGAAAATCAGATAGGGTTTTTGCCCTGCATTGCTGATGAGCTTTTCAGTCTCAGCTTTGGTGGCGATCACCTCCATCGGATACAGGTTATTCAGCGCGTTATAGGATTCAAAGTAATCTATCTTAACATTTGCTTTTGCGCCATCTGCCAATTTCAGCCACTCATCTGATGCAGTGTTTGTTTCTTTCCTGTAAACAGCATTAGGATAGTTAACAGGCTTTTTCAGGTCGTAAGGCAAAAAATAGATATAGTACTCGCCTTTGCCAGAAACTGGCTCAAAGTCGACCGTTCCTTCTTCCGGACCAACATTTTTTGTTTTCACGTTGGTAACCGACTGTCCTGTTTTGGCATCCTCCACAATGATCAGCTGATCTGGCTTAACCGTGCGGCAACGCCATGGCACTGCCACTTCGGCCACTTTACCTTCGCCGGTAACGGTTACTACCGCCCGCTGATTTCCCAGCTTGTCCGGGTCCCAGGTTTTGTTACCAGTTTTATAAGGAATAGTTTGAGCTTGTGACAGGCCTGCCATTAATACAAACAAACAGGTGCTTAGCAATACGTAGGTTTTGCGCATCATTATTTTATGGATGAGTGATTGGTCAACTGAATTTTTTCTTCGAGTTTTATTAATTGGTCTAGTAAAGTTAGCTGGTTATTCGTCCGGTTCAGGTTTTGCCCGGCGTAGGTGGTATGATAATAAACATCACCATTCAGGTAATCCGACAGGAAACGTAGCGCCTGCATATAGATCATGAACTTACCGGCATATATAAAGTGATCCTTTTCAAAAGTGGTCAGCTCGGTTCCCATCTCAGAAAGGTATCCGTTATAGATGGCGTCAAAACACTGCTCATCTACCACAATTTTTGAAAGATCGGTTTCATCTTCATTGGCGGGAGATAAATAAGTCCGCAGCATATCGCCCACGTCACTGATAAAATAGCCTGGCATCACCGTATCCAGATCGATAAGGCATATGCCGTTCCAGTCATTGTTAAACAATACATTATTGATCTTGGCATCATGATGGATCACGCGGACCGGGAGGTTTCCGATGTTTTTCAGTTTTTCATAGGTAGATAGGATACCTTTGTGCCTATTGATCTCGCTGATGGCCCATTTCGCCTGATCCAATCTGGCAGTAGTTGTATTGAGACAGGCTTTTTCGAATTCTTTATAACGTAGTGTAAGGTCGTGGAATGATGGAATCGTATCGCGCAATTTAAAAGCATCAAAATCTTTTAGCAAAAAAGTAAACTTGGCAAACTGCCTTGCTGCTTCATAAGCCTGTTTATAAATGGTTACAGAGTCGATACTGACTGAGTTTCCTACAAAAGGAAACAACCTGAAAATCCCGTCTTCATTATCCGCCAGTGACGATCCATTCAAAGCAAGCAATGGCGCTACAAAAAGGTAATCAGGGTATTTAGCCTTCAGATAAGATTGCAGTTTAGATAAGTTTTCAGCAATTGCTTCAGGTTGCTTAAATACATCCGTATTTATCCGTTGCAGAATATAGTCCTTCTCGCCGCTTATTTTCCACGTACTGTTGATCAGACCAGAACCATATTCTTCTATCTGGTAGTTCAGGGCGTTAATTCCGAACTGTTCAAGTATTTGATTGAGCATTATTGGGGTTTATTTCAACCAAACCTATATAAATGGCAGCTAATAAAATTACGCAAACGTTTGACTGATTTTAAGGCATTGTTGCCCCGCTGTTAAATCATTACTTACGGTTTTCAACCAGTTGCGACTCGACGATGCTTTTATAGTATGCGCTTTGCTCACCAGGTGCGTTTTCCTTGCGGGCAAGCAGGTCGAGCAATATTTCAGCAGCCTTTTGGCCTTGCAGGTAAGGGAACTGTTCAACTGATGCAATCGGAATGTGTTCGATATAGTTTACCAGCGGCAGATTGGAATAACTTACGAACTCAATATCCTTATTGATCTCCAGGTTCAAACTACGTGAATGTTTTATAGCAAACAATGCCACATAATCATTAAAGGTGACGATAGCTGTGGGTTTTCTTTTGTTATTAAGCAAATCATTGAGCGCGTTTCGGGTGCCTTCTTCAGTCAGGTCGCAATTGACAACAAGTGACGGATCAAATTTCAGCCGATTCTTCACCATCGCTTTAATATAGCCTTCCTTCCGTTCATTAGTGGCGAATAATGTTGCTGGGCCGTTGATCATGCCTATTGCCCGGTGACCGCGTTTCAACAGATAATTAACCGCTTCAACGGTACCAGTTTCCATATTACAGGCCACATAATGAATATTCGGAATGGTTGGGATACGATCAAAAAACACAATAGGGATATCGTATTTCTTCATCAGCTCAAAGTGATCGTACTTTGAAGTATTCTTGGCTACAGATACCAGCAGGCCATCCACCCGGTTATTCTTCATCTTTTCGATCAACTGCCGCTCCCGTTGCTCGTTATCGTGTGATTGGCCTAACAATACCGTGTAGTTCTTATTATAAGCTGCGTCCTCAATAGCGCTGATAGCAACAGAGAAAAACGTCTCAGTCAGCTCAGGAAGAATAACCCCAATAGTAAAAGTTTTGCCTTTCTGAAAGGATATGGCATTCTGATTAGGCTCGTAACTCATGTCACGCGCCAGTTTTTTGATCTTTTCGCGCGTAACGGCCCCTATACTGGGGTGATCGTGCAGGGCCCGGGACACCGTTGATACCGAAAGGTTCAACAAACGTGCGATCTCTTTTATAGTTACCGGCCTCGACATAAAAAACAATCCAATTAATTACCCCGTCCCAAGGTAGCAATTTCAGATTGAATTTATACTCAAGCAGCCAAAGATGCTATAGCATTAATACACTGCAAACGTTTGCGCATAGTTACAAGGGCATATAACAGACTGTTCTGTCGCTTAATGCATAATTTCAGCTTGTTATTAAAAAAGCATGAAAGATAAAATATTGGTTATCGGAGCTAACGGACAGATAGGTACTGCCCTTGCCCCGCTTTTAGAACAAATCTACGGAGAAGGAAATGTAATTGCGTCGGATATTAATAATCCGGTTCATTACACGGGGATATTCGAGCATTTAGATGCAACAAAAGCCGATAATCTTGCAGCTGTGATCAAAAAACACGATATCACGCAGATCTATCACCTCGCAGCCATTCTTTCCGCTCGCGGTGAGGCCGACCCGGTTTGGGCATGGAACATCAATATGCAAACTCTGCTGAATGTACTGGAAGCATCCCGCGAGTTTAAATTGGATAAGGTATTTATTCCAAGCTCAATTGCAGTATTTGGCCCTTCATCCGGCAAGGTGATGACACAGCAGAACGCTTGCCTTGAACCATCAACAGTATATGGCGTAAGTAAAGTGGCTGCGGAGAACTGGTGTTCCTACTATCATCATAAATATGATATTGATGTACGGTCATTAAGATATCCCGGTGTGATCAGTCACCAGTCTATGCCCGGTGGGGGCACTACTGACTATGCAGTTGATATTTTCCATAAAGCTATCAATGGCGAAAAATATACCTGTTATCTTAAAAAAGATACTGCTTTGCCGATGATCTATATTGATGATGCGTTAAAAGCAACCATCGAGTTAATGGAAGCTCCGGCAGAAACAATTACTGTAAGAACCTCCTACAATCTCTCCGGCTTAAGCTTTACGCCGGAAGAGTTGTACCAAAGTATAAAGAATATCATACCATCTTTTGAGATTGAATACCAACCCGATTTCAGGCAGGCTATTGCTGATTCATGGCCGGAAAGCATTGATGATTCTGTTGCGAGACATGATTGGGAGTGGGAACCGGAATTTGACCTGGACAGGATGTGCCGGGATATGTTTTTCTACCTGGCAAAGCAGAAGGATATGGCATTTCAGTCTGTAAAATAATTACATAAAAAAGGGAGCTATTTCTTAATGAAAAGCTCCCTGCGTTAATTAATCAATCAATCCCGATAAAGGTTCTTTAATAGTTTTAATAGCTCGGCTCAATTCCTCTTCCTTTCCAGTAATCAACAATAGGTTTATATGGACCATATTTATGCTGCTGCTCTGTGAAAGGGTCTTTAAACGGTCCCCTGTCATAATCTATCGCTTTTTCTTCCGGGTTAGGATATTGGTATTCTTTCACAAATGGCCGCTGATGGATTTTATCATCATTTATAAAAGCTGCCAGGTCAAGCGCTTGTGCTGAGGTAAGGTATGGCTTATCGTGTGTAGCCTTATCATAAGGCATGTTTGATACCAGCCATTGTGCCATTTTCACAATACGGTGCATACTTGATCCGGGCTGATAGGCCTTCAGTCCCCACAATGGTGGGTATTTATAGGTGCTGTTATCCAATCTCATTTCACCCTGACCGGAAGTACCATGGCAACGGGCGCAATTGTCAGCATATAATACAGCGCCTGCAGTCGGCGAGGCGGCGGTGTCCGGCAATTCGATCTCTACATTTTTAAGACCTTTGGTAGCTTTGGTCGCACTGGCCGAGTCACTCAGCCATTTCAGGTAGGACATAATGCCGATCATTTCACGGCTATCCAAGGGCAGCGGTTTACCCAAGTGCGGGTGCATGATACAGTTATTGATCCTTTCGGCCAATGACAACACTTTGCCTTCGCGGGCACGGTATGACGGATAGTGACGGAAAGCTGTTACCAGATTAAAGGAATAGGCTTTTGTGCCGGCGTCCTGGTGACAGTTGGTGCAATTCATTTTATTGCCCAAATACTTACCATTAACGCCATTAGGGCCAATATAATAAGCAGTACGCAACATCAGCTCACGACCGTATTTTATGGCATCACCAAATTTATCGTGTGGTATTTTAGTGGTATCTACGCTGACAACCGCAGAGTCTGCTTTTGCCTTGGCATCGCTTTCTTCACCCTTGCTTTCGCTGCATGATGAGTAAAGCTGCACCATGCCTACAACAATCAATAGATAAATAATGTACAGATAGCTCTTTTTCATTTTCCTCAATTTATTCTGTCAATATTATGGTTTCAAATAAGGGGCAAGCTCGCTGCTCCTTATAAACTCAGCTCTGTAAGTCGGCATGGCTGTTTCCATTGTCCACAGCAGGTTGCCTTGTCTGTTGGTCAGCACAACCACATGCCGTTTTGAACAGCATACCAATACCGATGTATCATTAACCAGGTAAGCGCTGCCCATCCTTCCGTTAAATACTTCTTTAGGCAGTTTGATGTGCATATTTATTTGCGAAGTCTGGTTCTTTTCATCCAGCTTAATCGCAAATACTCCCGACTGCTTCTTTTCAACGCCGTTATCAAAAAACATCAGGTTGCCCTGCGAATTGATATGCACTGCATGCGCCTGGGTAAAATCGCATTCAGCAGGTTTGGCTATTGTCCCTCCCTTGCCGAACTTCCAGATTACTTTGCCAGTGTGCGCATCGATCTTCCATATCTGGCCGTTGTTGTAGAACGACATAATGTAGTTGCCATCCTTATCAAAATTCAGGCTGTTAGCGTGCATCCAGTCCTTCCTTGTTTTTACAATGTTTTTATCTGTTAGTGGATTGAGTACATCAAACACGCTCCATTGCCAAAGCTTTTTCCCGGTTTTATCCAGCACGATGATACCATCACCGCTCACTGTATCTTTTTTACCGCCGCCTATCGGACTTAAATCCATGATCTTTTTGTCGACATAGATCGTTACCAACTGCCCTTTATCATTTTTAATCACTTCGTGATGGATGGTCTGTTTAAAATCGTTTTGCCCTTGTTTCAGATGCAATACCGTATCGCCCAGCATATTGAGTTCCAGTATCTCATGGCCATAACTTGTCGGTTCGTCGTTGCCACCTAAAATGGAAAGTATGGTGTGATCTTTTGTGAAATGGATCACCTTAAAACCCAAGCCGTCTACCATATGGTACCAGCGGATCGTTCCCCTTTTATCTACGAAATAGGCTATGCCGGGTGCATATCTTTTATTGATCAGCATTAACCCGTCTGAAAAAGTTGATGGTATTTTTGCTGATTTGGCACTGTCTGCCTTAAACTGTTCCTGCAGGAACATAGGCAAAGCATTGGTTTTAAAAGTGTATGTCTTGCTCACCTTTTTCACACCACTCTTTTCAGTTATGATATGATAGGCGTAATCAGTTTGAGCGATGACATTACAAAGGATCAATGAATGCTTTTCTGCGTTATGCGAAACGGTCGACAAGAATTTTGCCGTATCCTTTCCACCCGCTTTCCAATATTCAGCATACACATCCGCGGATTGGGAGGTGATCACATTGATCTGAATCTTCAACTCGTTATTGTTATGCACACCTACCCTTATCTCCTCAATATTCAATCCATTGCCTGAACAACCTGCAAAGATTGCAGCCGCAGCAATAGTAGTTATGCACATGGTCAAAAACTTTGTCATTATTCAGATCATTTAATTCATTCCCTTAAATAATTCACCAGGGTAAGTCTCCCTGCCCTGGTGGTGAAATTTAATTTGGGTTTGTTTATTCTTGTCTTCCTGAATTATTCAAATTAGGATTGATAGTAACCTGGTTTAAAGGATATGGGAAATACTCATCCCTCGGCATTTGCACGTTTGCAGGTTGGCCCGTCCTGGTCAGGTAAGCATTAACGATCACGTCATATTTACCCATTCTCATTAAATCGGCCCTGCGTTTCCCTTCATAGAAGAATTCCCAGCCACGTTCCTGTAAAATAGCGTCGCGCAAAGTTGCCTGGCTAAAGTTTGCGATGTTTAACTGCGGTGCATGTGAGCGCGCTTTTACCTGGTTAAGCAATGAGATGGTTTCTGCATTTGGCCCGTTCAGCTCGTTCAAGGCTTCCGCGCGGCTCTCTAACACATCAGCATAACGCAGGATATCTACGCTGTGCCCATCATAATAAGTTTGTGGCCCGTTAGGGTCTGCATATTTCTGGGTAGCCACATCAGGCATATAATAGTCGGTTGGCGGAGGTGTTGCGCCAGGAGTCGGCGCTTCCATGTGCACCAGGCCGTCTGATCCGGTATAAACAGGAAAGAATTCTTTTTTTCTGTCATCGGCATCGTCAAATGAGTGATAAAAATCCCATGTTACCGCATAATATTGCCATCTGTTTTGGATAACCGGGTGCAATAATGGACCAAAATGGTTCAATAACTCGGTACCATTCACGTTAGCATCGCTAAGTACGGAAAAGATATTTTCTGAACACCATTTATTCTCTTCAGCAAACAAACCCTGGTATGAAGGGTAAAGCTGGTAAATGTTCAGATCCATGATTTGCTTGGATAAGTCAACCACTTTTTGCCATTGATGCTGACGAAGGTATAATTTCATCAGCAGGGTCATAGCTGCGCCTTTTGTAGCACGTCCGGGATCGCTTGAACTATAAATACTGTTGTTATCGTAACTTACCGGCAATACACTAATTGAATTGTTCAGATCATTGATCATGAAACTTTCAATATCTGCAACAGAGGTCAAAGGTGCATTAGATGTATAAGCGGGATTAGCAACGTCTTTTTCGGTCACCAAAACAACAGGCCCCCACAAATCGGTCAAATCACTATAGGCGATGGCACGCAAGAATTTTAACTCAGCAAGAAACTGACCCTTTTGTGCATCGGTAATGCCTTTCATTGCTGAAATATTATAGATCGCATTGTTGGCATCAGCTATCAATTTATAGATTTGGCGCCAGTCTTCTGCAATCAAGCCATTGGCAGAATTCCACTGTGCCGCCGAAAGGTTGCCCGGGTCGCCTCCATAGCTACAGTGGCCAACATCTGTTGTCAGGTCGGTAAGAGCAAAATGTCTTACAGTCCAGTAGTCAAAGTTATCCCCAACTGATGGGCCTTTCAAACGGCCATATACTGCGTTAACTGCGGCAATAGCATCCGATTCGGTTAAAAATGCATTGGTACTGGTAAGGCTGCTGTATACCTTCGGGTCCAGGTTTTTATTACAGCTTACCTGCGTAAGTGCCGAAGCCGCCAATAACAGAATTATATATTTTTTCATTTTTTTCTAGTTTATATTGATCAACAAAGAATAAATCCAATTAATTACTGAAGCGACAGCCTTATACCTAAGGCATATGTCCTGAATGCCGGGAAGGAGTTAAAATCTAGTCCCCCTCCGGTATTTATTGCTGTCGCACTTGTTGTATGCGCGTTCACTTCAGGATCGGTACCTTTATATGATGTAAAAGTCAGCAGGTTTTGTGCAGCTCCATAAATTCTCAGTCCCTGTATGTGCTTCATATGTGTAAACAAGGATTTTGGCAAGTTATAGCCCAATGCAAGCGATTTTAACCGGAGATAAGATGCATTCTCGACAAATCTTGAGTTCACATAGTTATTGCTGTAAGTACCCATGAAATAACCTTCACGCGGTATAGAAGTATTTTCGTTTACGCCTGGTACAAACCGGTTCAAAGCGTCGGTTGATGTGGTAGACTCCAGCACCAGACGATTCATATCAAACAAATGATACCCGAATGCCCCCTGGAAAAATATGCTCAGGTCAAAACCTTTGTAACGAAAATCGTTACCAAAGCCCAGGATATAGTGGGGTGTACTGTTACCTAAATAAGTCCTGTCAGCTGGGGTTATTTTACCATCGCCGTTCAAATCAGCAAATTTTGGATCACCCGGCTTTGAGTTAGGTTGTGGCGCGTAAGTTTCGCCTGTCTTTATAACACCTGCATACACATAACCATATAGCTCACCCAATTCCTGTCCGGGAACCAGCTTAGTAAATTGTTGTCCGGAAACCACACCACTTGGATTAGCCGTAGTTGCATCTACCTCAGCAACCCCCTTAGCCAATGTCAGATCTTTCTGTTTATTGTATGCGATATTGAAGCTTGTATTCCATGAGAAATCAGACGATTTAATATTCGCTGTATTAATACTCAATTCAATACCCTTGTTCTCAATCGAACCCCCGTTTGCCCATACACTATTAAAGCCATAATATTGGCCAATCGGAATCTGCATTAATAAATTGCTGGTTACTTTTCGGTAAACATCTATGGTTGCAGTAACCCTGTCATTTAGGAAGCCCATATCTAAACCTGCGTCGAATTGTGCAGTACTCTCCCATTTCAGGTTAGGGTTAGCCAATGCAGTCGGCTCAACACCTGGCTGCAAATCACCGTCAGGGTTAAGCACAACATTCCAGCTACCGAATGTACTCAGGTAAAGGTAGTTCGGTACGCGGTCATTACCGGTAACACCATAGCTTACACGTGCTTTTAAGCTCGAAAAAGTATTCAGGCTTTTTATGAAACTTTCATCACCCAAACGGTATGCCAATGCGCCTGAAGGGAACAGGCCATAACGGTTATTTGGCCCAAATTTTGAAGAACCGTCATACCTCATGGTAAAAGTTGCCAAAAGTTTATCTTTATAGCCATAATTCACCCTTCCAAAATAGTCGGTAAGCGTACTTTGCAGTTTGCTGCTGCTGTAACCATTGGATATTGAACCTGCAGTTAAATTATGGTACAGGAATTGGTCGGTTGAAAAATTACTGCTGCTTGAATACAACGACTCACTAATATCTTTTTGGTTTGATGTACCTAAAAGCAGGTTAAAATCGTGCTGTTCATTGATCTTAAATTTGTAGGTAAAATAGTTTTCCACGAGCCACCTGAAAGCATTTTGATTTTGTATTGAAGCTATACCATGCTTTGCCTGACCTGCCGGAATGGTGCTTGGCGTATACTTGCCTTCGTTTGACTCACTATACTCAGAACCTGCATTTAAATGGTAGGTAAGGTTTTTCATGATCTGATAGTCGATAGTTACGTTGCCATTAAATAATTTACTCTCTAAATTATCTGTTGGCTCAAGCAAATTGGCCAAAGCATTCTGGACGCCGCTATTGCCCGGAGGGATATAAAAATGATAAGAACCATCTGCATTGTAAATAGGTGCTGTCGGGGGCGCCGTCAGTAAGCCATATAACGGAGCTGTAATATCACCTGAATAACTTTGCAAGTTTGAATTGGAACTTGCGCCGTAGAAGTTCGCGTTTATAGTAAGATCATCGCCGATTTTTTTTTCGGTGCCGATCCTTGCCGTATACTTTTGCAAATTAGTATTTTTCAACACCCCTAGCTGGTTCAGGTAATTTCCTGATACATACGTTTTGGAGGTTTCGCTGCCGCTGCTAATGCTAAGGCTCCTGTTATTGACATCGGCATTTTGCATAGCTGCATTGAGCCAATTTGTATTGGCTATTTGTGTACCGGAAGGGAACGGAGGGGTCTTTCCATCCTCTATCGCAGTAGCGTTTTGTATAGATGCATATTGCGGGCCGGTTAATAATGAAGGTTTGTATGTTAAATACTGCCTGCCATTTGATACATCTGCATCAATAGATGCTTTACCTAATTTGCCTTTTTTGGTTGTGATCAGCACGACGCCATTACCACCGCGCGAACCGTATATTGCGGTTGCAGAAGCGTCTTTTAACACCTCGATATCTTCGATATCATTAGGGTTGATCTGGTTGCCATTATCAGAAATAAATCCGTCTACTACGTATAATGGAGCATTGCTGGTGTTGATCGAGTTACCCCCGCGAATGGTAATATTGATACCGCCGCCCGGGGCGAAACTTGATTGCTGCACCTGCACACCTGCCGCTTTACCCTGTATCGCCTGACCCACGTTTGCAGTGGTACCGCCCAGGTTCAGATCGTCTCCTTTTACAGAGCTTAAGGAGCCGGTTAAATCGCTCTTTTTTACGGCACCGTAACCTACTACCACGACTTCCTGCATCGCGCGGTTATCTTCCTGTAGCTGTATA
Organism: Bacteroidota bacterium; assembly: GCA_018266915.1. Classification (GTDB taxonomy): domain Bacteria; phylum Bacteroidota; class Bacteroidia; order Sphingobacteriales; family Sphingobacteriaceae; genus Mucilaginibacter. The sequence continues at coordinate 13,535 of JAFDZM010000101.1, read as the reverse complement.
TTTAATGGAGTTGTGCCATCAGCAACAATAACCTCTTTTGGCAAAAAACCAACAAAGGTTATCACCAGGACGTCCCCGGTCTGAGCGTCTATTGAGAACTGTCCGGAGGCGTCAACCGCCGTTGCTTTTTGTGTTCCTTTTACTTTTACAATAGCACCGGGCAACGGCTGACCTTTACTATCGGTTACCTTACCTTTTATTAAAGCGATTGCATTTTGGTGCCCTGCCCCTGGTCGTGATGAAGCGAATGCCGTCGGCAAAGCATTCAGATTTAAAGCCGCGATGAGGCATAGCGTTGTGCCTATTTTTCCGGGGCTCTTTAAATGTTGAAGTATATTTAGATTCATAGTTAATTAGTGAGTTTAGTTGGTGTGGTTTATTTTATGATGAGTATTCAGGTTCATCGCCTGTTTTCCTGCAAATTCAGGGAGGTAGCCGGGTACTTTCCATAAACAATAACTTTAAACAATTAGTAAATGAGTGTTAATTCTGCGTTATCAATAGTGGAAGGTAGAAAGGTGGTAAGACAGTTAAAGAATCTTACTTAACGCAAACGTTTGTGTTATAAAGGCTAAGGATCGATGCATTTACGAAGGAAACATCCTCTGATTTAGCACAATAGCACCAGCTATGGAGTTTAATCATTTACCAAATTCAATTTTAATTATTGCGGCAATAAGCCATCGTCAATTTGCTTGCTGAAAGTGAGGTAAATTTCAGCAGCAAAGCGCTATTACAAACGTTTGCGTAGAATTACAGATCAGATTGCCGGGGGTTTAGTTAACTGTTGTTGTTCAGTTAAGGAAATGCCGTTTCAATTTCAGCTACGTGTTGACTCACCGAATACGCTGCACTGTTCGACCTATCTGTGGCAAGCCATAAAGAGATGAAGAAAAATCTAAAAAAAGCCCTTCTTTACCGCTTGCGGTCGAGAGGGTGGTCGATCCGCTGGTTAGCGGAACATGACCGGGTGGGTCAAATAGGCGGCTTGCTTTACGCAAATCTTTAGTCTTTTAATCAAATTATTTTGCTTTTCAGGATAACCATCATATTCAAATCCGGACCTGATCCTGATGCGCAACAAGCAGATCGGGTATGATTAATTTTATATAATTTTTTCTGCTAAACCGCAATATATTATACTCCATGTACGTTATTCATATTCTCACATCAATTGCTGTAAATCAACATTTTAAGCAACTAACAATAGTTATTAACAAGTATGAATATCACATTTATTAATTGATATTTAATACACTTACCTAATAATATTCAGCCCTGTTGTTTAACATTAAAAATGCTTACTATTTCAAGCAATACTCCACTATAATTTGCTTAAAATTAACAATTTAACTATTCGTAGAATCCAACAACATTATCAATATTATCGGGGCCACGTTGCTGTTTTTTCTCAAAAATTCCCACTCTATTTTTTGATTTACTTATTATTCTGCTGATTAAGTTTAGATAATATCTACACCTAACTGACTATCTGATTATTATGTAAATAACTGTTTAAATTCATAATAATTAGTCCTCCACAGCTTCCACAAAACATTTCCCCACTTCGAGGAATGCACATAACATCCTGTTCAACAGACGAGTATCTGGCAAGCCCAAACTAAATTATTCGGCAATAATTTTAAAGTAATGCTATAAAAAAAGGCTTATTGAGCAACCCGGTAAATATTGCCGTTGGTACAGAGATTGACCTATATGCGTGCGTAATTTATTGAGGCACAGGTGCGTAAGTGTTATCCATACACCATATGTATTACCCCGCTTAATAAAACGCAAAATAATAACCGAACAAGAATTTTTCTGACATAAACCTAACCTAACTTTTACAGAATATGGTAGTAAAATATTTACTTGCAACACTGTCTGCATTAGCTAACAAACTCACATCATCATTGGCGATAGAGACCGATGATAACGGCAACGCTTATACCTTTAATAAGGATGGCATAAATTATTTAAATGTCTCACCCTCATGGGGCAGGTTCCTAAAACGGAAGAGAAAGACAATTGACCTTTTGCCGAAGTCGATTATTATGGCGATGGTATTGGTCGTTCTAATGTCAGTCAAATCAATGGCCGCTGTTGTAATAACCATTACTGGCACCACCACTCCATTTAGTACAACATACGGTACAGCATCTACCGCACAAACAGTAACCGTTTCGGCATCGGGACTAACCACTGGTAGCGTTGTGATCAATGCTCTAACAGGATATGAGTACAGTACGAATGGTACAACATTTAGCACCACCCTTACTCTTGCCAGAACTGGCGCCGGTCTTACAGGACAGCCAGTGACCATTTATATCAGACTTTCGGCGACCGCAGCAGCAGGTAGTCCATCGGGTAACATTTCAGCAACTAACAATGGCACAACATATAATAACTTATTAGCAGTAACAGGTACAGTTACCCCCAAGGCATTAACCATCACAGCAACGGGTCCATCAAAATCATACGGTACCGCCCTGACTGCAGGAACTTACACTACTAATTTTACCGCTACGGGCATGGTAGGTACAGAAACCGTTACCAGTGTTACTTTAACTCCTGATGCGGCAGGCTTATCCAGTTCAACTCCACAGGGTTCAGCCTATGTTGTTACACCATCAGGAGGCACAGGAGGCAATGGCTTCCTGGCAAGCAACTATAATATTACATACGTTGCTTACAACGGCACAGTAACCGGGGCGATACTAACCATTACCGCAACCAACGTTACCCAAACCTACGGCGCTGTCGATGTGTCCGTAATAACATTTACGTACAGCGGATGGATCAACGGCGATGGCCCGGGCAACATGATCGTGGTACCATCCATAAGTACTACAGCAACCAACTCTTCAGGCGCGGGCACTTACCCTATTACCGTTAGCGGCGCCCAGGCCCCTTCCTATTATACTATTGTATATGTTCAGGGAACCTTTACTGTAAATAAGGCTGCTTTAATTATTGCGGCAACAGGCCCGGCGAAAGCTGCCGGTGCAACATTGAATTCGGGATATAACACCGCTTACTATACCGTGAACGGGCTTATTACCGGTGATGTGGTAGACAGTGTGTATCTCGCTGTAAGTCCTACAACCAGCCAAACCGCCGGATCAACTTATACAGTTACACCATCTTTAGCTGCCGGCGCTAATATCGCCAACTATAGCATTACCTATACATCATATGGCGGCACAGTAGGGCAAAACTATACCTGGACGGGAGCAACCAACAGTACCTGGTCCACCAGTACCAACTGGTCGCCAAACGGGGTACCGGGTACTAATGATAATGCCATCATACCGGGCGGTACAGCAAACGCACCCGACATTACGGCGAGTACAAATGTCAATACCATATCCTTTACCGCTGGAACAGGCAATACCTATCTTACGCTTGAGGCGGGGGTTAACGTATTGTTTTACAACGGATTTACTGTAAATACAGGTGCTAACCTTACGGTCAATATGGCGTCAACTACTTCAAAGATCACCGTGGGCACCACATCGAGCAGGGCTTTGCTGGATAACCTGGGCACCTCAACCTTCAACAATGGCATTGTATATATTACGTGGGGACTCAACTATATATATAATGAACAGGGTGGTACAATAACATTCCAGCAAGGTAATACGCTTGATATAGACGGTACTTCCGGGCAGCTTGCCATGGAGAACTCGGGTTATATGTATATCGGCACTTCAAACTCGCCTTGTACCTTAAATATTGTTCACTCCCAATCTGTTATAAATGAGGCATCGGGCAACTTTTTCCTGGGTTCCACTTCCAGTATTAACTTTCTTGACAACGCCGCACACGATTCACATTTCACTAACACGTCAGGCGGCAACTTCACCATCCAGTCTGACCAGTATGGTACGGGCTCAATTGGTAAAATACCCAACAACCCCGGCACCCACCAGAATTCATTCAATGGCCTTTTCACCTGCGAACGTTATATCACAGGCTATAGAGGGTACAGGTTAGTGGCATCGCCTGTTTATGCTGCCACCTCAGGCTCAAACAATGTTTACAGCCTTAATTATGTAAAAAGCGACGCTTATATAAGCGGTACAGGCGCTGCAGGCGGGTTTGACAAAGTAATAACTACAAGCCAGGGCCCTACACTTTATCTTTTCAGGGAAGACGTGGCTTATTCCAATGCAACTTTTATAAGCGGCAACTTCCAGAGTATAAACAGCTTAAGCAGCGGCAACGCCGCAACACCAACTTATACATTTGATGTAACTTCGGGTTCGTATTCAATACCGGTAAGCAACGGCTTCCTGTTCTTTTACCGTGGCTACAGGTATAGCGCTACTTATACCAAAGCAATGCAATTTACTCCGGGCACAGCGGCTGAAGCATCAACGTTGTCTACCACCGGGTACCTTAATCAACAACAGGTTGTGTTCAGGGACTGGTACACGCCATCGTCCACTTTACTGGGGTGCTCAAATTCAAATGTAGCAGCCAAGGGCTTTAACCTTGTAGCCAATCCTTACGCCTGCAGCATTGACTGGAATACCCAGCAAAGCACTACAACTACATCCAATATTTATGCTTTAAATCTGTCGCCTTATATCTATGAGTTTGATCAACGGACAGGCAATTATGATACCTATAACAGCAACGGTACCTATACCAATAATGGCACAAGAACTATTATGAGCGGCCAGGCATTTTTTGTGCTGGCTTTAAACTCATCCGCCCAGCTTATTTTTAATGAAGGTGCAAAATCAACCACGTTGCAAAATACCGGTGTGAACCTGCTTATGGGCACCCCGGCAGACATGCTTGCCAGATCACAATCGCTGCGCCTTGAAATAGCAAAAGATACCATCAATAAAGACGATACATTTATCAGCTTTAATCCTAATGCCAAAACTACGCTTGATTTTAGCGAAGACGCTCCATACCGTCCGGGATCAGGTAAAGTGAACATTTCAACCATATCGAGTGATAATCATTTTTTAGCGATAAACCTGCTTCCATTTAATAACCAGGGGCAAACCATTCCTGTTAAGATGGGCGCTACGGCAGAGGGTGCTTATACCCTTAATATGAAGGAAATTAATGGCATTCCTAAGTTTTTTGACGTGCTGATAGCAGACTATGATGCTAAAGACACGGTTGATATGCGCCAGGGCCCTTATACCTTTAATGTATCCTGGGCCGATACCAACTCCTATGGTGCACACCGCTTTGCCATTATAATGCGTCAAAACCCGGCATACGCTTATCAGCTGCTTGATTTCAACGCGCATAAGGTGCCAAATAGCCGCAGTGTGGAAGTTGTATGGGATACCAAAAACGAAGAGAATTACACCAATTTCACTGTTGAGCGGAGTGTAGACGGAGGGCAGACGTTCACTGTACTGGGTGGAGTGCCTGCAACAGCTACCGGCAATTATGGCTTTACAGATAAGAATCCGGTTGCCGGGATGAATTTATACAGACTGAAACAGGAAGACATAAACAACAAGATCACCTATTCACAGGTGGTTCCTATAGGCTATGCTAATGCTATTAACAACTTCGCTCAAAATAGCATTAATATATACCCTAATCCGGCAGCAGGCAGGATCAATCTGGCAATAGCCGCACCTACTGCAACACCAGGTTCATACAGTATTCTGATTACAAACAGCTCGGGCAATATGCTTAAAAAGGTAACATCAAATGAGCCTTACTGGCAAGGAGATGCTACCAGTTGGATGCCTGGAACATATATGGTTAAAGTATTTGATGCTAAAACACAATCCCTGATAGGAACAACAAAATTTGTTAAACTGTAATTGATTAGATAAGATCTTAACGCCTGATACGGCACAATTCTGACGAACAGGGCTCCATAGCTAAGCAGACTATGGATTCCTGTTCGATCAGATATTATTTTGTTTATTATTTTATATAGTAAACAAACATAAAACTCAATTAATATTTCCCCTCCTGCCTTTTAGCAATTAGCCGCAGACAGCCTTGAAAACATCTGCCGGTAACTCTTGATATCTGTCTCCGGAAATCTTTTTTAATTCCACGGTTAAAAATAAACGATACAAAATATAACGCAACAATTTGATTATAAATAATTTATAAATTGTTAATTAACTAACTCACTCTTATCCATTTATCTAATAAGCCATTTCTCATAATCACCTTAATCAGCCCTTTAATCCTATCAACTTAAAAGAAATATTGGTTAAACGTGGTCATTTTTCCCACTTATTCCCCACCGAATAAGCCATACCAATATATATGATATTACAATGTTATTTATATAAAATATACAATATATTGATAATTAACATTTTATGTTTATAACAATTAACAAAATAAAGTATATAAAATATTCCACACTCTTATTAACAAATTAACTTACTGATTATCAATTAACTAAAATTGATTTTTTTTATTAATTAATACACTTATAAATTAAACCATAGAGATAAAAATACACTAAAAGGCAATTTATCCTGAGGCAAACCGGGTGGTATGGATATTGAAGTACGTGCCTGCATAATTTGCTAAGCGCCAACAACATAATGCGCTTGACGACTAAAAACCTTAAACACAATATTATGGCTGCTAAACTTTTACTCCGTAATCTTCTGACCGTAATTAAAAAGTTCGCTTTACCACAAGGGTTAAGCAGGAACCTTTCATTTGACAGCACCGGACTGGCATTAGAACAATGCAATAGTTATTATATAGCTGAAGCCCGGCGTCCGGGCCAAATACCGCGATCGGAAAAAAGGTTTAATCTTTTCTTAGTGAAAGCTATTGTGGTAGCCGCAACATTTGTTGTCGCTGGTTTAGGTTTTTCAACAAAGGCTTACGCACAGCCAACTACACAGGCATCTGGTGTCACCTTTAGTAACATAACCCAAACTACTGCAACCATAAGCTGGACGAATGGTAACGGCTCCGGTAGAGCAGCATTTATATTTAAAGGTACAACTGGAACCCCATCACCTGCAACCTTTACAAATTATACAGCCAACACTACTTATGGTTCAGGCCAACAAGCAGGTACTGGTTGGTATTGTGTTTTTAATGGAACAGGAACAACCGTAAATATCACCGGACTGACAGCTAGCACAGCTTATCGCGTTATGGTAGTTGAATACACTACTAACACCGGGCAACGATGGTTAACGAGTACTAATGGCACGAACCCCGCAAACTTTACAACAGCGGCACCTGGAACGATATCAGGAACGGGAACGCTTGCAGCATTTAGTACGACTTACGGCACGGCCTCAACTTCGCAAAACTTTTCAGTATCAGGAACAGGCTTGACTGCCAACATCGTCGTCACCCCCCCAACAGGTTTTGAGGTAAGTACAGATAATAGCACGTTCACTAGTACTGTTACCCTTACACAATCCGGGGGAACCGTACCATCAACAACAGTTTATACCAGGTTGGCAGCTGCAACCGCAGCCGGGTCCTATGGTGGAAACAATATCGTATTAAGCAGTACAGGGGCAACGAGCGCGAATGTAGCCGTGCCAACAAGTACGGTAAGTAAGGCAAATCTGACCATTACCGCCACTGATGCGACCAAGACTTATGGTACTGCACTAACCAGCGGAAGCGGCAAAACAGCGTTTTCTTCTTCGGGACTGGTTAACGGAAACACAATCACTAGCGTAACGTTAACTTATGGTACCGGCAGCGCAGCAACCGCGGCAGTATCGGGATCTCCTTATACTGTCAACGCTGTTGTTCCCTCTGCTCCCGTGGGTTCAGGAGGTTTTTCAACAAATAACTATAACATCACTTTTACCAATGCCAATATTATAGTCAACCCGGCAACACTTAGTATTACTGCCACCAATCAAAATAAAGCTTATGGCACGGCATTAAATAATCCAACCACCGGTGCGACAGGCGCATCTAACTTCACTTCCTCAGGTTTGGTTAACAGTGAAACGATAGGTAGTGTAACCCTTAACTTCACTGCAGCTTACCTGGCTACCGATCCAGCCGGAACAACGGGCACTATTACCCCATCCACTGCAACAGGTGGAACGTTTAATACGGGTAACTATTCGATAACTTATAATAACGGTACACTAACCGTCACACCCCTGGCTCTAACAGTAACTGGTATAACAGCGAATAATAAAACTTATGATGGTACTACCGCTGCAACAATAGCAGGCACCCCCGCATTAAACGGTGTGGTTAACGGCGATCAGGTAACATTAAATATCGGGTCAGTTACTTCAGTATTTACATCATCGGCTGTTGGAACCGGTAAAACCGTGAACGTGAACGGTTATAGCATTACGCAACCGGCAAGCAATTATACACTTGTGCAACCTACGGCGTTAACTGCAAACATCACGGGAGCGCCACTTACCTTAACTGCTAACGCAGCGACCAAAACATATGGCTCGGCCATAGCCACATCGGCCGGTCAGACTGCGTTCACCTATTCAGGAACGGTAAATGGTGAAACTGTAACTACGGTTACTCTTAATTACGGTGCAGGCGGTTTGGCCACAGCTACGGTTGCTGGCTCTCCATACAATACAATTACTCCTTCACTCCCTGTTGGAGCAAATGGCTTTGTTGCAAGCAATTACACTATTACCCCCGTCACCGGCTTATTGACAGTTAATCCTAAAACACTAACTGTAAGCGGTGTAACCACAGCAAACAAAGTATATGACGGAACTAATACTGCGGTCGTTACCGGCGGAACACTTTCGGGGGTAGTTAACAGCGATGTTGTGACCTTCAACCCAAGCGGTACTTTTGCCAGCGCCAATGTTGGCAACGGGATTGCTATTACGTCGACAAGCACTATATCGGGTGCAGGAGCAGGGAACTATACCCTTACTCAACCGTCATTAACGGCCAGGAATATTACTGCTGCATCTTTAAATGTTACAGGATTAACTGCAAACAACAAGGTATATGATGCAACCACAGCGGCAACCATTTCAGGGACTCCGGGATTAAGCGGAGTAGCGGCAGCTGACGTCGGTCAGGTTACGTTGGTAACAGGATCGGTAACTTCTGCATTTGCAAGTCTGAACGTTGGCAATAATATAACCGTTAATGTAAACGGCTATAGCATTACCCAACCGGCTAGTAACTATACTTTGGTACAACCTACAGCTTTAACAGCTAATATAGTGCCTGATACATTAACTATTCCGAATGCAGTAGCCAATAGTAAATCTTATGACGGAACTACTGCAGCAACAATTTCAGGAACCCTTACCGGGATCATCGGAAGTGACGTTGTTACTTTAAATGGTACAGGTACCTTTGCAAGTTCAGCAGTAGGTACTGCCATACCGGTAACATCCACCAGTACTTTAAGCGGTGCCCAGGCAGGAAATTATACTTTGAAACAACCTACCGGTTTAACCGCCGATATCACCAGCGGTATTGCAGAATCAGGTACGTTCACGGCATTCACTACAACTGCGGGTACCGCGTCGACTGCACAGTCATTTACAGTATCAGGTGGTGCGTTGACTGACAATATCATAATAACGCCGCCAACAGGCTATGAATTAAGTACTACCAGTGCAACAACTGGTTTTGGCACGACCGCGGTTACCTTAGCCCAATCTGGTGGGACGGTTCCGATGACAACTGTATGGGTAAGATTGGCAGCTGCGGATGCAGCTGGCACGTATAATGGCAACATCGCAATAAGCAGTACCGGCCAAAGCACAGACAATATGGCCGTAACCGGAAATGTTGCAGGATCAATTATTGAAACCGGCACCATAACTGCCATGACAACTACTTATGGCACAGCATCGACTTCAAGAAGCTTTACTGTTTCAGATGCATTCCTGACCGGAGGACTATCAGTAACTCCCCCTACCGGCTTTGAAGTAAGCTCTGACAATACTAACTTCTATACCTCAATTACCTTAGGCTCCGCCGGTAGCGCTCTGGCTACCACAACAGTTTATGTAAGATTAGAGGCCGCAGCTTTACCTGCAAGCTATTCAGGAAATATCACTTTAAGTACTACAGGACAAAACAATGTAACAGTAAGTATCCCATCCAGCACGGTGTCAACCAGCGGTACAGGTATAAAGGAAAGTGGTTTACTAACCCAATTCATAACTACCCAGAATACTGCTTCAAGCATACAATCATTTGTGGTATCTGCCGTAGCCGGAACGGGTCGTACTTTACACGTAGCACCTCCATCAGGTTTTGAAGTAGCAACAAGTACAAGTGGTCCATGGACTAACAGTTCATCTAATATTTCGATAGCTGCTTCTGGAACTAACAACCCAACAACAACCATCTATATCCGTGTAGCGTCCAGCGCTACAGTTGGACCGGTTTCTGGTACTGTTACTTTAACCAACAGCCAATTAACTACCGTAAATGCCCCATCGGCCAACGGTATCATTACAGGCCCAATTGTAACAACCGGCACGTTAAATGCTTTTAGCGCGCTATTAGGTAATGCTTCAGCATCGCAATCATTTACTGTGTCAGATACCTATCTTGCCCAGGGCGTATTGGTAACCCCTCCGGCAGGCTATGAAGTAAGTACAGATAATAATACTTTCAGCAGCTCAGTAACGTTGGGATCTTCCGGCGCACTTGCTGCTACAACCGTTTATGTAAGGTTATCGGCATCAAATCCGGTAGGGAACTATTCGGGCAATATCGTATTAAGCAGCAACGGTCCTGCGAGTGTAAATGTTGCCGTTTCGGGCACAACTACCGGAGGTGTAATAACTTCAGGTACACTTACTGCTTTTAATACCTCTCAAGGCTCGGCATCAACTTCTCAATCATTTACCGTTTCTGGGATTGGTTTATCCAATGACATAACTGTACAAGCCCCAACAGGATACGAAATAGGTACGGATAATTCAACATTCGGAAGTTCCTTTACTTTAACGCAATCAGGCGGTTCCGTACCGGCAACTACGGTATGGATCAGGCTAGCCGCTGCGGATGCGGCAGGAACTTACCCTGGCTTTGTTACAGCTACCAGCGGTTCTTACGTTAATACAAACACAATAGTAGCTGGTACCGTAGTAGGATCAATTGTAGAGTCCGATACGTTTACTCCATTTACTACTAATTATGGTACGGCATCAGCTTCACAATCATTTACAGTGTCAGATACTTACCTGGCAACCGGCGTATTGGTAACCGCTCCGACCGGTTTTGAAGTAAGTAAGGATAACACTACATTCAGCAATACAGTTACTGTTGGTTCAGCAGGTCTGCTTTCATCTACTACAGTATATGCCAGGATATCAGCAACACCAGGCAGCAGTACCCCATCCGGTAATATAGTATTAAGCACCACAGGTGCAGCAAGTGTAAACGTACCAGTAAGTGGTAGCGTAACCGCAGGTATGCAGGAAACTGGTGCCCCAACTGCATTTAACAGCACCGCAGGGAGTCCATCTGCCACGCAAACCATTACCGTTTCGGGTGTAGGACTAACACAGGATATATTTGTAGCGGCTCCATCAGGTTTTGAGCTAAGTACAGACAATACAACTTACGCTACTACACTTGATTTACCAGCTAATAGCGGAAATGTTGCGACAACAACTGTTTACATAAGACTGGCCGCTACCGATCCGGCTACGACATATGCCGGTAATATAGCAATAACCAGCACAGGTTTATCTGAAATTGATGTTCCTGTATCAGGAACAGTTTTAGGCAGCCAAACTATCAGTTTTTCTCCTATTCCATCCACAACATATGCAGCTGCTGCTATTGATCCGGGCGCTACGGCAAGCTCAGGGCTTGCAGTAAGCTATACCAGTAGCAATACTGCAATAGCCACTATTGTTAGTGGCAAAGTACATATGGTTAAGGTTGGTACGGTTACTATAACAGCTAATCAGGGCGGAGGTAGCGGTTATGCAGCAGCTACACCTGTTTCACAAACATTAACTATCACTCCAATGCCGGTATCGGTTGATACCAGTTCGGTAACTATAACTACTAAAACATACAATCAATCAACAGCTGCGACATCTTCGGGTACTTTGGGTAGTGTCCTGCTTGATACTACGCAATCATTTGTTGCTGTGATTAATGGCGACCAGGTTACTGTAAATAACCGCACCAACCCAACAGGGACGTTCGCAAATGCTAACGCCGGTAACGGTAAAATTGTGACTTTAACCTCACCAACACTTTCCGGCAACCAGGCGTCGAACTATACCCTCATTATTAAGATGCACGGCAATATCCTTCAGAAAACTGCATCCATTGCTTCGGCAGCAGGTGTCAACAAGGTATATGACGGCACTACAACTGGTACAATTACCGGTTCTCTTAACGGTACGATAGCGGGAGATAATGTAACGCTTAATCTTTCGGGTGTTTTTGCCACTGCCTCAGCAGGTAATGGTATAGCTATAACATCCACAAGTACATTGAGTGGCACATCAGCAGGTAACTATACTTTAACCCAGCCTACTGGTTTAACGGCCAATATTACCAAAGCACCTTTAACTATTACTGCTAATAATCAGACCAAGTCTTACGGTAATACATTCCCGTTTGCGGGAACAGAATTTACATTTGTAAATACCAATAACACAGGCAATACCGGTGTTCTTTATGCATCAGATCAGCTCACAAGCGTAACATTAACAAGTGCAGGTTCTGCAGCCAATGCAGGCGTTGCCGGGAACCCGTATGCGATTGTGCCAAGCACAGCAATAGGAAGCGGTTTATCAAACTACAATATCAATTATGTCAATGGATCATTGACAATTTCAACTATACCATTGAGCATTACAGCTAATGTAGTTAAAACATATGGCACGGCATTAGCCAACGGCGGCCCGTCAACCGGGTTTACGTCATCAGGCCTTATAAATGGTGAAACAATAGGCAGTGTGTCTATGGCTTATACCCAGGGCGCTGCGGCCAATGCTCCTGTATTAGGATCTCCATACTTAAACGCTGCAACTCCGTCCGCAGCAACCGGCGGGACATTTACCGCCAGTAACTATACGATCACTTATAATACCGGAAACCTTGTTATTAATCCGGATACATTAACCATTACAGCAACAGGTCCACCGAAGAATTATGGCACTGCTTTATCAGCCGGCCCAAGCTCTTCTTATTTCGTTTCCACTCCTACAGTGAATGGAGAAACTGTTACAAGTGTTACATTGACTCCTGATCTTGCCGGCTCAACAGCTAATACCCCTGCAGGTGCATCTTATGTTGTTACACCTTCACTGGCAACTGGCAATGGCGGATTTTTAGAGTCGAACTATTCTGTTAACTATGTTCCTTTTAACGGAACGGTAGCAAAAGATACTCTTACTGTTACTGCAACCGGTACCAATAAAATATATGATGGCACCACTACAACGACCGTTACCCTTGGTGACAATAATACTGCTGGTGGCCAGGTGTCAGAATCGTATACTTTTGCTGCTTTTGATAACAAGAACATCGGTACAGGTAAAACCGTTACCGTGCATGGCATTACCTTAACAGGTGCCGATGCAGCCAACTATACCCTGGCCGAT
>JAFDZM010000100.1 GCA_018266915.1 Bacteroidota bacterium | reverse complement strand
TAAAATAAAAATATTACGGCGGGGTAGCTCAGATGGTTAGAGCGTAGGATTCATAACCCTAAGGTCGGCAGTTCGATCCTGCTCCCCGCTACACTTGAAGGCCACCAATAGGTGGCTTTCTTTTTATACCTAAACCTAAATCGCTATGTTTACAGTCTACATCCTTTATTCCCCTAAATTTAACAAAATCTATATTGGCTATACTTCCGACATTGCTGATCGTTTTTTATCTCATAATGAATTAGCCACAAAGGGCCACACCGTTAAATATCGCCCTTGGGTAATTGCCCATACTGAAGAATTTGAAACAAAAGCAGAAGCCATGAAAAGAGAAACGCAGTTAAAAACAGCTAATGGAAGAGATTTCATCTGGAATATTATTCATGAAAAATTCGGCAGTGCAAATGGTTAGAATGCGCAATTCACTCTGTGGATAAAAAAATTTAAAATGTTTTCACCCGTCGTTCGTCTATATTCTTAACAGAACATTTATGGAAACGAACGCAATAATAGTTGAAGATCAAACCCAGGTATCGCCGGCATGGGATTACACAGCTAAGCTGACACTTCTTTTTGTTGACATTTGTGATTTTATCGGGTTGCCGGTTAACATTCCATGGGGCTTGCAAACCCAAAGTGACGAAGTGCTGCTTTACGGTGATTTAGCCTGATCTTAAAACGAGCCACACAGGCAAGCAATTTGAGCCGTGCACGAAAGCGGCCTCCGGGCAAACCGGCTGATATTTGTATCGTTAATCAATAAATAATATCTATGACAACGATATCAAAAATCAATCTTGGCAAAAATGGCCCGCTTGTATCCAAACTCGGATTAGGCTGTATGCGCATGTCGCCTGTTTGGGGAGGCCCTGTGAATGATGAAAGCGAAAGCATTGCCACCATCCGGATGGCTTTAGACAACGGCATTAACTTTCTGAATACAGGTGACTTTTATGGTGCTGGTCACAATGAGCTACTTGTCGGCAAGGCTATCAAAGGCAGACGAGACGATGCTTTCATCAGTGTTAAATTTGGCGCAATCTTCTATAATCGTCAGTGGCTCGGGCTGGACCTGCGCCCAATAGCCATCAAAAATTTCATCAATTATTCTTTAATACGCCTTGGTATCGATACCATCGATCTTTATCAACCCTGCCGGCTGGACGGCAGCGTTCCGGTGGAAGATGTGATCGGCACTATTGCCGACCTAATCAAAGAAGGAAAAGTGCGCTACCTTGGCGTGTCTGAAATAACCACAGATCAATTGCGCAAAGCAAACAGCATTCATCCTGTAACCGCATTGGAGATCGGTTATTCATTGGCCGACAGACAGATAGAAAGCGACTTGCTTCCTACAGCGAAAGAGCTGGGTATCGGCGTTGTCGCTTTTGCCAATACAGCCGAGGGCTTGCTTACCGGGAATATGAAAGCACCGCTTGCGGCTAACGACTACCAAAACCACTTCCCGCGTTTCCAGGGAGATAACCTTGTAAAGAACCTGGAAAAAATCGAGGTGCTAAAACAAATGGCAAAAGATAAAGGCTATACGCCGACACAACTGGCTATTGCCTGGGTGAATGCACAAGGCGATCATATCATGCCATTAGTAAGCATGAGTCGCAGGTCACGTTTACCAGAGAACATGCAGGCTATGGAGATCAGCTTCACTACTGAAGAAATGAATACGCTGAATACCAATTTTGCACCGGGCGCAATAGTCGGCAATACATACCTGCAGCGATAATAAAGCTGATTACCCGTTTCATATCTTTACATTATGACGAATCCAAATGAAATAGTCCCCGGAGTTATCTTTTACGCTTATCTCTCGACAAGGCGAAAAGAGAAAGTAACCTTTCTAAATCATAACACACTGGTGTTCCTGGTTTCGGGGCAGTTTACTTTGGAAACCTCTGGTCAGAAAATTTCGATGAGAAGAGGTGAGATGTTACTGGTCGGTAAGAACCAGCTGGCACAGATCACCAAAACTCCCCTGCCCGATGAGGATTATGAGACGGTAGTGATCTCCCTGCAGGAAGACTTACTAAGAAAGATTGCGCTTGAAGAGCAAATAGAAATAAAGCAGAAATATACCGGTCCTGCCAACATTCCCATTCCTCAAAATGATTTTCTGCATGGCTATTTTCAATCGATAATACCCTATGTCCGCAATCCGGCAGAACGGATATCGGCGGACATGGGTATTTTGAAAGTAAATGAAGGTATAAAGTTGCTGCTGCATACCATGCCGGAGCTCAGAACATTTCTGTTTGACTTTTCAGAACCTTATAAGATCGACCTGGAAAAATTTATGCTCAGCAATTTTCATTTCAATATCCCGGTTGAAAGGTTCGCACGACTCACAGGCAGAAGCCTCGCAGGGTTTAAGCGCGACTTTCAAAAAACATTCGGCATGGCGCCCCGGCACTGGTTGCAGGAAAAGCGGCTGACAGAAGCGCGACACCTGATAGAGAAAAAGAATAAGAAGCCATCAGCAATCTATCTCGACCTGGGCTTTGAAAGCCTTTCTCATTTCTCGCATTCATTTAAGAAGAAGTTCGGTAAAGCGCCGACTGAAATCTGGGTATCAGAGGCTCTCTAAAAATAAATATCCCGAAAAAACTATAATTTGTCTTTACGTTCTTTGTGTCCGTGGTAAAATTAACCGCAGAGGGACACTGAGAAGGCGCAAAGTGGCACTGAGATTTTATAAGGCAAATATTATTAAAATCAAGCTTTTAAGCCAGCGAGTATATCTTCCGTCCTTTTTACCGCATCCTCAAATGATGTTGTGACATTAGCCTTGCCGATACGAAACAATAAACGTGCTTTTTGAAGTTCATCCGTAACCTGGGTGCTGTTAACTTCAGACAGGATGAGCTTACTTCCTTTCTTTTCCAGTTCATCACAAACGTCTCTTAATACTCTCAGTCCGGTAGCGTCTATAACCGGGACTTTGTCCATACGGATAATCAGAACTTTGGCCGGCGTTTCAACCATTTTCATAGTATCCCTGAATTTGTAAGCTGCACCGAAGAATAAGGGCCCGGTAATTTCAAAAACATCTGCGCCTGCGGGCAGCATTTCAGTGAGAGCGGTATCTTCTCCCGAATCATCTGCGGGTTGGCCCGTATGCTGAACAGAACTTGCCTGCATCATTTTTCGCATAAAAAGAAAGGCCGCAAGGATCATCCCGATTTCAATAGCTACTGTCAGATCAATAAATACAGTCAGCAGAAATGTCGCCAATAAAACAGTCGCATCACTTTTTGATCCCTTGAGCACAAACAGGAAGCTTTTCATTTCGCTCATATTCCATGATACCACCACTAAAATACCGGCCAGTGCCGCCATAGGGATCAAAGCGGCCCATTTACCCACAAAAAGCATAATGATAAGCAATGTAACCGCATGGATTATCCCTGCAACCGGTGTGCGTCCCCCATTTTTTATGTTGGTTGCCGTGCGCGCAATAGCCCCTGTAGCCGGAATGCCGCCGAACAGGGACGAACAGATGTTCGCTATACCCTGGGCAATCAATTCGGTATTGGAGCGATGATTGCCACCGATCATCCCATCAGCTACTACCGCCGAGAGCAGCGATTCGATACTGCCCAGCATGGCAATCGTAATAGCGGGCCTGATCAGTTGCTGGATGACAACAAAACTTACATGCGGTACTACAGGCCCCGGCAATGAAGATGCTATGTTACCGAAACGGCTGCCAATAGTTTCAACCGGCAAATGAAAAAGCTGTACTGCCGCAGTAGCCAGGATGATTGCGATCAGTGACCCGGGTATCCTATGTGTTACTTTGGGCCATAATGCGACTATAAGCACCGTGCCGATGCCGATAACTAACGCATAAAAGTTTACTGAGGAAAAATGATTACCATACGCCAGCCATTTTTGAATGAAGTCACCCGGAACACTGCCCATCTTTAGCCCAAAAAAATCTTTCACCTGTGAAGAAAAAATAATGGTGGCAATACCTGTAGTGAAACCCACAATAAGGGGGTATGGAATAAATTTGATCATATTTCCCAGGCGAACCAGTCCCATGATGACCAACAGTATTCCGGCAATAAAAGTAGCTATGATTAAACCGCTGACGCCAAATTGCTGGACGATGGCGTAAACTACGACAATAAAAGCGCCGGTGGGCCCGCCGATCTGTACACGACTGCCACCTAATGCAGATATCGTAAAGCCCGCGATTACAGCGGTAAAAATACCCTTATCCGGTGATACGCCCGAAGCAATAGCAAAAGCAATAGCCAGCGGCAACGCCACTATTCCCACCACCACGCCGGCTATTGTATCACGGTAGAACTGCGCTTTGCTGTAGTTTTTGAGCGTGTCAATAAGCTTTGGTCTGAATATCGCCATCGTTTTTTATCGTTTGATCCACATTTTGAGCATCATATCACACGAAACTTCCATAAGTGCGTATGACATCGGTATCTCGTCCTCCAGGCTATGATAAGTGACCAGCCTTGTTCCTGCAGGCCGTTGTTCCAGTACGGTATATAAATATTGGGTATAGTATTGATAAAGACTATAAGACGTTTCAATAGTATCATCTATTGGGTCTTCATCATCGACATTCTCGTAGAAAGCATTATAAAAATAGAAATGGTCAAACTCATCAAAATTGATCTGCGTCATGTTGGCGAAAATGAAATGGGCATTAGGCAGCTGCAGATAATTTTTGGTTTCTTCTGCATACAATACCAACTCATGCCGCTGTTCAACGCCATAGAAAAAGGTGTCCGGATAAAAGTGTGCAGCCGCAAGGCAAAATTTACCCACCCCACTACCTATGTCAAGCACTCTTGTATCCGGTTCTGCCAAATACTGAGCAGCTTTGCGAACCACAGCTAGTGGCGACCAATGTTTTCGGGATTTGGCCTCTATATGTTCCGGATAAAGCCAGTCAAAAGTAGCGTCTCCTTGTAAAAGCGCCTCATGAGGGTCAGATTGAGCAGCGTGCAAAGCCTGCACTCGGATCAGGTCCGTGGCGGGGTGTATTTTTATCATTAAACAAAGTTAAAGGCCATATAAGCAAATGATAGCGGTAGTAAATCGTTGCAAAAACCGACATTTATCAGTTTCGCAATTCATTATATTTGTAAATGAGCTTATCAGGCATATTCCCGATTGAAAAATGGAGCTTTACAACGCACTCCATCCTGAAAGTGCTTACAAAAGAGGATTATGCCTATTTGTTAAGCAGCCAAAGCGAACAGCTTTGCCAAAAAGGCGACGTCATTTTCCGGGAAGGAACTGTCCCCTCAGGCGTATTTATCATCAAAAGCGGTAAAGTAAAAAAGTACAAGTCGGATCGGAATGGTAAAGAACAGATCATTTATGTGGCCGGTGAAGGGGAAATGATCGGCTACCACGCTGTCTTATCGGAGGAGCGCTACCCGGATTCGGCTGCGGCTCTCGAAAAAACCCTTCTCAGCTTCATCCCAAAGGAAGACTTTATGGAGGTGCTCAACCGTTCGCCGCAATTCACAAGACTATTGCTAAAAGCCTTAAGCCATGAGTTTACAGTATTTGCGAATTCCATATCGGTATTTGCACAAAGAACAGCGCAGGAACGCCTGGCTATTGCACTCATTGTTCTTCGGGAAAAGTTCAGGGATATTAATTCAAATGATAAGGAACCGGTTCTTAATATGTCGAGATCAGACCTTGCTAATATGGCCGGTATAGCCCAGGATAACGTTATCAGGCTTCTTAAAGATTTTAAAAAAGAAGGTATACTGGAAACTGAGGGAAGAAAGATACTGATCAGGGATGTTCGTTTATTAGTTAAAAAATCGAATTACAGGTAGGCATGAGGCCCTCCGACCCAGTTATTTGCCGGTTAGTATGACAAACAATGGCATTAGGATTGACTTGAAAAAGCGCTCTGAAGATTTGCTTAACCAATTAAATTATCGAAATATGAAAAAAAGGATTCTGATCATAGCTGCCTTGTTGCTTTCGTTCTGCGCAGCATTCGCCTATTTTGCCGGTATAGATGGTAAATGGTCGGCCATGTTAAAAGGTCCCGATGGCAACGAATTTCCTATCACTTACACTTTTGCAACCGATGGCGCTACACTCACAGGTACTGTAACCTCCGGGATAGGCACTTTTAACATCTCGGATGGCCAGGTTAAAGGCGATAGCCTTTGGTTTACCGCCAATATCAATACCATGAAGATCAAAAACAAGGGCAAGTACTATGCCGACGGCGACTCAATAAGTTTGCACGTAGGCGTGCGGTCAACACATACTACATTAAAACGCGCTGCGGATAAATAGTCTGTTCTCTGCGTAAAAGGCTTCAATAGAGTTCTGCCAAAAAAATTCAAAAAAAATTTGCGTAGTCAAATAGCTACATTTATATTTGTAGCCAAATAGCTACATAATGAATTTACGACGAGATGTATTCCAGGCCATAGCCGATCCAACACGCAGGGCCATACTGCTGCTGGTGGCCACGCAATCACTTACAGCCGGTGCAATTGCGGCAAACTTTGATACCGCCAGGCCGACTGTTTCAAAGCACCTGCAGATCCTTACAGAATGCGAACTGCTGCAACAGGAACAAAGCGGCAGAGAGATCCACTACCATATAAATGCAAAAAAAATGAAAGAAGTAGCCGACTTTATCGAGCCATTCCGCCAGATGTGGGATGCCCGCTTTAACAAATTAGAGAGTGTTATGAAGAATTATAAAAACCAAAATAAACACTAATTATTCACCAATTACAGCGAATTACACGAATTAGGGCTTTGGAAAAATTCGTGAAATTAGAAAGAATTCGTGCAATTCGTGCCCATTAAATTATTAAAACCATGGAACTAAAAACAAAAGTTAATGCCGAAGAAGGGAAGCACGACTTGCTAATTACCAGGGAGTTTGATCTGCCGCTGGAACTGCTTTTCAAAGCGTTCACCGAGCCTGAATTGATCGAGCAATGGATGGGAACCAAAGTGCTTAAGTTTGAAGGAAAAAAGTTTGGAGGCTGGCAATTTGAAACCAGCGACCCTAAAGGGAATGTGGTGTTTAAAGCTGATGGCGTAATACACGAATTTAGTCCCAACAAAAGGATCGTGCGTACATTCGAGATGGCTGGTGTACCGTTTGGCGTGCAGCTTGAAGTGAGTGAATTTGAAGCCGTTACTAATGAAACCAGCAGGGTGAATATGCACGTTATATTTGAAACGGTTGCCCAAAGGGACGAGCAGTTGAAACTGCCGTTTAAACAAGGCATTAACTGGGCACATAACCGGTTAGAGGAGGTTATGAGTAAACTAAAATAATCAACATAAACAACCAATTAAACCAATATATTATGACAGATAAGAGCAAAACCATTTGGTATTGGATAATTACAGGAATATTATCCTTTTGCCTTTTTTCGGGCGGGTTGGCCCAGGCTTTACAGGTACAAGGCGTGGTACAGGGTTTTAAACCGCTCGGGTATCCTGTTTATTTTATTTCGATCATTGGTATTTGGAAGATGCTGGGCATTATTGCCATACTTGTTCCGGGATTTAAACTGCTTAAAGAATGGGCCTATGCCGGTTTATTTTTTACCATGACCGGCGCAGTAATTTCACACATTGCCGCCAATGATATTCATCCGCAAATAATTGCGCCCATTGTATTTTCTGTTTTTACAGTGCTATCGTGGTATTTGAGACCAACCAGCAGAAAAATTTCCGTGGCTTAATTAAATTGAAAAATGAGCGCTAAAAAGAGTTTATCGTCACAAGAATCTTCGGAACTGCTTGAGCTACTAAAGACCCGTTTCGAAAAAAACAAGGATCGCCATAAATATATTGAATGGAGCAAAGTGCAAGCAAAGCTCGAAGCTGCCCCGGAGAAACTATGGTCGCTGAATGAGATGGAAAGAACGGGCGGTGAACCGGATGTTGTTGGGCAGGAAAAAGGCGAGTTTGTTTTTTATGACTGTTCCGCAGAGAGCCCAAAAGGACGCCGAAGCCTTTGTTATGACCGTGCAGCTCTTGACTTCAGGAAAGAATATAAACCCGAAAACAGCGCTATCGATCTGGCAAACGAAATAGGCATTGAGATATTAACCGAGGACCAATACCGGGAATTACAGCAGTTGGGCAATTTCGATCTGAAAACATCAAGCTGGATAAAAACCCCTGAACGGATAAGGAAGCTTGGCGGTGGTATTTTCTGCGATCGTCGTTACGATACCGTTTTTGTTTACCATAACGGTGCGGAGTCTTATTATGCAGCCAGGGGTTTTCGTGGCTCGTTAAGGGTTTGATTTGGATGTAATAGAAGATTAAAAAAGGTGGCATGTGCGATTCCTTCCTCGGGGAAGGGAAGGAAGGGGTATCTGCTACATTGCACGCGGATAAACCCCTCCCTGCCAATTCGCATTCAGCCGCACCCCTCCCCAAGGAGGGAATTTATATCAATAAGTATATTTATCCGATGTTTATATTTTGATGCCGATTCAGCTAATCGGCAAATAATTTTAATTTTACTCTATCATAAGCCTATAGTATGAATCCTAAAGTTGATTGGTTTTTTGACAAAGACGGCGAGTGGAAGGAAGAGTATGCTAAACTGCGGATAATCTGCCTGGATTGCGGACTGACCGAAGAACTGAAGTGGGGACAGCCCTGCTATACATTGCCGGATAACAGCAACATCGTGCTGATACACGGATTTAAGGAATACTGTGCGCTCCTGCTTTTTAAAGGCGCATTGCTAAATGATCCCGCAGGCATCCTGATCCAGCAAACGGAGAATGTGCAGTCGCCACGGCAGATACGGTTTACTTCGGTTAAGGAAATCGTAAAGTTGGAGCCAATCCTTAAAGATTATATATACAACGCCATCGATGTAGAAAAAGCGGGTTTAAAAGTCGAGTTGAAAAAGACTAAAGACTTCGCTGTTCCTGAAGAATTTCAAACCAAACTGGATGGCAGCGCCATACTGAAATCAGCTTTTGAAGCCTTAACACCCGGAAGGCAAAGAAACTACCTGTTTTATTTCTCGAAAGCCAAATTAGCCAAAACCCGCGAAGAACGGGTTGAAAAGGCTATACCATTGATTTTGAGCGGCAAGGGGTTGGATGATTGACAAGTGTTTATATTTGAGTTTTGTCAAAATTGCTCCCTGCCCTTGTTGGTGTTGTCACCAACAAGCACTAGCTTAATAATTAACCGTTTCGGTTGATAGTCATAGATCGTTGGTGACAACACCAACGATGGCGAAAAAACTTCTGACTTCAGACATCAGGCTTCCGACTTCCTCCCCTCACCCTTGCCTCCTCACCATCTCATTAATCCATATCGGTGCAAAGGGCGAAGTACAACCTTTTGATACGGGATAATCACGGTATATACCCAATCGCTCACCTATATCAAGGGCACGCTGGCGGTATTCAGGCTTGGTTATTCCTATTTGTGCCAGGGTGGAGTTCATTGTCCATTGAACTTCTGGTGGAGCGGTTGGCATTTCGGATTCTATACAATCAAGTAATGCAGGAATGTCCAGCCCTTCAGGACTTCGTGCTACTTTTCCGCTCGTGAGGCTCCAGCCTAAGCGGGCGCACATTACATCATCGGAGTATAGCCATTGCTGGCGCAATTGTTCTTTGTCTGCATGTTCTTTTATCACATAGCTGTATAGCCAGTCAATCACCTGGGAGAAGCGTTCAGAGCGTACCATTTTCTCTAATTCAGTTGTGGACAAGCGTTTGGGAACAATGATCAGCGTCGCCAAAAATCTTGCTTCAATATTGCCGGTTTCCCATAAGGCTAAAGCGAGCTCGTGATCCGTTTTAATTTTCTGGCTTATTGCCCGGATATCGCCCATCTTCACGCCAAATTGGTTGTCGCCGGCCCCGAACTTGATGTTGTGTTGGCGCACTTTTTCGTTGCCGAGTGATTCGAGCTTTGTAAGCACTTCGTTGACAGTCATATAATAGATTGATTGCGTTTGATCACTCTAAGTTAAATGTTAAATTACAAATTTACTGTAACGGTATGTGCCGTATGGCTGTCTTATAGCCATGAAATTAAAACTACTACTACTTTTAACCTTATTTACGCTGTTACTTTGCAATTTTGCCGATGCACAAAGCACCGGTAAAATTTCCGGTTCTATTGTCGACGACGCTAAGAAGCCACTCGATGGCGCAACAGTGATTCTGCTCGTTGCAAAAGACTCATCGGTGGTGAGCAACCAACTCGCAAATCCTGACGGCAGCTTTGCTTTTCAAAACGTAAACGACAATACCTATATCATTAAAGTCACTTATATCGGTTATAAAAATTATACCAGTGGTAACATTGCTGTCAGCGGACAAAAAGCTGTGGCGTTACCGGCAATTGCTTTGTCATCAACCGGGAAAACATTAAGCGGAGTAGGCGTAACTGCTCAGCGCTCGTATGTGCAGCAAAAGATAGACCGCACGGTAGTGAACGTTAATGCATTGGTCTCGAACGCGGGTGCCAACGCTTTGGAAGTTCTCGAAAAAACGCCCGGCGTTCAGGTAGATGCGGATGGCAATATCACCTTTAAAGGTAAAAGCGGGGTACTGGTGATGATCGATGATAAGCCCACTTATCTTTCGGCGCAAAACCTGGCTACTTACCTGAAGTCTTTGCCATCTACAGCGCTGGACCAGATAGAACTGATGGACAATCCCCCGGCTAAATATGATGCTGCGGGAAATGCGGGAGTGATTAATATCAAAACCAAAAAGAATACCATCCGGGGATTTAATGGCAATATTTCGGCCAATTACGAGGCGGCCTATTATAACCGTACCAACGAGAGTATTAATATGAATTACCGTGTAGACAAGGTAAACCTGTTTGCAAATGTTTCTTACAATGGTGAACGAGACTACCGGAGACTCGAAATAGATCGTAATTACCTGGATGCAAATGGCAATATCACTTCATCATTGAAAGATATATCTTACTTCAGGCCCACGTACCATAATACTGATATCAAGGCTGGTCTGGATTTTTATGCGTCGCCAAAAACTACCTGGGGTATTGTTTATACCGGCGACATTTCTAATAATCACGATAGCAGCCCTGTATTCAGCAAATTATACAATGTGGGTGGCGGCCTCGACTCAACCATCACTACAACCAATACGTCAAAGGGCAAATTCCACAGCAACGGTATCAACTTAAATTATACCCATAAGTTTGACAGCACAGGGCGGCAACTGACCTTTGACCTGGACTATATCCATGATGTATCCGGCAGTAACCAAATGTTTGTAAACGACACCTATTTACCCGATAACACTTTAACAAATTCAACCACATTGACCGATAATCTACCCTCGGTCATTAATATCTACTCGGGCAAAGTTGATTATACTCATCCCTTAAAAGGCAAAGCAAAGCTTGAAGCCGGTGTAAAAAGCAGCTACGTGAATACGGATAATGCGGCCAATTACTTTGATGTTGTTGATGGAGTGAGCAGCGTTGATTATAACCAGACCAACCGTTTTTTATACAAGGAAAATATCAATGCCGCCTATATTAACTTTAACAAAAATTTCGGGCGCATCTCCATACAAACAGGCTTACGTGCAGAAAACACCAATGG
Organism: Bacteroidota bacterium; assembly: GCA_018266915.1. GTDB lineage: Bacteria > Bacteroidota > Bacteroidia > Sphingobacteriales > Sphingobacteriaceae > Mucilaginibacter. Next base: position 55,674 of record JAFDZM010000100.1, on the reverse strand, counting down.
CATTGGTCACCAGTTAGGCAATGCCGAACGGGCGGACTCCTCTTTTGCCAATCACTATGTTAACCTATTCCCTACTGCTTATGTGTCTTATAATCTTGATACAGCGGGCCACAATGTGCTGGTGCTTTCATACGGTCGCCGCATAGGCAGGCCCAATTATGGCAGCTTAAACCCGTTCACTTTTTTTGTGGATAATTACACCCGCTTCTCAGGCAACCCTTTCCTGAAACCGCAGTTTACAGATAATTACAAATTAGCTTATAGCTACCGGAGCCTGCTTACGGTTGCATTTGCCTATAACCGCACAGCCGATGTACAAGGCGAAACCATTCACAGGGACAGCAGTATTTTCATCAGTACCCAGGGTAATATAGGTCAACAGAAACAGCTTGACCTCTCTGTCAGCAGCAATTTCCAGCCTGCCAAATGGTGGTCGGTTAATCTATATGGCGAAGTGTATAAGAATACTTACCAGGGGGCGTTTTATACCGGATATCTTGACCAGTCGAAATATACCATTGCTTTCAACGGCAATAACCAGTTCACCTTCTCGCATGGCTGGAGCGGCGAAATAAGCGGCTTTTATGACAACGGTGGTACTTACGGACAGTTTATTCTTCTACCAAAAGGAATGCTGAATGCCGCTATTCAGAAAAAGATCCTGAACAACAAAGGCTCTATCAAACTAAACGTACGCGACATTCTGCACTCATTTGCACCAAGCGGAACTATTACCAATATCCAGAATGCCACAGCCAGTTTCCATAATTTTCTGGATACCCGCGTAGCTACATTGGCATTTACCTATAGTTTTGGAAAATTAACCAATAACCCTCAAAAACGCGAAACCGGTGGGGCTGATAGTGAGCAAAGCAGGGCGCATTAGGGGAAGAAGTAGTGGCAGTTGGTAGTGGCAGTTTAAGGGTGTTATTCCGACGCTCACTGCAAACTGCCACTGCTGCTGCCACTTAGTTTAATCGTCCAAATCCCCACCCTCGTCGACAATATCTATACCTACGTCTATTATCCTGTTTTAAAAAAGGAATAATGCTTTGTTTTGCGCAAAATAAGCAGTAGACAGTTATGAAATACATCCTTACTATATTTTCAATTTTCACTTTAGCGCTTGGTGTAAAAGCGCAAAATTTCCAGGGCCCTCCTCCGGGGGCTGCACCTGGGATAACCGGTCATATCTCAGGGACGGTGATCGATTCAATCACTAAAAAACCAATTGATTACGCAACTGTTGCTTTATATACCTCAGATGGGCAAGCTCCTATTAATGGGGTCGTAACAGACGAAAAAGGTAATTTTAAAATAGAAAACATCCGTACAGGCAGTTATAAAATTACCGTTAGCTTTTTGGGCTATCCGGCAAAAACCATTACTCCGGTGGTTACCAGTCCATCAAAACCTGATAAGCATCTTGGGGTGATTAGCTTAGCACCAGGTCAAAAAACACTGAAGGAAGTATCCGTTGTAGGTCAGGCAGCATTGGTTGAGAATAAGATCGATAAGATAGTTTACAACGTGGAGAAAGATATCACCGCATCGGGTGGTACGGCTACTGATGTTTTGGGCAAGGTGCCGATGGTGTCGGTTGACATGAATGGTAACGTATCTGTTCGTGGCGACCAGAATGTGAAGATATTGATCAATGGTAAAACTACCGGCGCTTCAGCCGCTAACCTTTCAGATGTGTTGCGCTCGATCCCTGCTGATCAGATTAAAAATATCGAGGTGATCACTTCCCCATCTGCTAAATACGATGCGGAAGGCTCGGCAGGTATCATCAATATCATTACCAAGCAAAAGAATGTTTCCGGATTCAGCGGATCAATTAATGGTGGCGTAGGTACCCGTCAGAACAATGGCAACATGAACCTGAACTACAACCAGGGCCGTTTCCACGCCTCGGCAAATTTGGGTGGATTTGCGAGCTGGCCGCAAACCAGCACTTCTGATCTTGAGCAAGTTATTCACAGCGACACCGGTAACACTACCAGCTCAACAAAAGGCACCAGCCGGGTATCGCGTCATGCTATTTTTAGCTCGGTAAGCGCGGGGTATGACTTCAATGCTTTTAACAGCATTAATACTACGTTCAGGCTCATGCATTTTCAATTCCTTACAGACGGCAGTTCGAATACGATTGCAGCCGTTCCTTATTCATATACCTCAAACGGTAAAAACGCATTCAGCAACTTCGACTGGAACCTGGATTACACCCATAAGTTTAATGAGAACGGTCACGAACTAGATTTTTCAACTCAATGGAGCCGTGGTTCAGGTATAAATAATTACACCAATATTTATACAGCAGCATTCAACAGCCTGCAGAATGATATCAACAGCACCAATAATGAATATACTTTTCAACTGGATTATACCTTGCCGGTAAGCAAAGTGGTTAAGTTAGAAGCCGGTGCAAAGAGCATTATCAGGAGGATCAACAGCGTTTCCGATTACTATGACCTCAATGGTTCAAGCGAGATATTCGATACGGAGCTTTCAAATATTTACAAATACAACCAGGATGTTTATGCCGGGTATACCGTGTTTACTTTCACCCTGCCTCAAAAATGGTCGATACTGGCGGGCGTAAGGGATGAGAACACCAATATCCATGGCGATCCGGTTAATGAATCGCAGGACCTGCAACCGTTCAGCCAGAATTATAACACTTTTATTCCAAGCCTTACATTGCAAAAGGGATTAGGGGGTAACAATACGTTGAAGCTGGTTTACTCAAAACGTATATCGAGGCCAAGCCTGCAGTACCTGAACCCGTTTACCAATACCAGCTCCCCGCAGAACCAAACCGTGGGTAATCCTAATCTGAATGCAGAAATATCCAACACTTATGAATTGGATTACAATGCGTTCTTTGGCTCTTCGTCGATCACTATTGGTGGTTACTACAAGCACACCAATAATTTGATCGAAGGCATTGCAGACACCATACCGGTAATTGTAAATGGTAAGTCTGAAGGTGGTACACTTACCCGTTACGAGAATATTGGTAATAACAATTCGATAGGCGGTACATTTTTTGGCAGCATTACACCTTTCAAAATATTGACCATCAGTGGTAACATCAACCTTTATACCTACAAACCGGACCCATCAGGCGTATTTATTACTGATAAAACCCAAAATGGTACTTATGTGATGTACAATGGCTTCCTAAGGGGCTCGCTAACCTTACCGAATAACTACCTGGCAGAGGTGTTTGGTTTCGGAGGGTCTTCCCGCAGGACCATCCAGGGTACCAACCCGGCATTCGCCCTCTATGGGATTGGCGTCCGTAAGCAGTTTATGCAAAAGAAAATGTCGGTTGGTTTGAATGTGATACAGCCTTTTGCCAACGATAAGCATTTCGACAGCCACATCAGCAGTCCGTCACTTACCCAGACAAGTACCAACGTGATACCTTTCCGTTCATTCGGCATTACATTTAGCTATAGTTTTGGTAAAATGTCGTTCAACCAGCCTAAAAATAAAGGCATCAACAACGACGACCTGAAACAAGGGGACCAGAATCAGCAGCAAGGCGGTACCGGTGGTGGCAGCAGATAGTCTTTAGTCAAAAGTTTTAAGTCGAAAGTCTTTAGGCGTTAGTCTGAAGACTTTTTTTATTTGACCACGATTACCAGGATTTTATGATTGCCATGATGACTGCCAGTTTGAACCTCAATCATCTATTTGAAATAAGACTAAAAAAGTAATGTAAGTTCCAATCGATCAGGAGCGCGAAATCAAGCGGAGGATATGCAGTGTCTATTCTGTTCCCGTTACAAATAAAGTAACCGGCTTTACTGTCCTTGAATCTGAATTTAAATTCATAATAGAGCGCTGCCTTTAATGCGATCATGAGGGCCTGTATCTGCGATTCAGAAAAGGCTAAATCCGTTTCAATAGAAAGTTCACACTGTTTTACCACATTCTCATAATAAATACCCAGATCAAATGGCAATGATTTCGCTTTGTATCTTTCTCCGTTGAAAAGGAATTCACCTTTGATATGCGCCTCCAAAAGCTCCAGCAGTTGGGCCACAAAAGCCCTGCGGCAAAGGAATCGTAGTTGTTGTCTCCCAGCATCATCAATAAGGAAATTGACGAACTTCGTATCCTTCACATTCTTTATACTCAATCCCGTGAAAACGCCCGTAGCGGGGGTGTTATTCTGTTGAGAAGACATACTCAAAAATAACAATACTTTCAAAAGATATCCCAAGAATAGTCCGTTGCCCTTGTTGGTTGTCACCAACAAGTGTTTATGAACCGTTCATAACGTCCAGAACCAAAGCACGGATCGTTGGTGACAACACCAACGATGGCGGTAAGAAAAACGCATCAGGATGTGGACAACGCTACGCGTTCCCCACATCCTGACACGCCAAACAAGTCACAACAAGGTTTTTCTTCAAGTGTAAACCTCTTGCAGGATTATCTTTTAAATGTATACTTGTAATTAATTATTTCAATCAAAAAAGTGTCAACTTTTTTCAGGACGACACAAATCAGTAAGTGTTCACGAGCGTTCACGGCGTGTGAACGTGAACACCTGAACCTAGAAGGCTTCAGACTTTCGACTTACAGCCCCCAACTTATTCCCCCAAAACTCCTAACTTTATTCCGCTACTAAATCACCTGCCATGGATGCTAAAGCGGTTCTGAAGGCGCATATTGCCAAAGTTGTTCAGTTAACGGATGAGCAGTTTGATTATGTGTTTTCACATTTTAAGCCGCATTCGTATAAAAAGGGCCAGGCCATCATCAGCGAGGGCGATAAGGTGGATTGCGAATACTTTGTGCTGGAGGGCTGCCTGAAATCGTTTTACATTAATGATGAGGTAAAAATGTATATCCTGCAGTTTGCCATGCCTACCTGGTGGGCCTCAGATTATAATGCCCTTTATAGCGGCAGCAAAGCCACCATCAGCGTCGACTGCATTACCGATTCGCAGGTGCTTAGCCTCTGCAACGCCGACCGCGAAAAGCTATGCAACGAGATCCACGCGGTAGAACATTTCTTTCGCTGGCGCACCAATAAAGGCTATGTGGCTTCGCAAAAAAGGCTGCTTTCATTTATGAATAATGACGCCCGTCACCGTTATGAAGAACTAATGGCGCTATACCCTGCCCTGTATAATATCGTTCCGAAGCAGTTGATAGCGGCCTATTTAGGTGTTTCAAGGGAGACGCTGAGCCGGCTGTACAACTCCTGAAATTGTGATGTAGATCACAAAAGAACCTTGCCTCTTTGAATGTGATGTAGGTCACACAGTTACCCCGCCATTCCTCCACACCTTTGGATTGTTAATTAAAACAAAGACATGGAAAATAAACAATTTATAATCGAAACTGCTCAGAGCAACATCGATTGGACAGGCAGAAAAGTAACAGGCGCGCATAACGGCACCATCGCTATCAAAGAAGGTTCACTTACTTTAAACAACGGTCAGTTAACCGATGGCGAATTCATTATCGACACTACCTCTATCGTTATCGAGGATGTAACCGATCCTGCTACCAATGCACAATTTGCGGGTCACCTGGCATCAGCTGATTTCTTCGCATCAGAACAATACCCTGAAGCAAAATTTGTGATCACATCAGCTGAACCAGCCGGTGAAAACAATTATAATATTGAAGGTAACCTGACTATAAAAGGCATCACCCGTCCGGTAGCTTTCACTGCTGTATTGAGCGAAAATGATGGTGTTATCAGCGCATCAGGTAAAGTAGTTATCGACCGTACTTTATATGATATGAAATTCCGTTCGGGCAATTTCTTTAAAGACCTGGGCGACACGCTTATCTACAACAATTTTGATTTGAACGTAAGTATCACCGCCAAAGCTGCCTAAGCAGCCTCGGCACAAGAATTAAAGTCATGCCATACGTAAAAATTGAAGTTACACGCGAAGGTGTAACCCGTGAGCAGAAACAAAAACTGATTAAAGGAGTAACCGATTTGATCGTTGACGTACTGAATAAAGATCCTCATTTAACCCACGTAGTGATACAGGAAGTGGAGTTGGACGATTGGGGCTATGCCGGCGAACAGGTGTCGATTTTAAGGGAAAAGGGAATAACAGCAGATAAAAAGTCATGAAAAAGCAAACAGTAATCGTAACCGGTGCATCATCCGGTATAGGCAAAGAAGTGGCCCGCTATTTTTTGGAAAAGGGCGATAATGTGGTGATCAACTCCAGCACCACTGAAAAGCTGGAAAAAGTATATAATGAACTTGGCAGAGGCGAAAACCTGGCTATGGTTGCAGGTAATGTGAGCGATAAGAGCACCGGTGAAAAACTGGTAGCCACCGCAGTTGAGAAATTCGGTTCGGCAGATGTGCTGGTGAATAATGCCGGCATTTTCGACACCAAACCATTCTTAAAAGTGGACGAAGCGTATCTTGATAAATTTTTAGATACTAACCTGAAGGGTACTTTTTTCACTACCCAGGCAGTGATCCCGCAGATGCTGAAACAGCATGATGGCGTGGTGATCAACATCGGTACACCACTGGTAAACCGTGGTCTTGGCGGAGTACCTATCACCGCCCAAATGGCATCAAAGGGAGCGATCAACGCGCTGACCATACAGCTGGCAGCTGAGTTTGGTAAACAAAATATCAGGGTAAATACAGTTGCCCCCGGTACCATTCGCACGCCAATGCATGGCGATAATGCTGATCAGACTGCAGGTTTGCATTTACTAAACCGCGTAGGCGAAGTAGAAGATATAGCCGAAATGGTTTATACCGTTGCCAAAAGCAATTTTATTACCGGCGCCATCATCAATGTTGACGGCGGTATAGCTGCTGGGCATAATCTCAATTAAAATGAAAACCTTGTTCTTAACAGCTTTGTTGTCCTTGAGCTTGTTGGATGTCAAAGCACAAAACCTTACAAAAATGGAAACTTTGCAGAAAGAAGATTCATTAGCAATCTCAGAAAAATTAGAAAAAAGTTATTTTAAGGGTATTTACGAAGGCGATGTAAATACACTCGAAAAGGTATATTATTCCGGAACCTTACTATTCGGTGATGTAAAAGGTCAGCCTTACAAAAAAACATTGGCCGAATACCTGGATGGAGTGGCTCACCGCCAAAGTCCGAAAGATTCAGGTAAGCCATTTAAGGGCGATGTCATATCAATAAAAGTGGTCAACTCCATCGCCATTGCCGAAGTGAAAGTTCAGATGTACGATTTTATTTATCATGAATTTCTATCGTTCCACAAAATGGATGGCGAGTGGTATTTGGTGAATAAAATGATCAGCGATACAGCCAATTAATCTTTTGAACCTTTAAAAACGTTAGTCATGGAAAGTAAAGTAATATTGCTCGCTTATATCGACATCCTTCCCGGATTTGAAGGGGAGGTGAAAGAAGCAACGATCAAACTGGCAGAAGAAACCCGCAAGGAACCGGGCAGTGAATTGTTTCTCCCCCATACCCAGAATGATTCACCAAGATCAATTGCCTTTTATGAAATCTATCAAAATGATACAGCCTTTCAATTGCATAAGACCTTGCCGCATGCTACAAGCTTTTTTGAATTTGTGAAGGGAAAGATCGTAGATGATAAGATCGAGGTTGTTTTTTTGACGCCTTTAAAAAGTTCAATATAAAATTCTAAAAGTCATGTGGTATAACACAAAAGCAACGGAGTTATTAGGGATTCAATATCCTATCATGCAAGGGCCATTCGGCGGCAACCTTTCTTCGGTTGAACTGGTTGCAACGGTGTCCAACATGGGTGGTCTGGGCGGATATGGCGCTTATACCATGAGTCCGGGTGATATTTATGAAATAGACAAGCAGATCAGAACGGCTACTAACAAGCCATATAACCTCAACCTGTGGGTATCAGACACTGATGCTCCGGATGGTACAATAACCGATGCACAGTATGAACAGGCTAAGCAGTTATTCCAGCCTTATTTTGAAGAGACCGGAATACCGTTGCCTGAGAAGCCTGCACCTTTTAAATCGCGGTTTGAGAACCAGTTGCAGGTGGTAATGGATATCCGCCCCAAAGTGTTCAGCTTTATGTTCGGCACGCTTCCGCAGGATATAATGGAACAACTTCGCAAACATGGTATCAGAACTGTTGGTGCTGCCACAACTTTGGATGAGGCAATAGCTCTTGAAGCGAGCGGAGTGGATATGATCATTGCTTCGGGTTTTGAGGCAGGTGGCCACAGGCCATCATTCCTGGCTCCTGCCGAGCAATCGACTATTGGTACATTCGTACTACTTCAGTTGATAAAGAACAAAGTAAAAGTGCCCGTTATAGCAGCTGGCGGAATAGCCAATGGTCGCGGAATAGCAGGGGCATTGACTTTAGGCGCTGACGCCGTTCAGATCGGTACTGCATTTTTAGCCACTGATGAGTCTGGCGCTTTCCCGGCATACAGGGAGGCGCTGTTTTCGGATGCTGCCAAATACACCACGCTTTCACGGGCATTTACAGGCAGGTTTGGCCGTGGTATTACCACCAGGCTTGCCACAGAGTTCTCGGGAAATGAAAAAATGTTTCTGCCCTTCCCGCTGCAAACCACCTTTATGTCACCATTAAGAAAGGCAGCTATTGAACAGCAAAAATGGGACATGGTACTGTTTTGGGGAGGACAGATCGCTCCGATACTCAAACACACCAAAGCCGCCAGACTGATGGAATCGTTAATTGAGGAAACTACCCAAATTATGAACCCATGAAAAGAAATGTGATGTTCAACTCGAAATCATTTATAAAATAATCGAGGCCTTTCTCTTGTATCTCCCCATTTTGGCTACAACAACAGTAGATTTGGTTAAATCTGTTTTTTGATTACTACAGAACTTTGTGGTATCAAAAAATAAGAATATGAAGATCATCGTAACAGGTTCATTAGGAAATATAAGCAAACCGCTCGCTACAGAGCTGGTTCAGCAAGGGCATGAGGTTACTGTTATCAGCAGCAAGACCGGCAAACAATTTGAAATAGAAGCACTTGGCGCTACAGCCGCAATCGGATCAGTAAAAGATGTAGATTTTCTTATATCTACATTTAAAGGTGCAGATGCTATATACTGCATGGAACCTGTGGGCAATTACTTCGATCCGGATTTCGACCTAATGGGCGAGGTGCGAGAGGTGTGTGAATCCTATACACAAGCCATTCGGCAATCTGGCGCAAAACGTGTAATCCACCTCAGCAGTATTGGCGCCCACATGGATAAGGGTAATGGTATCCTGGCATTTCATTACTTAGCTGAGCAAATATTTAACGCTCTACCGTCCGACGTATCCATTATCTTTATGCGCCCTGTAGGTTTTTATTATAATTTATTCTCTTTTATCCCGGTGATAAAATCACAAGGCATAATCGCAGCGAATTATGGCATTGAAAAAGAACCGTGGGTTTCACCTTTGGATATTGCATCTACCATTGCCAAAGAAATAGTAAAACCGTTTGAAGGGCGCAGCGTTCTTTACATAGCAAGTGAAGAGTTGACCGGCGACGAAGTGGCATCTATTTTGGGGGAAGCTATCGGGAAACCTGACCTAAAATGGGTCGTTATCCCTGATGAGCAAGCACTGGATGGCATGCTGTCAATCGGCTTTAACCCAAAAATTGCCGAAGGCCTGGTTGAAATGAATGCCGGGAGGCGCGGCGGGGTACTATATGAAGATTATTACCGTAACAGACCTGAATTAGGGAATGTGAAAATGAAAGATTTCGCGAAGGAATTTGCGGCAGTTTATAATCAAAATAATTAATTTGTGTTATGCCAGGCCCCAAACTATATCGTGTTAAAACCATAAGCGAATTCCATCAGTTCAGGAACTTGCCAAAGCCTGAACACCCGTTAATCAGCGTGGTGAATGTGGGTTTGATAGATCATTTACCGGATGAAGAACCGGCGAATTTTGTATTTGATTTCTACTCCATAGCGCTCAAACGGAATTTCAGCGCCAAGATGCGGTACGGTCAGCAGGCTTATGATTTTGATGAGGGCATCATGTTCTTTATGGCGCCCGGCCAGGTTTTTGGGATCGATTTTAACCATAATACCGAAATGAAACAGTCGGGATGGATGCTGCTTATTCATCCCGATTTCCTTTGGAATACGCCACTGGCAAAAACCATTAAACACTGCGAGTTTTTTGACTATTCAGTAAACGAAGCTTTGTTTCTTTCTGAAAAAGAGGAAACCATAATTGGCAGCATCCTGCAGAACATTGAGCAGGAATACCGATCTAACATCGATAAGTTCAGCCAGGATATTATTATTGCTCAATTAGAGTTATTGCTCACTTATTCCGAACGGTTTTATCACCGTCAATTCATTACCAGGAAAATTACTAACCATCAGATTCTTGACCGCCTGGAGCATTTGTTAAATTTATATTTCGACGGTGATGAGATTATCAAAAAAGGCTTACCGACTGTCAGTTATGTAGCACAGGAATTGAATATTTCGCCCAGCTATTTAAGCGGATTGTTAAAGGTATTGACAGGTCTGAACACCCAACAACACATCCATCAAAAATTGATCGATAAAGCAAAGGAGAGGTTATCAACTACAAGTTTATCAGTAAGCGAAATTGCCTACGAACTGGGCTTTGAACATCCGCAATCCTTCAGCAAATTATTTAAGACAAAAACTAATCTTTCACCTTTGGAATTCAGGCAATCGTTCAACTGATCTGTTATCTGATCACTCTTGGTTTCCCGTTGTCATCATAAATAACAATGCTTATCATTTCATCATCCAGCTTCATAAACCTTGATGATTGCGAAAGGAATGACGAACCGTAGTAAAACTCCTGCTTCTCTGTTTTGCCGTTTTTATACTTTATTAAGGCATAGGCATCTATTGGTTTAGTTGGAATTGCTTTAATTGGTGTGTTAAGTTTGAAAACTTTCAAGGAGTCCCTATTCTGACTGGCCGCTAAAAGCAGGTCACCGTTTTTGCCGCGCATTTGTACCAGGGCCTTTCCGTTGCCGGGGATGTAAATGCCGCTTTGCAAAATGCTGAGTGGTTTAAAATTACCCTTGCCATCACCTTTCAGCATCAAACCGTTAAGTGCATCATACCTGCCGATGGATACATCCGTACCATAATCATTCCCGTTGATCACCAGATCCAGGTTGCCGTCGCCATCAAAATCTCCTGTTTGCATGCCATTCAGAACAGATACCTGTGCTTCAATCGGCAAGGGGATAAGCGTGAACTTACCATTACCCTCGTTACGCAAATAGCATGATTTAAGCATATTGGCTTTTAACCTCAGCGCACCTTGTCTTTGTTCGGACGAGAGAATCTCATCCATAGTGGCAGTGGCGTATGATTTGTAGTTGGTAAATTTCTTTTTCAGGCTGATCATCTGTTTCAGGATATCATCCCTGCCTTGCACGGGGAATTCCTTTTTCTCGCCATTCTGATCGGGCAGATATAAGGATGGGATAGCAGAAAATCCGCTATTATCGAAATTCTTCGCCGTGATGTAAACGGGGTACTGGTCTGTTGGCTGGAACAAGGTGTTTTGCCCGGTATTGCCTACAATATAATCCATGCGGCCAATGTGCCTGAAATCGGCCGCCACAACCGAATTCCACCAGCCAAACTTGTCAGCCACGCCTGAATTATTAGTCACGTTCACATATTTACCGTGCTGATTTTTCAGGAAGGTAATTGGCATCCATTCGCCTGCCAGGATCAGGTCGGGCCAACCGTCGTTATCAAAATCGGTAAATAGGGCATCGCAAACCATGCCGATATTTTTTAAAGCAGGCGCAATTTCGGCAGTTACATCCGTAAATTTTACTTTGCCGTCTTTACTGTCATTTCTTAAAATGATACTCGATACAGGTTTCGGGTAACTCCATGGTTCTACACGACCCGATATAAACAGATCCATTTTACCATCTTTGTTAAAATCACACGCCCTTACACATAGCTTACTTGTAAAGTTCGTTGGTATAGCGCCATCTGCAATGGTAAAGTTTCCTTTGCCATCATTCAGGTACAGGCGGTCCTGGTAGGCGTTGGTATTGGGCACCGACGCATAACCACCGCTGGCTATATATAGATCGGGCTTACCGTCGCCGTTAGCATCAAAAAGTAATAGCCCGGCGTCTTTGGATATCCTGGTTTGGTCATTTACAGCCAGCAGATCCCGCTGCCTGAATTTTCCATTGGGTAACTGAAAAAATATCTGCGCAGGATGTAAGGAGTTACCACCGACGATCAGGTCATCCATGCCATCACCGTCTACATCGCCCGCAGCCAGCGCCGGGCTATATTCCGACAATTTATGTGGCAATAATTTTTGAATATTGAAATCGACAAAATCCTTAGTATTGTCCTTAAAGCGAATACCGAGCGAGTCGGTCACTTCCTTAAATAGTGCCTTTTCATCAATCTCCGGATGAGTATAGTTGTAACTATCCTTAGCGTCTATAATATTGACTTTTATCCTCTGATCAGCCTTTATATTGACCAGCTTTTGTTTTTTCCTGCTTTGCCAACGGATCACCACTGAATCAATCATCATAGTTTTTCCAAGTCCGAAATGCGCCATCGCTTCATCGGACGATAAATACCCCCTGTAAGGATCATTCTCATATACCTGGTGTTTGCCATGATCGTAATAAATATCGGCTATTGCACCAAGCCCGTTTACGTTCTGCTTATCCCCTTTAAAGCTGATCTGTAGAAAGTGGGCTTTGTCAATATTCTTTTTATCGTCCCGGCTTGTGTTTCGGTAAACCAGCGCTTCATCGTTGATATCATTGACGATCATATCCATTGCCCCGTCATTATCCAGGTCGGCATAAACGGCGCCGTTGGAGAAGGACGGAATATTTACACCCCAATCTTTGCTGACATCTTTGAAGGTCAGGTCACCGTTATTTTCAAAAGCATAGTTGTGAATTTTGATCTGAGGGATCTGATCCAGTATTTTCTTTTTGGCAGTGAGTGCATAAGCATCGTGCCTGTAAGTGATAAAATCGCGGTCGGACACATCTTTCGGGAAACCATTGGTTACCACGATATCCCTATAACCGTCATTATTAAAGTCGACCACCAATGGCGTCCAGCTCCAGTCGGTTTGCGAAATACCGCTCATAAAACCGACTTCGCTAAAAGCAGGGCTACCGATCCGCCCATGCTGACCTAAACGCGGCCCTTGATTAATCTGCAATGTATTACGTACATACTGGTACTGGGTGCCAAATATGTCGAAGTATTGAAAAGTCTGATAACTATTCGGGCCGAGGATCATCTTTTTCCTGTAATTGTCCTCGGGATTCATATCCAACTCAATCACATCCGCCAGTCCGTCATTGTTAATGTCGACAACATCCTGCCCCATCGCGTTGTATGAGGTATGCTTAAAATATTCTTTAGCCCGATTGGTAAATGTGCCGTCGTGGTTGTTGATGTAGAGTATATTTTCGGACACAAAATCATCAGACACGTAAATATCCTTCCAGCCATCATTATTAATATCAACGGTTGTAGCGCCGTGACCGAAGCCATCAAAATTGATCCCGGCTTTATCTGATACATCATGAAATACAGCATGATGCAATTTCTCGTCCCAATCGTTACGGAATAACCTGCCCCTGCTATGCTCCTGCGTCCCGTTTCGAGGGCCAAACAGGTTTGGATTATAACTTGATGAAGCGCTGTTAACCGTCAGGTACATATCCAAATCGCCATCATTATCATAGTCAAAAAAGCTGGCCATAGTGGATAATCCTGTAAGGTCGAGGCCATATTCTTTAGCCATCTCCTTAAAGTGAGGGACACCGTCTTTATCTACTCCCTGGTTAACATACAACAAATTCCGTCGACGTGCAGAATCCGGGTAAATCGTATTACAAACGTATATATCCATCAACCCGTCGTTATTGATATCAACTACCGATACGCCACGTCCCCATCTGCCCATGCCACCTACACCTGCCTTGTCGGTCACATCTTCAAACTTAAAGTCGCCCTTGTTCAGGTACAGTTTGTTTGAGACCATGTTACCTGTAAAATATAAATCCTGCAAGCCGTCATTATTAAAATCCCCTACGCCGACCCCGCCGCCATTGTAAATATTAGTTACATCCAACGGATTGATAGAGTCATTCTCAATGATCTGGTTATTGAAATGGATGCCCGAATGTGACGAAGATATTTGTTCAAAAAGCGTGTGCCTTTTGCAGGCGAACAAGGTAACTGAAAGCAGGAGAAACAGGGGCAAATAAAACTTATTCATATAAGAATATTAAGCAGGATAGTAATGGTTGTCAGTTAAAATTAGCTAATCAGGATCAATCATTAAAGACAAAAAGGCTTTCCCCGTTTGGGGAAAGCCTGATCAATAAACTGATCAACTAACTAATCTTTATTATTCCGGTTATACCCATTTATAATTTAATAACCTGGGTTCTGAGTTAAATTCGGGTTCAACCCTATTGCAGCTTGCGGGATAGGCAATATATCATGCCCCGTCGGAAGCGAAGTAAACCAAACCCCATGCAGCTTACCATCAGCAGTAGGGCCATATGGGTACGGTTCGGGCAACAGGGAATTATCCGTGTTGTAATTGGCATGTATAAATGCTGCTGCAACACCAGCGCCAGCGCGACGCAGGTCGTACATCAATGAATACTCACCAGTAAGCTCATGCCTGTATTCGCTGTATACCATTTGCAGTGGATCAGTAATTGGCTGAGTTGCTTTGCCGTCATAGGTAAGGCCATCCTGAACAAGCGGTTTACCGGAACCATCAACAGGTGATGATCCGCCCCACGCCCTGTCCCTGACGGTTTTTATATCAGCCAGTCCACCATCTACATCTCCGGTACGGATCTTGCATTCAGCCCTGTCTAACAGGATTTCAGCATAGCGCAGCAGTATCTGGTTTTGCGAACCAAAGATGGCTGATGTACCATTAGCCCCTGTCAGGTTTGGGTCACGCCATTTTTTTGCGCAGTAGTATCCTGAACGGGTTCCGTCATCACCATACCATGGATTATGGGGCGATCCGCAGGTATTCATAATATTGCCGCTATCGTCGATATACTTAGGATTACCGGCTGCAAATCCCGATTGAACCACTGCATAACCTTTTATCCCCCCCCATTTTGCATTAATCCCAGGGCTGATATTCTGGTCGCCAGGGCCAATAATAGTAGCCAGTTTACGGGTGTCGCCTGCCTGGTATGAATACCAGAGACCAGGGTTTGCATAATCGTAACCAAAGCCGCTGATTTCCCATGGCCAGTCGAAGTCGTCAATCCAGGCAATTTCGCCACCACTTTGCCAACCACCATCCCAGCTTTGTGAGCCTTGTATATCGAACTGAATTTCAAATAATGACTCATCGCTGTTCTGATGGTCGAACTCATTTACATCGATAAAATTTGGCAGCAAATGGTAATTATTGGTCAATTCAGGATTGTTAAAGGCAGCTAAAGCAGCAGCATAATTTTTCAGCCACATTTGCGCTGCACCTTCGTAACCATAAGCAGCGCCAGTAGTTGCACGGCCTATTTCGGTTGAAGGAAGCGCTGTTTTAGACACCAATAACTTTTCGGCCTGCTGCATATCTGCTACTACCTGCTGAAATACCTGATCCTGTGTACTTCTTGGGGTCAATCCGTTAGTTATGGCCTTCAACTCTAAAGGCACGCCACCAAAAGTACCTGCCAAATAGTAGTAAGACATACCACGCATAAAGTAGGCTTCACCAGTTAGGCGGTCAGCTAAAGCAGGAGTTACCACACCATTGGCTTTTGCATTAGCAATGATTTCAAAAGCCTGGTTTGCCCTGCCAATAGCAACATAAGCATTGTTCCAGAACACAGAAAGCGCCCCGAAATTGGAGTTGATGGTATAAGAGTTCCAGGCAATATCCGCACCGTCGTTATACCAATCATGGGTCAGGAAGTTGGCATAGTACCAGATAGATTTCTTCAGCAGGTCGCTGCTTTGATAACCATCATAGATACTGTTTACCAGCGCTACCACGTCCTGCGATTTTTGGAAACTGGCATCGGCGGTAGAATTTTGTGTATTGGTTTGACTTAAAAAGTTTTTCTGACAGCCTCCAATCGGTATTAGCAACGCCGCAAACAAGGCTATAAGGGTAATATTTTTCTTATTCATTTTCATATCTTTAATATTTATCATCCTCATTATTAAAACGTTACATTAAAACCAACTGTGTAATATCTTGATGAAGGATAAGTGCCGTTATCTATACCGGTTTGGGTTGCATAACCACCCTGTGCACCAATTTCAGGATCGAGGCCCTTGTAGCTTGTAATGGTGAACAGGTTTTGGGTAGAAACATATATCCTGATCTTGCTCACTGATAATTTTCTAACTACATCCGTAGGCAAAGTATAGCCAACTGTAAAGCTTTTCAATTTCAGGAAGCTGCCATTCTCAATCCATGCGCTTGAAGGGTAAGCATTACCGATCGAGTTATCGTTATAATAGATCCTTGCAAAAGTGTTTGACGGGTTAGTTGGTGTCCAGGCTTTTGCATAATACTCCTGGCTGAGGTTTTCAACGCCTACGAAACCGCGGTTCTGGAAAGTCTCCAGGTTGCTTTCTTCGTAGTTCAGGATTTTGTTACCATAAACGCCGTAGAAGTATGCGTTAAAGTCCCATGATTTGTAAGTAGCATCCAGGTTAAGGCCGCCAAAGAATTTAGGCTGAGGGCTGCCCAAACTGGTTTGGTCTGCAGCGTTAACTACGCCATCACCATTGATGTCAGCATAATAACGGTCGCCTGGAGCGGTAGCTGCTTGCTGGTAGTAAGGTGTTACGCCACCTGTTTTTGCAGACGCATTTGCATTCAGGGCAGCTATCTGTGCCTGTGTCTGGAAAATACCCAGCGATTTGTAGCCGTAAAATTCACCTACCGGCTGCCCTATGTTTGTTTCGGTAAATGTGCTCCAGCCGTTGCCGCTAAGAGCGATCTGTCCATTCGATCCCGGGGTAGTAAGCGGGTTGGTGATAAAACTGGTGCCTGAAAGCAACGAAGTGAGTTTGTTCTGTATGAAAGACAATGTTAAACCTGCCCCAAAGTGAAAGTCCCTGTTAACCGAGTGGCTGTAATTCAAAGCAAACTCCCAACCTTTGTTGGTCATCGAGCCGATGTTTTTACTTTCGGTGGTAAATCCTGTTTGGGCTGGAACTGCGATATTCAGCAGGAAGTCCTTTGATCTTCTGTTGAACCAGTCAACAGTCAAAGTCAGGTCTCCATGCAGGAAGGCAGCGTCCATACCGATGTCGGTTTGGTAGTCGGTTTCCCATCTCAAATCAGGATTGGCAGGCTGAGTGGCCGCAATACCTGATTGATAGATGCCGTTATCCCCGCCTGTTTTGCCAAACGGATATCCCAGGTTTCCGCTGGTGCTTGGCAATGAGCCGGTTGAGTACAGGGCCTGGTACTGAAATGCCGGTATAGAACCCTGGTTCCCTACTTCGCCATAGCCGCCCCTGAATTTCAGATCGGTCAGCCAATCAACATCTTTCAGGAAAAACTCATCCTTGGCTTTCCACATCGCCGAACCAGATGGGAACACACCATACTGGTGTCCTGCGTCGAATTTAGATGAACCATCCCTTCTTATGGTACCGGTGATGTAGTATCTGCTATCGTAGTTGTAACCTAACCTGGCAAATTGCGACGCTAAGGCGGTTATAGTTTGAGCTGTGGTATTCAGTTTCAGTGTACCGGTTTCTACCTGTGATAAATCCTTAATGTCGCCATTAGGGGGGACGCCGCTGCCGCTGAATGGATTATAAGTGCTTTTCTGTTCAGAAACACCGCCTACAAAATTGATGGTGTGTTTGCCAAATTTTTTATCGTAGGATATAGTGTTTTCCCACAGCCAATCGAACGAAGTATTTAAATACTGGCTGTATTGCGCGTTCTGAGTAGCGCCTGCCTGGCTGCCATATTGGTTAACCAAACGGTCGTCTTCCGGCTGATAAAAGTAACCGTTAGAGCCTGTTAATGTTATACCTGCATTGGTTTTGATCTTCAACCCGTCAATAATCGTAGCTTCCAATGATGAATTGGTTAACAGAAAGTGGTTAATGTTTGAATACCTGTTGGTTTCAATAGCAAAAACCGGGTTGCTGTACTTAGCTACATAGGTATATATCGGGTTAAAAAATCCATAATTGCCGTTACCGTCGCTTATCTGACTGGTTACGTTGCTGCCACCATCCAGTGTTGGAGGCAACTGGGCCAGTTGGCCTAATGAACCTGTTCCAAACGGATTGTTTGAATCCTGGTAAGTGTACTTAGCGCTTGTTGAAGATTTCAACCATGAAAGTGGCTGGTAATCCAGGTTAAGACCGAGGGTTATTCTTTTAAAGTATGAACCCAACACAATACCTTTCTGATCATAATATCCAACTGATGTTGCAGATTGAACTTTATCATTACCACCCCTGATGCCTACGTTATAGCTTTGAGTTAAGCCTGAGCGATAAACTGCATTTTGCCAGTCGGCCTCAGTAAGTGAAGATGGGTTATTCCAGTTAGATAATACGGTAAATTGTTTAGCCGGGTCATCAGTTGCCTGTTGCAAAGCCAAAGTGGCAAATTGCTGGGCATTCAATACTTTGTATTCTTTTGGTTTTGATTGAAATGCACTATAACCGTCTACAGAGATTTGTACGCCGTCTTTCTTTCCTTTTTTGGTAGTGACGATAACCACACCGTTGGCAGCACGGATACCGTAGATGGCTGTTGCCGACGCATCTTTCAATACATCAATAGAGGCTATATCATTGGGGTTGATATTATTTATGCCGCCGCTTTCAACCGGGTATCCGTCAATAACATATAACGGCCCATTCCCATTTTGTGCCAAACTACCTGTCCCCCTGATCAGTATAGATACATTACCACCCGGAGCGGCATCGTTATTGGTCACCTGCACACCAGCCGCGCGTCCCTGCAATGCCTGGTCTAAGGTGGTGACCGGCACCTTGGCAATGGTGGCTGCGGATACTGAGCTGATTGATCCGGTCAGGTCTTTGCGTTTGGCGGTACCGTAACCGATAACCACCAATTCAGACAGAGATTTATTCTCTTCTGTCAATTTTACGTCTACTTTGCTGCGGTTGGCTACCTGCACTTCCTGGCTGGTATAACCTACCGAAGTGAAAACAAGCTTGCTGGTTGGACCAGCTTTAATGGAATAATTTCCGCTTGCATCGGTAGACGCAATCTCACGGCTATTCAGTACTTTGACTGTTACGCCCGGCACCGGCAATCCGCTTGCGCCATCGGTTACTGTTCCTGTTACTGTTCCGTTTTGTGCATAACCGGAAAGGCTTAACAACAAGAGTGATAAGCTGACCCCGATTACAACCACAAAATTTTTAATTTGTAGTTTTCCAATCATAAAGTTTGCGATTCGTTAAAAAGGTTAATATTGGTTTTGAACTGGTATGAAGCTCTGCCTTCCTGATATAGGAAATACCACGTGCATCATATCGAAATAAAATTATGGGAGTAGCGAAACGGATTGTAACACAAATGTTAACGTTTATAACACAAATGTTAAAGCATTATAATATCATTGATAATCAACAATATACATAAAACATAGTGTAAGAAATGGCAAAAACCAGTTGTAATACTAAGATGATAGTACTATAAAACCGGGATAGCAGTATTGTTTAAGCGGGAAGGGAAGATTTGTAAAATGTATCGGCAATCAGTGATAGCGGATTTGACAACTTTAAAAAGTTACCAAATCTTTAAGCAGAAAATTTAAGACTTATTCAAACTCATTAACTACCTGTAAAGGTTCACGTTTGCGAAGCTCATTGAGGTACTCGGAAGGCAGTGTTCCGTACTCTTCTTTGAACACCTTTGAGAAATAAGTCGGGTTATTGAAGCCGACTTCGTAAGCTATGCTGGCAATACTGAGTTTGCTCTTCTCCAGCAATTGCACGGCCCGTTTCAAGCGGATGGTACGGATACATTCGACAGGTGTTTTGCCCGTCAGAGTTAACAGACGTTTATAAAGCGATACCCTGCTTAACGACATCTGGCGGCTCAGTTCTTCAACGGAGAAATTCGGATTGGTAATATTCTTCTCGATGCAAGCCAGCGTATTCTTCAGAAATTTTTGATCTTCAGATATAATATCCATATCCTGCGCCTGGATCTCCACCTGTTTCTGGTAGGTCTTTTTCAGTGTTTGCTGCATCTGCAACAGGCCATTAATTTTTGATAACAATATCTCGAAATTGAACGGCTTAGTAATATAATCGTTAGCACCGCATTCTGTACCGGCCAGCAAATCGGCTTCCTCACTTAACGCCGTCAATAATATGATCGGTGTATGGGCAGTGCGCTCATCATGCCTGATTTTGGTGCATAAGTCAAGACCATTCATTTCAGGCATGGCAATATCGCTTACTACTAAATCAGGATGCATAGCTAATGTTTTTTGCCAGCCATCTTTGCCATTAACCGCCTCCATAATATGAAAGCTTTGTTTTAGGTTATCTTTCAGATAAAACCTCAAATCATCATTATCTTCTATCAGCAGGATAATCGGTTTTTTACCTGAATCGAGAATATGCTCACTGGATTTTGATGCCTGGCCTGATTGCTTGATTGCCGGCGCAGTATAGCTAACCTTTTCATATTCAGCACACACCGGAATACGAATAGTAAAACAGCTGCCATCCCCTGGCTCACTTTCTACATAAATCTCACCATTATGCATCCTTACAAACTCGCGGCTGATGGATAGGCCGATACCGCTTCCCTGGTTCAACAGGCTTTCCGGCAGGTTATCCTGGAAGAAGCGCTCGAATATTTTTTCCTGCTTTTCTTTTGGGATGCCAATACCGGTATCCATCACCTTTATTTCAAGCAGCTGCCCTGTGTCATTTTCCTGATTATTATCCAGACTCAGGAATACACTGATATGCCCGCCGGATGAGGTGAACTTAAATGCATTGGATAGAACATTAAACAATACCCGTTCTATCTTATCCTTATCAAAATTGGTGATCAGGTGCTCTATCTCGCTGTCGAATACATAGTTGATATTATTCTGATCGGCCATGTCAGCAAACGAGAAGCAGACTTCTTTTACAAAATGAGCGATATCGCCTTTTTGCAGGTTCAATTTCAGCTCTTTAAACTCCATTTTACGGAAATCGAGCAGCTGGTTTACCAGGTTGAGCAGGCGGCGACCATTTCTTTTGATCATTAACAACTGTTGCTGGTGTTCCGGTTTATCGTTATGCTTGATCAGCGTGTCGATTGGGGATATTATTAATGATAAAGGCGTTCTGAACTCATGGCTTACATTGGTAAAGAATTTGATCTTCATCAAATCGAGCTCATGCATTCGGCGAGCCTCCTCGCGTTCTTTTGCCAGTTTCCGCTCAGCCTCCAGTTCATGTTGCTTTTGCTCGAACTCCCTGCGTATCTTCAAAATACCCCTATGACGGATATACAACAATAGTCCCACAAATGCTGCTACGTATAATATATAAGCCCAGGTAGTCTTCCAAAAAGGAGGCAATATTTTGATGTTCAGCGTGGCATAGCTTTCGTGACCGGGATCGTTGGGATTGCTGGCTTTTACTTTTAATACATAGTCACCTGCATCCAGGTTGGTGTAGGTAGCTTTGCGTGAGCCTTTTGGGGCGAGCAGCCATTGCTTGTCAAAGTCTTCCAGTTTGTATTGATAGATGATTTTATCCGGGTTAAAATAATCGCAGGCAGCAAACTCCACACTAAACACATTCTCGTTGTGCTTCAGCACAAGTGATTGTGTTTCCGTGATCGACTGGGTTAAAACAACCCTGCCTTCAATCGTATCGCCTACTTTGGCGCTCCTGTTAAATAGCTGAAAGTCAGTAAATATCAATTTAGGTTTCAGCGAAAAGGCATGGATGCTTTCCGGGTTGAACCAGTTAAAGCCATGCGCGCCACCGAATATCATTTCGCCATTCCTGGTTTTGTAGGCTGCATTGGCATTATATTCCCTTCCCTGCAGACCGTCAAATTCATCATATTTATGTATCTGATAGCTATTCGGGTCATTCGCACTACTCAAACTTACACTGACCAAACCATTAGCAGTACTGATCCACATGATGCCGCTTTTATCTTCCAGTATATTCAATACACTATTGGTGGGCAGGCCCTTTCGCTCGTCAACATTGGTAAAAGTATTGGTTTTAGTATTCAGGATACTTAACCCATCTTTAGTGCCAATCCAGAAAAATCCGCGGCTATCCTGAATGATGCTATTTACATCATTATCGATCAGGCTATTGGCATTTTTGGGATTATTATAATAATGCTTTACAGCGCCTGTTGCGTTTTCAATAATATCAATGCCTTTATCCCTTCCTATCCAGATGTTTTTTTGACGATCCTCATAAATTACAGCGGTATACTCGGAAGTCATTGCGTAGTGCGGATGAATAAAACTATCTGTTTTAGGATCATAAATATTCATCGCACCGGCAAAAGTGCCCACCCATAATTTCTGTGATGAATCTTCAAAAATGCTGTACACCCGGTCATCCGAAATACTTCCCGGAATCTGGTCATTGTGCCGGTAGTGAATAAAAGTATTACCATTCAAACGCTCCAATCCGCCAAAATAGGTACCTATCCACAATCTGTTTTCATGATCGATACGCAGACTTACGATCACATCATTTGATAAACTTTTTGGATTTGCCGGATCATGTTTGAACCGGCTATATTTTTTAGATGCTTTATCATAAAAAATAAGTCCCCCGCCATTAGTGCCTATCCAAAGATTTCCTTTTGCATCTTCAACAAAGCAGTCAACATCCTCATAAGGCAAACTGGCACTATTTGAAAGATAATGCTTGATCAACGGGAACTGGATTATCCCTTTATGAAAATAGCTTACACCTTGCTTATAGGTCCCGGCCCAAATGATGCCGGTATTGTCTTTGTATAATTCCACACAATCGCCGCTGAGTGATTTGCCATCATCTTCCTTATTGAGCAAGTATGTTATCTTGTGCGTCTGTGCGTCGACCAGGTTAATGCCGCCGTGATCTGTCCCAATCCAGATATTATTATCATTACCCTTAACTATGCTGTTGATTACATTGGTATTGAGGCTGATCTGTGGCGTATCTTTGCCATAATGCGCCAGGGCCCGGGTTTCCGTATTATAGGTATAAACCCCTTCGAACGTTCCCGCTGCGTAGATCCATAGATTTCTATCGTTGCCTAATATAGCCGAATAAACTTCGGGGCGATTTTTGGATGCTCTGTTTAAAGCAAAGTCTCGCGAAAGCAGGTGATTGGAATGGATATCGATCTCATCAATCACGCCATCACTATAAACAAACCAGATTTTATTATTTCCACCATCAACAACATCTGTTACATTATCTGAGTGCAGTATCGCCGGGTAGTTTGCCAGGGTACTGTAGGATTGCGTTGTTTTAGTATGGGTATTATAAAAAAATACGCCTTTATTGTTTGTCAGAAACCAAAAATTACCGTTGTGGTCCTTTCTGATTGCAGTCAGCTGGTCGGTGGGGACTTTGTAGCGGGCAAGCTCACGCAGGAGGTCATTGGCAAACGATTCAGTATTGGAATTATAAACACTTATACCGCTATGGGTATATAACCACATGCTTCTATCAGGGCCTTCTTCAATACGCATCACATTGTTATCGATCAACGAATTCGGATCACCTGGCTCATGTTTAAATACCTTGAATTTATAGCCGTCATACCTGTTCAGCCCTGATGTAGTGCCGAACCACATAAAACCATTGGCATCCTTAAAAATACAGCTGACGCGATTGTTGGACAGGCCGTTAGAAATATCGAGATGCGAAAACTGGTAAATATTTTTCTGCGCGTACAGATAAGAATGTACAACAAAAAGTGATAAGATCGATATAACAGCCCTGAAACGCATAGTCAATAATTGGTCGCCCGTATCCTGAGAGATAGATACTAAGCACTAATATATTAATAATTGTATGTTAAACAATTAATTGGATGAAAATAAAATTAACATTCTTCTAAAACAGCTCCTGACGAAGCTAAATGTTTGTAGAAAAATAATTAAAAAGGATTTTTTGCGCCGTAGGTACAAAACCGGTATGCATGCCAATAGCACTGGTGGGAAACATATTGCGCCTATGGCGCAAAAAATCAATAATGTCGGGTTAACCCAGTTGCTCGTTTATTAAAGATTTAACGTGTGATCAATGATGTCTGCACAACAGTCGGCTTTACACCAAAAGCTGGCCCTCCCCAATCGGTCTCATCGCCATTGAGTATGCGCAACGGTTTAAATGTTCCGTTATGATAACTTCCTTCTTCTGTTTTAAGATATTGCCAGGCCTTGCCGGTATTTTTACCTGTAGGATGAAAAGTGATATGACATAATGATCCGATCAACATAAATTTATTCTCACCTAACTGAACAATCATCATTTTGCCATGAGGCTCTTTATTCTGGAACTTCTCTCCTCCCTGTCGCGTACCGAAGGTTACAACAGCCTGCCATTCTCCCAAATCTATGGTTTGATTGGCGTGGTCTTCATGCTCTACAACAGCTTTTATCTTTCCTTCAAACGCCCATAATGCCATTTCAGATGCCATTGGGGATAACACTTCATAATCACTTGCAAAAGGTTTGATATCTTCCTTTAACTCAGTTTCTGTTAAACCCCGCCCATTATCGTCTATACCGAATGGCGAAAAACCAATACCGCCGTGAGCCAAAACATCATACAAGTATCTTGATTTATCAGAACTTAAACCCGCTTCAGGAACGAAGAGAGCATTATCCGAACGGCCATACAGCCCGATCACTTTCAATATGCGCTCACTGCCCGACAAATAAATATCAGGCGCAACCAGGTCAAGTGCCGGTGCAGCTACTTTCCATATCGGAATCACATTATCTGTTGGGCCGCCGCTTTCGTAGTTGGTTGCCGGCGGGTTGGTCAGCGGATCACGGAGAGCAGCATTGGTATACATCGGCAATGGATATTCTTTTTTACCGGCTGCAGCTACTAGTCCCACAAAACGGGCAATGGACCATGCCTGGAAATATTCATCGGCCCTGTCGCCAAATACTTTTGACCATGTACCTTCGGAACCTGCGGGAACATTCAACGCTTTCAGCACTTCAGGTTTCAATAATTCAGCAGGAACAGGTTCTTCAAACAGTTTTTGAGCAATGGCAGAGTAATCGCGCACACTCCCCCATGAGCCTGATTCATTTTCTACCTGCATCATGATCACTGTATGCTGCGGGTCTGCCTTTTTCAGGTAGCGCATTACGGTTGAAAATGCGTTGATATCAGCATCCAGCGTCGCCTTTATATGTGGTGATGGTGAATCGATAGGCTGGCCATTTTTACCTGTAATGTTTGGATATTTTGATGGTTCCATCTTCATCCATCCGGGCATGTAATGGCTGCTTCCGTTTTTCCAGGTACCAAACCAAAGTAATACCAAACGTATTTTATGCTGACGTGCCTGTGTAAGCAAGGTATCAACAATAGAAAAATCAAACTTGCCGTGTTGAGGCTCGATCTGTTCCCAATAAATCGGGACTTCCAGCGTATTGGCATGCATCAGTTTAACAGACCTCCATACCCCGGGCATCATGCCCGGCCAACCGCTGGAGTTGTGGGCCTGACCACCCAACATCAAAAAAGGTTTACCATCTACCAATAATGCATAGCGGCCATCTTTTTCAATAATTTTTGGCATTGCCGTTTGGCTGAATACATTCCCGCACCACACCAATGCAAGGCAAAGGAATATAGCTTTTATTATTCTCATTATGATATTTAGATATCTTAGTTTAACCGGTATTTACATTGAATAAAATTAAGCAATACCAATAGCCCCTCCCCTGGAATCAGCTACCATGTACTCACATCTTTATAATTTACCCCATCGGGTAACATGTTGGTAGAAAACAGATACAATATCCATTTTTTTGCCTTAGGTGCAATACATCTTCGCCATGCCTAACGTTTAATTTTGCACCTACCGGCGCAAAAACATCATGTCGATTGTTGTTTCTACCAACATTTAGCTCCTAACGGAGCAGTTTTTCCTAAGCGAGATACTTGCAGGCATACGGCAGCTACACTTAGGAAGAAAGTTTTTATTTGTTTTTTATCACAATTTTACAACAGTAGCTTTGCCCGAATACTGCACCACTTTATCAAACTTTTGTGCGACGGCGACGCCCGTTCCCTTGTCTTTGCCAACCAGCACTACATTAAATGTGTGATGTTTTAGCATCCCCGGGAAATTTCCTTTGGTGTCGGATATCATCAGCTCACGGGTTTTATCCTTCCAGGTAATAGTGAAGTTAGCGTAAGCTCCTTTTTCGTAATTGTAATTATCGTTCTCGTCCTCATACATTTTGAAAGAGCCATCTGCACCGGGATAAATACGCAGTTCGATCTTATCAGCTGGTTTTTGTGTAGCATATTCCATTTCAGGCCCCATCGGGATAATTGACCCTGCTTTTACATAAAGTGGCATTGTAGCTATAGTCGCAGGTGCATCGATTGTTTTTCCGCCGTTAAGTTCTTTGCCGGTCCAGAAGTCGTACCATTTGGTTTTAGGCAGATACACTTTCCGTTCATTCTCGCCATGTGCTGTTACCGGGTTCACCAAAAATGCGGGACCAAACATATACTGATCCGGAATATTATAAGTATTAGGGTCTTTCCTGAAATCAAAAGACAACGAACGCATGATAGTGTAATTATCAGTAGTTACACGACCTGCGAGTGAATAGATATAAGGCAACAGCCTGTAGCGCAGGTTATCGTATTTCAACAGGATGGCTTTAGTCTCTGCATCCCAATTGTCGGAGAATAAAGCGCGTTCCCCCTTTCCATGGATACGGAATATAGGGCAGAAAGCACCAAACTGGAACCAGCGTGTAAACAGCTCTCTAAATTCAGGTTTAGACCAATCCGGGGCTTTCCAGTAGTATTGATAACCGCCAATATCTGATGTCCAGTATGGTATGCCCGATGCACAAGCATTTATACCCTGTGGCACTTGCTCTTTAAAAGCTTTGAACGAACAGAAAATATCCGATGACCATAAAGTAGCTCCATTCCGCTGAACACCGGCGAATGATTGCCGTGCCAGGAAGTATGCCCGCTTAGCCGGAATATCCTTGCGCCAGCCCTGGTAAATTCCCTTTGTATGTTCCAGCGAGTAGGTGTTAAAGTAATCTATCCCTTTGCCGGTATAGAATGTCGCTTGGCGACGGGCATCAAGCAGTGTTCCATTGTCCGGTTCGCATTGATCTATCCACCAGGCATCCCAGCCATATCGTTTCACCAAACTGTCGCGGGCTTGCTGCCAGTACAAATCACGGGCTTTAGGGTTGTGCGCATCGTAATAGGTATCAAAAGTATGCGTAACGATATTATCCCAGGTGATGCTGGTTAGTCCGCCCATTTTCTCAAGTGCATCGTAATTTTTGGTACCTTTTCCGAAGACCGGCCAGATAGAGATCATGCCATGAATATGTGCCTTATGCAATTCATCCATCATTGCTTTTGGGTTAGGATAACGCTCAGGTTTCATTACATGAGAACCAATAGGCAGCGGATCCCAGTAATACCAGTCTTGCACGATTACGTCTACCGGGATATGGTTATCGCGGTATTTATCCTTAACAGAAAGGATTTCCTTCTGGCTCATATACCTGTCCTGCGATTGGAACAACCCAAACGCCCATTTAGCATACATAGGCGCTTTGCCGGTGGCAGTACGGTACAGGTTAATGATCTGGTCAAAATCGGGGCCGTAGAAGAAATAGTAATCTACCTGCTTGCCGCTTTCCGATACATATTTGAATTTGGTATTATTATCCACCGTGCCATAAAAGTTAGAGGCCGAATAATTGTCCCACAGCAGGCCATAGCCATTTGTAGACAAAAGCACAGGAATAGCGCCGGTCATATACCGGATGGCCAAATCCTGGTTGCGGCCTTTATAGTTGATAGACAGGCTATCTTCGGGATGGCAGCCCAAGCCATAAAGCGCTTCGTTTGATGGCGAGTTGAACTCGGTGCTAATATTATAGGTTTCGATGCCTGCAACGGTAGCAGCTTTCATGGTTTTGTTTTCCGAACCTTCTGAAGTGATCGTTTCGCCTTGCAGGTTTTTATAGGTGATGGCATTAGTTGCTTTGTTAACGACCACTTTCAAGCGTTGTGTAGTTATAGTATAATTTGCTTTATCCTGGTCGAATTTAAAAGTCGCCGGTTGCCATTTATGGTCGATAATTAATGAGTTGAACTTCGGGAACTCATCAAAAATAGTGTATTTCACCTCGATCACATCATCCTTACAGATCACAATTTTCATCAGGCCCTTATCAAGTTTAAAGACGACTTCATTAGATTTTACCTGGTACGATTTGATGGCTGCGAAGGAATTTATGGCATTAAAGCACACAAAAGCAGCCGATAAAAAAAATAGTTTTAAAAAATTCAGGGCAGTAGTTTTCAATCTCATTTTTCGATCCTGATATTACGGATTTTTATTCTAATTATTTTATAACAAACTGTTTATTAGCAGGAATAGCAGTTTAATACTCGCTATCCCGCAATTGGTTTGCTCCAAAACTACCGGATTATTTATGCAACTCTGTGATACAAAAAGTTCATTTTAGATATAAAAATGTTAATCGGGTAACGAATTCGACTCTTAGAGATCAGTTGAAAGATCAGAAATCTATTTAATGAGTTGTGGCTTTAGATAAATTTCATGTGTTGACGAATTTTATGAGGTCTGTTAGAGTTTTGCCAACGCCATCAGGTTGCACACCCAACTCTTCTGTCACTGTATTAGCCCTATTTACCCAATAAGTAGGATATCCGAATAACTTAGCCCCTGCAGCATCCCAGCCACCAAACGCTGCAAATAGTATTTCTTCTTTTTTAAGGCCGGTTGCCCTTATTCCCATTTGGTAAGCAGAGGGGCCCGGCTTAAAAAATCCTACCTGATCTGTGCTCAGCAAATGATCAAAATAAGGCTCCAGATGGTTGTGGCGAAGAGACGATGTGAGCATGGATACTGTAAAATTGGAGAGAAAAGAAAGGCTAAATCCAAGTTCCTTTAGTTTTATTAACCCGTCTTTTACATCCGGCCATACTTCCAACTCAAGATAGGCGTCCATTAGCTGTTGTTTCTGATCGGCGGCCAGCGAAACGCCTGCTTGTTTTGAAGCGAAGATCAATGCGTCTTCCGTCACTTGCCAAAAGTCTTTGTACTTATTCGCAGCGGTCCGCAGCCATGTATATTCAAACTGCTTTGTTCGCCATAATTTACATAATTCGCTGCTCTTTTCTTTGAACAGGTCATCAGCCAGCCGAAAGACCGGAGCGGAATTGAAAATTACAAATCCATCAAACACGATTGCCTTAACCTTACGGGTATTAGGATTAGTCTGGGCAAATGAACTATCCTGCAATTGGATTGCAGCT
Organism: Bacteroidota bacterium; assembly: GCA_018266915.1. GTDB lineage: Bacteria > Bacteroidota > Bacteroidia > Sphingobacteriales > Sphingobacteriaceae > Mucilaginibacter. The sequence continues at coordinate 26,104 of JAFDZM010000100.1, read as the reverse complement.
AAACCAATCACACCTGTTTTTATAAAATCTCTGCGGGTAAAATTGTTGTCGTTATCCATAGGTTCGAACTTCCTTATCGTTTCAAATAAATTTATCCATTGTTTTCTTAGAATTTCTTGATCAATACTACACCCGTAATCAACAGCATAACGCCACCAATGCGGGCCCAATTCACCGGGTGAGGTTGATAATTCAGCCAGCCGAAACTTTCTATAAGCATTGATGAAACGATTTGACCAGCAACAAAGAAAGTTACCGTATTGCCAACGCCAATTTTCTGCGGAACAATTGTGAATACCAAGATATTCATTGCAATTATTACCCCTCCGATCCACATTCTCCAGTTTGTGCTTAAAAACTGGCTTGTTGAAGGCAATGGGGTACGTGTAACCGCTATTAACGTAGTTATTATACAAGACGCTACAATAAATGCCAATAAAGTTGCGATAAAAGGGCTGCCCAGCGTTTTCCCCAGAGAACCGTTCGCTGCAGCCATTACAGGCAGGCATGTGCCTACCGCCAGGGTCATAAATGTGTAGAATGTACTATTCATAATTTTTCCTCGCCGTTTTTAGATTGATATTAACATAGGCATATGCGTAAATCCTTGCGCATATGCCTTGTGTTAGTTTCAAATAAAATACAGACAAGTCTGTTTATTTTTATTTAAATTTTTTTAATGGATATTATGCTTTACCAAAAAGTCACGAATATTTCCTGCGATTTCTTCGTGGTACTCATCAAGCGCAAAGTGACTTGTGTTATAAACATGCAACTCCGTGTCGGACAAATCTTTCCGGTAAGCTTCGGCTGCTGCTAATGGGAAAAACTGATCGTTTTTACCCCACACTAATAACGTTGGCGGCTGATGTGCCCTAAAATATTGCTGCCAGTGATCGTATTCTGCCACGTTGGTCGAATAATTGTGTAAAAGGTCGAGGTGAATTTCAACCAAACCCGGTCTGCTCAGGTAATAAAGATCACTCATGTAACCATCAGGGTTAATTTTTGAAGAATCCTCTGCCCCGTCAAAATAAAATATTTTAATGCCATCCAAAGTCATTAAACCACGTATCGGCTGCTCAGTTTCGGCAGTACGGTTTTGTAAAAATGGCATAGCCAATCCAAAGGCCGGCCCTATTCCCTCCTTGTAAGCATTGGCGTTCTGAATAATGAGCGATTGAATTAAACCTGGTCTGCGTGCTGCAATTCTAAAACCTACAGGACCACCATAATCAAACGCATACAAACTGAACTGTTTAAGCCCAATTTGATCAATAAACTTTTCCATAGTAACAGAAAGGTTATGGAAAGTGTATTGATATTCATCTTTTGAAGGAGCATCACTATTGCCAAATGCCGGATAATCAGGTGCCACAAGATGATAGTCGTCTTTCAGGTCATTTATCAGATCCCTGAAACTGATTGAAGACGAAGGGAAGCCATTTAGCAAAAGTATTGTAGGCTTTTGCTTGTCGCCGGCTTCCCTGTAAAAAATATTGATCCCATCAACATTCTCGCTTTTGTAATAAATTGCTTGTTTTTTCATTTTTGTTATTAATTATTGAGTTTTAAAATTTATTTATGACCATAATTAAAGCATCCACCGACAGTGCATTGTATTTCAATCCACCCAACAGGATACAATAAATCAGAATATATAGCATTTGAAAAGTAACAATACCCCAATCAGCCACCAGGCTTTTTCCGATTAGCAGCACAAACATCAGCAAGCACCCTGCAATAAGCACAGATTGTGTAAGTAGGCCAGCAATAAGCATCAACCCAATAATCAACTCGGTATAAGGAAGCATGGCCCCGAAAATGGTAAGCAAAGAAACCGGCAAACCGCTTTGCGCAAATTCCTTAAGCAACGAATCGATAAAAATACGGTCTCCCTTTTTTATCCTTACTAAACCGTGCATAAACAGGTTTATCCCCAGGACAGCACGTAATAATGTAAAAGCATAAATATAATTCATACAGACAAGTCTGTTTATTTTTGAATAAAAAATTTTATATGATCTTTTCAGCTATACGGCGGGCCGTTTGCACTGGCCAGCCACTGCCATGAACTTTATTTGTTATTAGTGCCCCATCAAAAAGCATATAAAGTTCATCAGCGAGCTTTTCCTTCTTAACAGGTTTCAGAATTTCGCCAAACAATGCTCTCACATCGTCCTTTTGTTTCCGTATCAGGTTTCTCAACCTGGTGCTATCTACAGGGAGTTCGGAAGCAATGTTTAGGAAATTACATCCATAGTAATCGTTCTGATTCGTGAGTTTATCCAAAAAATCAAAAATGGCCAGCACCTTTTCTTTTGGATTTTTGTGTTGATCGGCCACAGCCTTCAAAGCCGCATTGGTCTCGATGCCCTTCTCTGTTAAATATGCTGCCAATAAATCTTCTTTGGAATGAAAATGCTGGTAAAGCGAAGCCTTTGCCACACCAGCTTCATCAATAATTTGGTTGATCCCGGTGGCATTGTAGCCTTGTTTATAAAACAGTCTGGATGCTGTGTCGACTATCTGATTTCGAACTGTACCTTTTCTCATGCTGCAAACATAAAATATTTATTTTAAACAGACAAGTCTGTATGATATATTTTTTAAAATTGTCCAAAATTGAGTTTCATCAAGAATTCCTCCCGGTTGATGTAAAAATTTATGGCAGCTCGAAGTGTTGCGGTTACTTCGTGACATATTAATTAATCAATTAAATCGAAACACATGAAACCATCATGGACCACCGCTAAAAAGCAAACCCAATAAAACGGCTCATGATAGCTTCATTACCATTAAAAAACAAATTATTACAATGAAAAATCACTCCCATCACGATCATGAACATGCCCACGACCTGAATGGCGACGGCATCGACCGCAGGGGCTTCCTGGAATGCATGGCATGGGCCGGCACCGGCGTATTGTGGATGATGACCGGCGGCGTATTAAAATCGTACGGCATGAGCCAGATGATAGACCGCGCAACAGGCGGCCTCAAAAGCGGACTGGTGATACCGAAATCAGATTTCAGTTTTGTGCAGATCAGCGACAGTCATATAGGTTTCACTAAAGCTGCTAATCCTGATGTGGTAGGTACCCTGCAGGCCACCATCGACAAGATCAATGCCATGCCGTCGGCGCCATCATTTGTACTGCATACAGGCGACCTTACGCACCTGGCGCAAGCGGACGAATTCGACACATTGGAGCAATCACTGAAAAGTGTTAAAACTGATAAGATATTTTATGTTCCCGGTGAGCACGACGTAACCGATAATGGTAAACTCTACCTGGAACGCTACGGTAAAGGTACCAAAGGCGATGGCTGGTATAGCTTTGATTCGAATGGCGTACACTTCGTTGGCTTAGCAAATGTGACCAACCATGTCGACGGTGGCTTAGGCTATCTTGGACCTGATCAGTTAAAATGGCTGGCTGATGATCTAAAAGCGTATTCTAACAGCACACCAATAGTTGTATTTGCGCATATTCCGCTGTGGGCAATCTACCCGCAATGGGGATGGGGAACACAAGACAGTGAGCAGGCCCTTGCATTACTGCGACGCTTCGGTTCGGTTTCGGTACTGAACGGGCACATCCACCAAACCATTCAAAAGGTGGAAGGAAATATCACTTTCCATACCGCCAACTCAACAGCGTTCCCGCAACCTGCTCCCGGGTCAGCGCCATCACCCGGACCAATGAAAGTTCCGGCTGAAAAGCTGCGCGGGTTGCTTGGGCTGACCAGCGTAAACTACCTGGAGCATAATCATACACTTGCAATTACAGACACACCACTTATAAAACAGGATAACTAAAAGATCAACCTGCTTGGCGGTTAGGGTTGATAGTTGGAGCTGCCTTTCGGGCAGTTCCTTTTTTAAATATACAGACAATGAAAAAAACAATCTTCTTATTATTAATATCACTTTTCGCTGCGCAAGTGAAGGCGCAATACGTACCTGCCGATAAAGGTTCAACGCTATCATTCAAGATTGGCAACTTTGGATTCGATGTCAGCGGGTCGTTTACGGGCTTTAAAGGATCGATCAATTTTGATCCCCAAAACATCGCTTCAAGCAGCTTTGACGTAACTATTGATGCCTCCACCGTAAATACAGATAACAATTTGCGCGATGAACATTTACGGGGCGCATCTTATTTTGATGTAAAGAATTACCCCACAATCCGCTTTGTATCGGCGAAGATCACTTCGTCAGGAAATTCCTTTACAGCATACGGCAAGCTGACTATTAAAGGTAAAAGTAAAGACATTAGCATACCATTTACCGCGACACCCGGGACGGATGAGTATTCATTTAAAGGGTCATTCAAAATAAACCGGAAAGACTTCGGCGTAGGCGGCACAAGCACCATCTCCAACGAACTGGAGGTATCGCTAAACGTGATGGCCAAAAAACAGACAGCCATATGAAGCTCCGCAAGACTTTAATGATACCGGGACTATTGGCTTACATAGTGATCAGCAGCGTGGCGGCGACAACTTCCACAAAAAAGGAGGATGTAAAATACATCAATCTTAAAGTGCTGCCTAAAGATATCAGCTCAAAAGAGTTACAATCAATCATGGCAGATGACTTTGAGGATGGACTGGGCGTAAGCTGCGGATTTTGCCATGCCAATGCCAAAGACGGTCATGGATTGGATTTTGCCAGCGACGCAAAACCCGAAAAAGAGATTGCCCGCGCTATGATGCGCATGACTTTGGGCATCAATAAAAAGTATTTTAAAGTAAAGCACCCGGCCATCGGCAGCAATGCAATTACGGTTACCTGCACCACTTGTCATAAAGGTGAAGCGTTCCCGGATGGAGATACTGCACTGAAATAAATTGATAAAAGCTATTTAATGTATATTTTCGATAAACAATACGAGACATTTTTGAGGATCAACAAATTAGCATATCACCTGCTGTTCTGGCTGTTTGCCTATTTATTCTGGATATTTATTTTCAGGAACGGCACACTGGTGCTTACCCATGCCATCACCATCCAGTTTTGCTACCTCGTGTTTATAGCCGGCAACTATTATTTTAATTGGCTCTATACTGTACCACGTCTGTTGAACAACAGGAAATACATAGCTTTCGGACTATGTTTTCTTTTAGGTGTGACCGTTGGTGCTTTGCTGCGGGTGCCTGTCTCCTACCTCGTCAATGCTTATCTTTTTAAGGCTAATACCAGTCATTTTAATATACTGAAGGTCTTTTTTGACTCATTTGTCAATATACTGTTCTGGATAGCATTAATATTAGCAGCCAGGTTGATCATCGAAAAGATCAAATCAGAGCGGTATATTGAGCAAATAGAAAAGGAGAAATCAGATAACGAATTGAACTTTTTGAGAGCTCAGTTCAATCCACATTTTTTATTTAATTCTATCAATTCTATCTATGCACATATAGATAAAACCAATAAGGTTGCACGGGATATGCTGCTTGTTTTTTCGGAAATGCTGCGTTATCAATTATATGAATGCAATGTGGAGAGGATTGAACTGGGAAGAGAGATCAATTATATCCGTAATTATATCGCCCTGCAAAAAAGCCGGATCGATGAGCGCATACAGGTCTCATTCTGTGTTGCTGAAGCAAATGGCAGTCTGCTGGTGCCCCCGCTGATACTGATCACTTTTATTGAAAATGCTTTCAAGTATGTAGGCTTCAATGAAAGCCGGGAGAATATAATAGAAATTCATCTTAAACATTATGAGAATATCCTGGAATTCTCGGTATTCAATACCAAAGATTCTTTTATCGATCATGCACAGGGGGCGTCAGGGCTGGGCATTGCCAATGCCAAACGAAGACTGGAGCTACTGTACCCCGGTAGGCACAGTTTAACCATTAACGACCAGGAAAATACCTACGCCGTTTGCTTAACTTTGAACGATCTATGAACCTGAATTGCATAGTTGTTGATGATGAGCCGATGGCCCGAAAGCTGTTGCAGGAGTATATCGAGGAGATAGATTTCCTGAAATTAGTGGGCATTGCTGAAAATCCGTTGAAGGCAATTCCATTATTAAAAACCAATGATATAGACCTGGTATTCCTTGATGTGAACATGCCCAAAATGAGCGGTATGGAATTTCTGAAATCATCTACCAATTTACCCATGATCATCATGACTACCGCCTATGGCCAGTATGCATTGGAAGGTTATGAAATGGCGGTGGTAGATTATTTGGTGAAGCCATTTTCATTAGAGCGATTTATCAAAGCCTGCCAGAAAGCACTGGAGTTGAAAGCGCTGCGATCAAGAAAAGAATCGCAGGATAAATCTGAGCCGGATTACTTTTATGTGAAATGCAATAACAAGATCGAACGGATCGTATACGACGACCTGCTTTACATAGAAGCCATGGCAAATTACATTACGCTGTACACCGTTTCGGGAAAACTAGTAGTATACCTAACCATCAAAGGAATACTTGAAAAACTACCTAAGCAGAATTTTATACAGGTACACAAAAGTATAATCGTTAATGCCGATAAGATCAAATCGATAGAGGGCAACCTGCTGCATATCGGCGATACTAAAATTACGATGAGTGCAGGCTTTCATACGGAGGCTATGGATAAGATTTTGAGGGACAGGCTTATTAAAAGGTAAGCCTCTTTTGTCGTTCTGAGCGAGGGCGAAGAATCTATAACGGAATTTCTTATATAGTAATTTGAAATGAATCCTATCAAACAAATACGCAGCAGTGAAGAAACCACTCGCGACAGATGCTTCACTCTCGTTCAGCATGACAAAGCATAGCAAAATTAAGGCCCAGACACAAAAAAATCCCCCCGACATCGCCGGGAGGATATAATCAACCAATTACGCTCAATCCCATAAGCGCATTATCTTTCGTTCGACAGTGAATAAGGGAAATCGCTGTCTTTAACACCTCTTTGTTTGTTTGGCGTAGCCGACATATTATAGTTCAGCACTGCGCCTTGTAGTAATGTTTTGTGATCGAAATAGTTCAGATCATAAGGCTTGCCGTTGTAAGTAAGTGTGCTTACATATTTATTGGCTGCACTGTTGTTTGGCGCGTTGATGATCACCTTTTTACCGTTCTCCAGATTTACAGTGATTTTGGTAAATAGCGGGGCACCCAAAACGTACTGTCCGGCAGCCGGGCAAACCGGATAAAAACCTAATGCCGAGAACACATACCAGGCAGATGTTTGGCCATTGTCCTCATCGCCGCAATAGCCATCCGGAGTAGCTTTGTACATTTTATTCATGGTTTCGCGCGCCCAGTATTGGGTTTTCCATGGTTCCCCTGCGTAGTTGTACAGGTATATCATGTGCTGAATCGGCTGGTTACCATGCGCATATTGACCCATTCCGGCAATCTGCATCTCGCGTATCTCGTGAATCACTTCACCATAATAGCTATCATCAAAAATTGGCGGCAGGGTAAATACTGAATCCAGTTTAGCAACAAATTGCTTTTTACCACCCATCAGGTTAACCAGGCCCTGTATATCGTGAAACACGCCCCAGGTATAGTGCCAGCTATTGCCTTCGGTAAAGGCGTCACCCCATTTGAATGGGTTGAATGGTGTTTCCCACGAGCCATCTTTATTTTTGCCGCGCATCAAACCGGTCGATGGATCGAACAGGTTTTTGTAGTTCATACTCCGTTTTTTGTAAATGCCGATCTCTGATTCAGGTTTATTCAGTGCCTTTCCTAATTTGTATATAGCAAAATCATCATAAGCATATTCCAGTGTGCGGGCAGCATTTTCGTTGATCTTCACATCATAAGGCACATAACCCAATTGGTTATAATATTCCACCCCACGACGGCCAGCAGCACGAGGCCCGGTATTATTGGCGTCATGAATCAGCGCTTTATATAAGGTTTCAATATCATAACCGCGCAAACCTTTCAAATAAGCTTCGGATACGATGGAAGCGGAATTATTGCCCACCATCACATCTGCATATCCCGGGCTCGACCATTCGGGCAGCCAGCCGCCTTCTTTATAGTCATTTACAAGGCCTTCCTGCATTTCTTTGTTGATGGAAGGGTAAACCAGATTCAGGAACGGATACAACGCACGGAAGGTATCCCAAAAACCGGTGCCGGCAAACATTCTGCCAGGCAATACCTCGCCGTTGTATGGGCTCCAATGTACAATTTCATTTTTTGCATTGATCTCATATAATTTGTTGGGGAAGAAAAGCATGCGGTAGAGGCAAGAGTAGAATGTGCGTTGCTGATCCAGCGTGCCCCCTTCAACCTGCACTCTGTTCAAAGTTTTATTCCATACTTCTTTTGCTTTTTGTGCAGTTACATCAAAGCTGTCATTACCCAATTCGCGTTTCAGGTTCAATTCAGCCTGCTCTATGCTGATGAAGGATGATGCTACTCTTAAGTGCACTTTCTCGCCGGTCTTGGTTTTGAAACCGATAACAGCGCTGGCATGTTTAGAATGTACTTCTGATGAATCCACCTGTGTGCTATCGCTAAACAAACGGGTTAATGTGATCGGTTTGTCTACATAAATAACGAAGTAATTTTTAAAATTCTTCAGCGGTCCCCACGAATGGCGTGTTGAATAACCAATGATCTTCTTTTCACCCGGAATTACTTTTACATATGATCCTTTATCAAAAGCGTCGATCACGATAAATGAGCTATCGCTTTTTGGAAAAGTAAAACGGAACTGAGCGCTACGTTCGGTTGGTGCTATCTCGGTTGTCACATCATGATCGGCTAAGTAAACGCTGTAATAGTATGGCTTCACGATCTCGGTTTTATGCGAGAACCAGCTCTGGCGGTCGTTTTGAGTCACTTTCAAATGACCGGTCTCGGGCATAATGGCAAACTGTCCATAGTCGCCCATCCATGGTGATGGCTGGTGCGTTTGCTTAAAACCATTAATCTTGTACGAATCATAGGTATACTGCCAGCCATCGCCCATTTTACCGGTTTCGGGCGTCCAGAAGTTCATGCCCCAGGGCAATGCAATAGCCGGATAAGTGTTCCCGTTGGAAAGATCGTACCTGGATTGCGAACCCATCAACGGGTTCACATAGTCGGTCAGTGCGGTTTGTTTTTGAGCAAATACCGAAAATGGCAGCAGAAAGAATAAGAGAAAAAGGGGTGATTTCATGTATTAATATATGTATTTATAGCGATGGAATTAATGTTCTTAAAGTTTACCAGTCCACATAATCCCTCCTTGGGGAGGGGTGCGGTTGTATGTGAAGTGGCAGGGAGGGGTTTCTACGGTTTGCAATAATGCAGAAACCCCTACCTCCCCTTCCCCGAGGAAGGAATCACACATCCCACTGCTTTTTACTTTTTGAAAACTTATAACCTGAAAGTTCATCGCTATGAATTAATTGCAAAAAGTTCTGGTCCCGGAACCTTACCATTCTATGTTCACTTTAATGCCATCCGGACTGTTATCGAACCCCAGGTAAAGCGTATGCGACGATTCATCCCATGATGATTTAACATCACTTAAAGCTTTGCCTTCATGATCAGAAACGGTAATTTTTCCTGGTTTCGAAGGTAACAAAACACGGGAACTATTTATGGTATTTATAGGGCTTTTTGCTATAAATGAGTAACTATTTTGTGTCACTTTGTTATTGTAAATCCTTGATGCCGATGCCAGTACCTTTGGCTGCTTTTTATCAACAACGCGGCTCAGGTCGTACAATAATGATTGTTCACCCGGAGGCACCACCTTTTCGCTTAAAACAGGCAATTGTGGATCGAACAGATCGATAACCGGACCTTTTACAGTGTAAGGTTTACTGTCGGAATTTTCATCCATTACGGAGATGATATCGTAAGGGCCACGCTCCAGGTAGAAATTATTTTTGAAAGTCAACCTTCCTGCGTGAGCATCTTTTTCGTAAGCCGATTTTATCTCTTTAACATATTTCTCGTCTTCGCCGGCTTGCATAGCGAACTCTTTCGGGTTTTGGCGGATCACATATACGGCGCCTTTGCCAACTGCATACCTGTCTTTACCTGCAACCGGAGATATTCCCAACAACTTAAATAAATGCTCAGACGGCGCTTTGTATTTCAGGCCTTTGGTGTTCCACCATTCCATTACCGATTGATAAGGATCGTCATCGCGACCGCAGTAAACCAGTACGCCGCCTTTCTTCACCCAGTCGGCAATATGCTGATGTACTTCCGGGCTGTTCGGCTTCATGTTGGAGTAGCTCATCACCAAAACTTTGATGCCTTTTAAACTTGGCGCATAAGCAAGGTTTTCCATGTGAACTGCTTGAACCGGAACACCGCGTTTGACCAACGGCAGGGTTTGTCCGTAAAAATTGGAGAACTGCGGATCTTCAAAACCATTATGCGTTGGGAAGCGCTGGAACATCAGCGAGTTGCTCATCAATACCCCGATGCCATTTACACCATTCACTTTGTTTTTTGATAATGGCATATCATTCAGTGTATTGATCATCACCTGCATTTGGGTTGAGTAGAATTTCGGGATCAGCACCATCGAGTCGCTATGCGCAACTTTGTATGGATGGGTATAGATACGCTCGGGCCATGGCATTACCTCGTAATTGTCTACCATCGGGTACAAAATTTCGGCGGTAAAGGTTGCCTGGTAATTGCGTTTGTAATCTGCCCAGTCACGCGGCCAGTCCTCAATAGGGTCAGTCAGGAAGAATAATTTACGACCTGTCGGGGCGGTCATCGAAACCATTGAACCGTACTCGAGGAAGGCATTTTCAAACACGCGCTCTTTCTCCTTACCATTGAAGTAAGTCGGTTCGCGGGATGTACCAGTCCATACTTGTGCTATGTAACCGTCGATACCCGGCAATGAAGCCAAACTTGCTTCCGGGCTTACGATCTGCCATGAAGAGTAATTAACCAGCGAGTGCGTAGCGATATAAACTTTGATATCCTTGCCTTTGCTTTTGCCATATTCTTTGGCATAGCTCGATACCTGTTTTATCGCATCATAATATAAATGGTATTTCAGCTTGCTTGACAGATAAGTATTTTCAGGCGATTCATGCTGCGGCCTCCAGGGGAAACCGTAATATTTTTGCCATTCTTCTTTGAAAGGAGCGCTGTACCCTGCGCGTGCCCAAAACTCAGGCTCTTCTAAAAATATGGTGGTAATGTTGGCGTCGATCACACGTTTTACCACGGCAGTTTTCATGTATTCAATAAACGACTGCACGGGTACTACATAAGGCATGTTCTTACCATGAAAAATAGTGTCGCCTTTTTGAGTTACCTGGCCTACGCCGAGGTGATTTTTACCGTCCCATTTTCCCAGGAAATAATCAAAGTAGCTTCCCCAGGCAATGCCGGTCATAAATGCAGTTTGATAACCTTTGTCGCGCCACGATTGTACGCGCTGCTCAAAGGTTTCGCCTTTACGGTCATAGGTGCCGTAAACGATAGCCATGTCAGACCGCACATCGATCTGCGGTATCCATTTGCTGCTGGTTTGGAATGCTGTTTTTTGTCGCGGATGTTCTTTTGCCGCATCATATTTCTGCGCGAAAGCAGCACATGATATGGACAGCAAAGAGCAAAGCAGGGTAGTCTTTTTCATTGGTATTAAATATAGATGTTTTAGATAGGTTGATGTAGTGTCGCAAAAAGGTAAATGAAGGGTCTTTAAAAAGGAGGGCCGGAGCCCTCCCTAATTTAATCATGGATATTTTACAGATACAGGTGTACTATAATTGTATTCGTCTAAACCGGCGTTTATCCTCGCACCGATTCGGAAGTAAACGTCCTGTTGTGGTAATGCACCACCGGTAGTGGTCATAGTAATGGTCTGACCGATCAGGCTGGTGCCATCGGTACCACTGTATGAAACCAGGTTGGAATATCGCGGGTCATAGTTGTTATCACCATCATACTTGGTATTGCTTACGTACAGGTTGATGTTGGTAATATCCTGCTGATAGCCGGGATTGGTAGTACCCCGGGTAATTTTAAACTGAACAGTTACTGTACTGTCGGCATTAAATACCGGCTGACCAACCCAGTCAACCCTCAAAAAAGGCTCAACCTTGAAGTTAAGGTGGGTTACTGTATTGGTACCTTTTATAGTGATGTTCTGGCTTTGATCGGATGTTACTTTACCTGTGCTGTCTGTTTGCACCAGTGGCACAAACGGCCCTTCAACCGATGCATTATAAGTAGCGGCAAATATTTTGGTATTGTTAAAGGTACCATCCTGCATCGACTGGAAATAATAAGGCGTAGGATTAGCGCTGTAGCTTGTTTCGAGCAGCTTCACGCGTGTGCCACGGCCGCCTATTTCAGTTTGCACCGTATTTCCCGTGCCCGCATCAACAGTTTCTCCGGTGATGATATTGGATGGCGCAGGATAATTATCGAGTTTTGAACATGAGCTGGCTACGATTGCAACCAGGCCAAATGCTAAATAATATAATCTCTTCTTCATTGTCTTTCTATAATTAATAACCGGGGTTCTGTATTAAGTTCGGGCTCTTTGATATTGCTCCGCCTGGTATTTGTTCGTAATACCATCTTGGGTCGTAAGTGTAAACATCGTTGCGCTCATCGGTACGGGCGTCAAAGAAATATTTACCTGCCTGAGATGAATAAAAAGGCATCAATACGCGGTAAATGGTACCATTCTGCTCTTTATCAAATATTCTCCATCTTCTCAAATCCCAGTAAGTTTTATTCTCAAAAGCAAGCTCTTTTCTTCTTTCCTTGCGGATGGTATCGATGGTCATCACGCCTGCGCTTGCCAGCGGAATTGCACCGGCTCTGGAGCGTATCTGGTTGATGATATTATAGGCATCGGTAATATTAGCTGAGTTCGAAGTTCCAAGCTCATACTCTGCTTCTGCGCGGTTTAACAAAACTTCGGCATAACGCATTTCGATCCATGTCTGAGTTTCATTGTTTTCCAATACCTGTGAAGTAGCCAGGTTCGGATCGAGCCATTTACGTACTGAGAAACCTGAAATAGCACATGTTTGATCGCCTGTGAAGATACCGCTTGCACCAGCCGGGTTCATGCTTGATCCATCAGGCAACGTAAACGCGGTTTGACCAGCATTGGCAGATTGTACCAGGTTGGCTGTAGGATATTGCGATTTGGAACCGGCAGGCAACAATGGGCTGATGCCACCAGCAGCAGAACCGGTATAAATACCGCGGCGTATTTCGATACTTTCCCCTTTAAACACATCGCCGGGCAGTATAACAGATGCACGTAAACGTGGTTCAGCATTGGCAAACAGGTCCATTGTATTGTTAAACAACAGATAGTGACCGTTTGCATCCAGGTTTTGGATAGTACCATTTGCATTCTTGGGAACACCATCAAACATTTCCACAAAATTGAGCGTTGGGTTTACTTCGGAAGAGTACCCGTTTGGGCCGATTAGTTGACGCGGTACATTATAAGCATCGTAACCATGCACTGAGTTCGGATAGTTATATTCCCTCACAAAAATGCTTTCAGGACTTGAAGCATCTGAGAACAGGTTTACAAAATTCTGATATTGCGCTGTTTTATCAGTTGCCGACCATCCTTTTAAGTAAAGGCTATATACCCCATCCAGCATTTTTGCTGCATCGACAGCTGCCTGGAAATATCCGGCGGCGGCGCTTGCAGGTATACCGCAAAGCTGGTTTTGGCTGCCATCAAACAAAGTAATGGTATTGTATTTGGCAATCGTACCGGCATACAACATCGCCCTTGATTTGAATGCCGCTGCAACATATTTATTGGCACGGCTTCCGTCACCATAATCGGCGTTTACTGCAGGCAAGTTCGCAATGGCGAAATCAAAATCACTTGCTACCTGGTCCCATACCGCTTTTTCTGACGAACGCGGGATTTTCAATGCATCGGTGCTTGATCCTACAGTATAATCCAATGTTTTGTTCACAATGGGCACACCACCAAAGCGTTTTACTAATGCGAAGTAAGTCATGCCGCGAACGAAGTATGCCTCGCCCAGCCAGGCATTTACCTGGTCCTTGCTAAAACTGCCGGCATATTTAGGCAGGGTTTCGATAAAATAATCACAGTCGTGTATTACTGTATATGAACCGCCCCAAATGTCCCAGTTCCATCCGCCAAAGTTTTCCTGCATGGCGTTAGTCTGGTCGCGGCTTAGCGCTTCGCCTGTAGTGGCGGGTGTTGGACTAATGATCCAGAAAAAGTTGAGGCCCCTGGCCGGTGAGTAACGAAAATCCTCAATGGGCAGCTCACTGTACAGGCGCGCCATATAAGCCTGGATACCGGGGGCACTCGAAAAAATGTCCGGATCCTGGATGATGTTCTGGGGGGCCACGTTCACCTTTCGGCAGGCCGACCCGAACACCGTCAAAATTGTTAATACTATATAGATATATCTTTTCATGATCTGTTTTGATTAGAATTTCACATTTAAACCAACATTGAATAATTTATCAAGCGGGTATAAGTATCCGTATAAACCTGTAGGGTGCTCAGGGTCAACATACTTCACCTTGGTCCAGGTGAGCAGGTTGTAACCATTTGCAAATAGCCTGAATCCCCTGATACCGATATGTGATAAAAATGATGGCGGCAAAGTATAACCTATCTCAGCACTCTTTAACCTTACATAAGCTGCATTCTGGAAATTAAATGATGAGCTGGTATTGGCTGTTGTTCCGGTATAAGCAAATTTGCCCGGTACCCATACTGTGTTCGGGTTATAAGGATCAGCATTAGGATCAGCAGGGTGCCAGTCGTTAAGGAACTGGGTCAACGCGCTGCCACCACCCCAAAGCGGGATATTCAATTGTTCGATGTATGATATATCGATCTTGGCAGAACCCTGGAACAGTAAGTTGAAATCAAAACTCTTATAAGAGCCGCCTACGCTAAGACCGTAAGTGATCTGAGGAGTAACGGTACCACCGTTCGGGTTGCTACCATAAGCTATCGGGTGATTGTCGTTTCCGTCAATCTGCCCATCACCGTTCCAATCCTGGTAAGCGTAGTCGCCTACAACAGTACCTCTGTTCACAAACACCGGGCTGTTTACTATCTGGCCATAGTTTTGATATTGACCTGCGCCGCCTAAGCCCCATTGGATACCTGTATTTCTGTTTGACAGATCAGACTGCCAGTCGAGATAAGAGTTACCATGTTTGGATTCAGCATAGGAAACCCAGTTGGTACGCGCATAAGAGAAAGTACCGCGGATATTGTAGTTAAACTTACCGATATGGCTTCTGTGGGTTACTTCAAAATCAAAACCTTGCGTACGGTCGCTGTTCAGGTTTTCCTGCGGCAGGCTTGTGCCTAACACATCAGGTACCTGTAAAACGCTGGTTGAGAACAAGCCTGACCTGTTACGTATAAAGTAGTCGAACGTGAAGCCCAGTTTACCTTTCCAGGCATCAAAATCGATACCAGCGTCAAAAGTATGGGATGTTTCCCAACTGATATTCGGGTTTGGTAAGCCGGTACTTTGTACAGCGTTGATAAAGTTATTGCCAAATACCGATCCGCTTGGCACCTGGTTGTTGCTGCCACCTGCCGGATAATAGTAGCCCTGAAGAAACTGGAAATACAAGGTATTATCATCACCCAGTACACCATAAGAACCACGCAGCTTTAGCTGATCGATAAATGATAAGGCTGAGGAGTTTTTCCAGAAATCTTCTTCAGAAATATTCCACGCTGCCGAAGCTGATGGAAAAAACCCGCTTTTCTGGTCAGGAGGGAATTTTGATGACTCGTCATTCCGGAAGCTGAACTCAGCTAAGTATTTGCCCTTATAATCGTAGTGCAACCTGCCCACAACCGAATTGGTGGTATAATGATACAAAGTACCATCCTGTGAAGCCTGCTGATTAAGCGCGTTCCCGGCAAAAATCTGGTCTACAGGTATAGCCAGCTGTCTGTATGCGGCAAAGTTATCGGCCTGCTGATCGTTACCTTCATACAGCAATAAGGCGCTGATGTTATGGCCGCCTTTAAAAGCATGGTCATAATTGATCGATAGCTGGTCGGTATTCTGCGGATAATTATAATATTGTCTTTGCACATAGCTTGGTGCACCGGTCAGGTGTGCATTATAAGTTTTTGTTGCATCATCATAGGTATACAGGTTATAAGCATTGTCAAATGTTTTGTTGTCCTGTATCTGTTCGTTGTAGCTATACATTGCCTTGATAGAAAGCCCGTCAACAAACGGGACTTTATATTCCAGGCTCATCATGCCATTAAAAAACTTATTGTTTTGGATGTTATAGCCACTTACGTCAGAGTTTTCATACGCAATGGGATTACCGCCATCAACCTGGCCCTGGATATAATAGGGAGCAGTGTTATTAGCGTATACTGTTTGAATAGGCAACTCGCGCCAGGTTTCCCTGGTGGTCCACCACACAGATGTAGCGGGCGAGTTTTTCTGATCCATTATAGCGCTCAGGTTCAGATTTACAGTAAGGTTTTTGGTTATCTTGCTGGATATGTTAGAGCGTACATTATAGCGTTTGTAGTAAAGGTCATTACTGGTTAAAAAGCCGTTCTGTCCGGTAAAACCACCGCTCAGCATATAGGTTGTATTATCGTTACCACCTGTTGCTGTAAGGTTATGCTGTTCCTGGAAAGCTGATTTTTTGAAAACTGCATCATACCAATCTGTGCTTTGTTTAGCGCCGCTGGTATAAGCAGCAAAGTCAGCTGGGTTGTAAATAATTCTGCCGCCGTTGGCCTGGTGCATAGACTGCTGGTTA
Source organism: Bacteroidota bacterium (assembly GCA_018266915.1). Classification (GTDB taxonomy): domain Bacteria; phylum Bacteroidota; class Bacteroidia; order Sphingobacteriales; family Sphingobacteriaceae; genus Mucilaginibacter. The sequence goes on along the minus strand of JAFDZM010000100.1, from coordinate 9,353 downwards.
ACAAGTGTCATGTACTGAACAGCATCAACGGGTTTGGGTAGACCCGAAGGTACCTGGGAGCCAAATGTTCCTGAGTAATCCAGTTGCAAAGCGCCTTTTTTACCTTTTTTGGTAGTTACCAGGATAACCCCGTTTGCCGCCTTAACACCGTACACCGAAGCTGAAGCGTCTTTCAACACCGATATACTTTCAATGTCATTCGGGTCGAGCCTTGATAGTATATTACTGCTTCCGGTTGAGTTATCACCGGTATCGCCGGTAACGCCAAAATCGGGCATCTGCACGCCATCAACCACAACCAATGGATTACCGCCAAATCCGCGGATAGAAATATTGTTGTTAAAGTCGCCAGGTTCTGCTGTATTTTGCATCACCGTTAAACCGGCAACTTTACCGGTCAGCATGTTCTCCACGTTTTCGTTTTTGGTGGTTTCGATCTCTTTGTTGGTTACCGAGGTTACCGCCGTGGTTAATGATAATTTCTTTTGACTACCGTAACCTACCACTACCACTTCGTTAAGCGATGATGCGTTTGGTGATAAGGTAATCGAAACAGGGCTAAGGTCCTTCAATATTACTTGCTGAACCGTATAGCCTACATAAGTAAATACAAGGGTTTGCCCCGCGCTTGCATTAAGAGAGAACTTACCGTTCAGATCGGTTATTGTTCCCTGGTCGGTCCCTTTTAGTTTAACGGAGACACCGGGCAGCGTCTCTCCTTTTTCATCCAGTACAGTTCCCTGTACTTTTCCCGTTTGCGCGTAGGCCGAAACCGACAGGCACAATGCCAGCAGTAATGCCAGGGGCAGGGAAATGAGGACCTTAATTTTAGCCAGACAGAGGTCGGTCAGCCGGCTTCGACAGGTAAAAGATTTCTTCATAAATAAATAGGTTGGTTGGTTTATAAAATGCGCAGATCAACGTTTTAACCCGCGGCTTTCGATACACAATGTTAGAGGGGTGGTATTAAAAAATGGGTTAAAAAATGGGTTAATTAGCTAATAATTTCATTAACCTTAAGGTAATTGCCCTTGTTGCGATTATTGTAAAAAGTACACTAAGGAAGCCGCCCAAGACGGAGATGCAGGGTTCAGCAAGCAGGGCGCCCAGGTGACTCACCCGAAAGCGCTACGCTGTTCTACCCTCTCTATGGCAAGCCATAAAGAGGGTAAAAAAAAAGAAATAAATAATCCCCTCTTTAGGCGAAGCGGAGAGAGGGTGGTCGAGCGAAGCAATGACCGGGTGAGTCTACACGGAGCTACGATTGAAACTATGTTTGTTAGCGTAACGTCAATACTTGAAAATGCAGAGACAAACCCTATTGAATTATTTTTTCAAAACTGGTCTGATAATCCGTTCCAAAAGACCTTTTGTACTCCGCTGTAAACTGATCGTAAACTTTCCGGGCCTGTTCAATGCCCTTTTGTTTTCTGATTCCTTTTAATTGGTATTTAAGAGCGGTATCGTTAAAAGGATCGATATCTAATATCATCTTGGCCAGGTCAGGGACCAGGCGCGAATCACCGGAGTCATAGTGTTTAATCAGTATAGGTTGTATCATACCGACCAATTGCTCGTCGTAATTATTTTTAAAATCGTCCAGCCATTGATCGGACATATCTGACAGAAGCGTGCCTCTTGATATCAGGTCAAAATGCTCTAAAACCTTTTGGTCATTGTTCCCCCATTGGCTTTCTTTTATGAGTTCGGAAATGATAAAATAATCGCAGAATAACTCTTCCGAAAATTTAAACAGGTAATTATCATTCTGGAAGGTGAGTTCAATACCATTCAGATCGCTGATGATACTGCGCAAGTGGTTAAAGGTTACACCTTTAATATTTTTGGTTTTGGCTACATCTTTATCAGGCCATAACAATAAGGATATCTTCTTTGAGGTAATACCTGTAAAGCCATAGCTATTAACCAATATCAATATAAACAGCTGCTTTATTTTAGGGCTGAAGAGATAAGTGATATCCCTGCCATTTTTGCTATATACAATAAACTCACCTAATAAGTAAACGGCATTTTGCTTTTTGCCAATGTCTTGTTTCTCAATAACCGGTTGCGGCATTGGTGCAAATGGCATACCGGGTTCAGGAAAACCCACTAAACGCTTTCTTTTGACGATGATCACCATAAAAACACCGAGGGTAATAACAACACCAATACCCAGGTAAAGCAGTAAATGACTATGACTTTGTAGTGGCGCCTGCGACTTTAAATAAGCGGCAGTACTCACAGGCGGCGCCAGCAACGAATAAATTTTGACGCTTGAGTTTATGCGGTCTGTGAATTCCTGTATGGTGCAGAAAAACTCGTTAGTTTTATGGTTAAAAAACAGGTTAATATCTGATTCAATTCTTTCGGAAGTAACTGGTATTGGCGCACTTACCACCTCGTAAAAGCCATCCTGTATAGAGAATTTATACAATCGTATCTCGGTCTTCGCAATTTCGTGCGGATAGCATAATGCATAGAAATATTTTTTATCAGGCGACAGGATCAGGTTATTGGCCGGTACAAAAACCTCTTTATTCTGAGGGTGGATACTCCACGCTTTTTTTATGGTGTGTGTTTTAAGGTTGATGCGGTAGAGATCATAAAATTGCTTGCCGCCTACTATCTGGTTACCTGATTCGTTACCATAACCCCCAAACAGCAATATTTCATCCGGGTTATCTGAACTTCCGGTGGCTGCAAAAAAGCGCGGGGTTATATTATCTCCTTTAAAAGGAACCTCTATCCAACTATCCTTTCCTGCGTCGTATTTCAAAAATTTGTTATAGTACTTGTATCCGCCATAACCGCCAAACAGGTAAATGGTATCCTGCCCCAGGTTATAAAACATATTATGGTGATGCCGTTGCTGCGGTAATATAGTTTTTCCTATCGCTTCCCATTTCAGGTTGTTTTTGTCCATGCTCAGTGAGGCGACGCTTGGCATCCCTTTGGGAATATCAAAGAGGTCGTAGACATAGCATTTATTCTCACGGGAGTTATAGATACTTTTCCCAAGCACAATAGGTACAGGCAGTGGATTTTGGTAAGGCGTGGCAATGGCCCGTTTTGATTCAGAATCCACAGTAATCAGCGAATCCTTCTTAAAAATAAACAGGTTCTGATCAATGGTGTTGAAATTTAAGCCAACCACCTGTTTAAAAGAATGCGTATAAACCGGCTTCCAGAAGTATGATTCGTTGATCAGCCAAACGGGGTTATCCACCGTTCCGGTAACATCGCCTTCCTGATCGTGCACTTCGGTTCCTTTCCATTCGTCAAGGGGGAAAACATAAGTTCTATTATCATCGCCAACCGATAAGTTTTTGATGGCCATATTAGGCACTTCGGTATAAAACTGGTTCTTACCGAATATCAGATTCCCTTCAGTCTGATCTTTAAAACCAAGTTCGGTTGCCTGGTAAAGTTTATTATTTATATAGAGATTGACTTTGTCGCCTTTCAAATCAAAATCCATTCGCACCTTTATCCATTTACCTTTTTTAAGCATGGATTTATCAAGCGGGATCTGAATTTTATTGCTTTTCCTGTCGATGTTAAAGTTCAAAAAGCCCGAACTGTTCATGTACAGGTAGCTGAGGCTGTATGAATTGTCCTTTTCGGCCAGATTGAAAACATAACCAAGGTGCGCATTATCCCATAAGGAAAGGTCGAAATTGATGTATAAATGGTCATGAAATTCGGGCACATCATTGCTGAATACGCGCAGAGAAGTACGTTTGGTTAGCAGACTGTCATTTGAATTGAAAAGCAAGCCCTGCGCCTTTCCATCCAAAAACTGGAAAGTGAAAAGGAGAAGAAAAAATGTTTTGTATAGATAGAAAAATAAAGCCTTATTAAATTTCAGCATCAATGGTAATACTTTTAACGGGCTCACACACGCCGCCTTCACAATTTCAGCACTAAAATATGCTTTTTAAGCAAGTAAATTTACCTGTTTTTAAAATCGATTGTCATGCCCTGTAAGTCAGGTCACTCAAGTCAACTATGCAAGCCAGGGTCTTTTTAATATCTATGACGCTCAGGCATGCCATTTCGTTAAAAATATAAAGCTTATCTTTGGGGAATGCGTAAAAATCTGGCAAGGTTAATACTGGTATTGTTTCTCCTCTCGGTTATTTGTCCGGTGGGGTTAAGTGCATCCGGTTTGCGCACCCAGCAGACTGATGAAAATATTCAATTTAAAACCTCAGAACATCTTTCATCAACCGCAAAAATACTCTCGCATACAAATACAATTGATTTTACAGCCTATGGCAAGATAAAACCATTGTGGACAGGCAATATGAATACATCAGGCGAAGACATTACCGTCATTTGCCATACGCTGTTCATACAGAACAGCAGATCGGGTATTCATTGCCAGCAACTTTTCAAACGACTACTGTTCCCATTTCATTTCTTTGGTTAAAAGCGTTTAGCTCCCTCTCAACGATCTCCGTATCGTAATTCATTTATTTTTTAACCATTAAATATTAAAACCCATGAACCATGTTTTGGAGAACGCCATTATTGTGGCCGTTCTGTTAGCTGTTATATTAATACCTGTATCCCTTGTAATCATTAACTCACGCAGAGCAAAAAAGAAAAAGATCAGCGAGGAGCTAATAAAAGCTGAAAAAGACCTCAAGCTGAATTTTCACCATATAGACCACCTGGACTCGTCCATTATTGCAATGGATCAGGACAAAAAGGTCATTATTCAGATGGACCTGGAAAATTACAGCACTTGCCTTATTGATCTTAAAAATATCGTCAGTTGCGATATTGAAGAAAAGAAAGACAAAAAAGCCATGCTGTTGTTGTACCTGGTGCTTCGTTATAGCGATCAGAAGGTACCGCGTTCTATCGTTTTATACAGGCAATATATTGACAAGGAGTTGCACCTGAAGAAGCTGTATAAGATAGCCACTCAATGGGAGGTGATGATAAATAGGGCCATTTCAGCGCCAATGCAGTTAGCTTAATGTTTATCCTGTCAAATAATCATTAAGCCGATATTTTTGTCCCGGCAATTTCAAATGATTGCCGGGGCTTTTATAACAATCAATAATTTCCCTGTGGGATAGGTTCGGCAAGCATTGGTTTATTATCACTATCGACATAAGTACATAACATAGTTTGCGTATTAACTTCCCAGTGGTGTACACCAGCATCTGCTGCCAGTTGACAAAATGTGAGGAAGTCAGATTTACCCTGCTGATGTTCACGGATAACCTGCTCTATAGTTGATGCGGATGAAATGGGGTTGATCCGTTTCTCAGGATATATCGACGGCGCTTCTGTTGTGAAGTTATCATCGCCATAATAGATGGTACGGCCATCAGCTACCAGATATTCATATTTTACCAATCCTAATGCTTTGATCTCCTGTACATAATTTGGAAAATCGGCGCCTGATTTTACTTTTTTGTGTGCTGCTTTAATTTGCTCTACTGTAAACATGATCTTAACGTTTTAATGTATAGCAAATTTACCCCGGCTACAGATGCGGGTATTGTAAAAATACGTTGATTTTATTTTTGAGTCGACAGCCTCTTCAGGTATTGTTCGGGTGTAGTGCCTGTAAACTTCCTAAAGTCGTGGATAAAGTGAGATTGGTCATAATAGCCCAGCAGTCGTTCATTTTGCATAATTAGCGGCGACTGCATGGTGATCAATGCAGATTTCATGCGGATGATGGTTGCAAACTTTTTCGGGCTGGTGCCTACTACCTGTCTGAAACGCTTTTCGAGCGGGCTTTTGCTGGTATATAGCTTTTCGGCCAGGTCATCCATCCGGATCAGGCCATTTGTTAAATGTATTTGCTCAATGGCGGCACTTACCAGCAGATCAGTTTTGTAAGGCTGTAAACGAGATAACAGAAATTGTTCAACCCAACGGACGCGTTCTTCATCGGTGAGCGTTGAAGATAATTGTTCTTCAAGGATCGAAAGTTCTTCCCTTGCGACAAGGTTATCCAATGACAAACTTTCATTGTATAGCTCATGCAAAGGTTCATTGAAAAAAGGTGCAGCTCCAGCTTCTTTAAAAATAACAAGTAACGTACCCGTATCGGCCGTATTTTCGAAAATCCGGTAGGAGTTGAGTATTCCCGTAATGCCCGCAGTAGCGAGATTAATAGCCGAGTTTTGTTGCTGATATGTTAATCTTCCCCTGTATTGAAACCCCATTACCAGCGATGTTCCTGGTAGCACGGTATAAGATTGCGCCTGCTGGCTCTCTGAAACCATCAGCGATTGAATATATGGCTTTAACGCATCGCAAGGCGAGAACTGCTTCATCGAGCCTAAAGATACTACAAAACGAGGTAGCCTTTAATAACCTTATAATCTTCCATTTAACATTTATTAACATAAATTAACGCTTTGGCGATTTCATTCCTAATGGTTTAGTTCTATCTTAGGGCGTCCTAACACAACCTTATGAAGCACATAGCCTTATTTTGCCTTATTTTTCTTACTTTTTCTATTTCATTATCAGCCCAAAATAAATACACCGTAAAAGGTGTGGTGAGCGATAGTGTTGAGCATGTAAAACTGCGCAATACATCGGTATCCGTTTTAAATGCCAAAGATTCAACGCTGGTAACATTTACGCGTACAGGCGAGGATGGCTCTTTTAATATCGGGGGCCTTCACCCGGGCAACTTCATCGTATTATTAGCCTATCCTGACTATGCGGACTATGTAGATAAATTCAGCCTTGACTCAGCTAAGCAGAATTTTAACCTGGGGAACATCCACCTTCAACTGAAATCACGCTTGTTGCATGAGGTGATTATTAAGGGCTCCGCCGCCCAAATGAAAATTAAAGGCGACACCACAGAGTTTAATGCGGCGGCCTATGTTACCCAACCTAATGCGAAAGTGGAGGACTTGTTAAAGCAGCTCCCCGGTATACAGGTGGACAAGGATGGCAAAATAACCGCTCAAGGGCAGCAGGTAAATAAAGTACTGGTTGATGGCGAGGAGTTTTTTGGGGACGATCCGACATTGGTTACCAAAAACATCCGCGCTGATATGGTTGACAAAGTGCAGTTATATGATAAAAAGAGCGACCAGGCAGCATTTACCGGTATAGATGACGGGAAGAAGGAAAAGACGCTAAATATTAAACTAAAGGCCGATAAAAAGAACGGCATGTTTGGCAAGGCAGAGGTTGGCGACGGAACGGAAAATATTTATCAGGCACAAGCGTTGTTCAATGCATTTAAAGCCAAGCAAAAGCTATCGGTATACGGCACCTTAGGCAACAATGGCAAAACCGGGCTTGGATGGGAGGATAACCAGAAATATGGTTCGGGGAATGCTATTCAATCAGACGATAGCGGGGTTATTTTCTTTTTTGGTGGTAACGGGGATGATTTGGATTCGTTTGACGGCCGGTATAACGGCCAGGGCTTGCCAACCGCACGTACAGGCGGCGTACACTACGATACCAAATGGAATGACGATAAAGAATCGCTGAATACCAATTACAAGATAGGCTCACTCACAGTTGACGGCAGTAATAACAATATCACCCAAAACAACCTGCCTGACACGATCTTAAAAAGCACCTCGAACGAAAATTTCCATAAATATATGTTCAGGCAAAAGCTGGATGTGACCTATAATGTGAAGCTCGACACCAGCTCGAACCTTAAAATAGCTGTTGACGGGACTTCAAAGCACAGCAACACCATTGAAGGTTTTACAGGAACTGAATTTAGAAATGATACCCTGATAAACAAAAGCAACCGGAACATTACTAATGACGTTGATCAGAAAATATTTAATGCCAGCGCTTTCTATACACATAAATTTAAAAAGCCAAGACGCACTTTTTCATTTAATATAGCCGAGGCGTATAACCAGAGTGAGGCTAAGGGATACTTAAAATCACAAGTCTATTTTTATAAAAGTACGGATACGACAGGCACAAAACCTGACACAGTCGATCAATATAAGACCAATAATCTGAAAAACTCCGCTCTGACAACAAACCTGACCTATTCCGAGCCGCTTTCAAAAACATTAGCTATTACATTTAATTATGGTTTGGGAATAAATAATGCCGTTGCCGACAGACAATCCTTCGACAAATCCGTCTCTGGTAAATATGATATGTTAAACGATACCTTCAGCAGCGATTACAAACTGAATAGTATTTCAAACCAGGGTGGCGCTATTTTTAACTTCAAAAAAGGTAAGACAATCATAAACTTCGGCACCAAAGTGGCCGATGTTAACCTGAAACAGCAAAGCGAAGGCTTCGCCAGCAGCACATTGAACAGGGATTTTACCGATTGGATGCCCCAGGCGAGTTTCCAGTACCGCTTTTCGCAGCAAAAATCATTCAATATAAACTATAACGGACGCACCACTTTGCCTACTATCGATCAGCTACAGCCTATTCAAAACAACAATGACCAGTTGAACATCGTCGAGGGCAACCCTAACCTGAAGCCTTCATTTACGAATAATTTTAATATGTGGTATAACTCGTTTAAGGTGGTATCCAACGAGTATATCTACCTATCTGCAAACTATTCTTATACCACAAACCCTATTGTAAGCGATATTACCTATGCACCCAACGGGGGCAGTATCAGCCAGTATGCCAACCTGCCGGGAAAGCAAACTTCAAACTTCAATTTCTGGGGCAATTATGGCCAAAAGATAGAAAAGCTGGATGTGAACGTTAATGTTGGCTTCAATGGTAATGGCAATACCTATTATAATATGGTAAACGATGTATTAAACCGTACCCAGAGCTATACTTTCAATCCACGCCTGGGCATTAATAAATACAAGGAGAAAAAGATAGAGCTGTACCTTTACGGCGGGCCTACCTATACCATCAGCAGATCGTCGCTGCAACCCAATACCAATAACAACGGCACAGGGTTCAACGCCGACGGTGGTTTCACTATTTACCTGCCGGGTAAATTCCAGATTGGGTCAAATAGCAGTTATGAGTATAGTCCAAAGACTGCATCGTTTGGCACCGATTTTAGTAAAACCATTATCAATGCCTCTATTGTAAAAACATTCCTGAAAAATGATAATCTGAAATTTACCATCTGGGGTAATGACCTGCTGAACCAGAATGTAGGCTTTAGCCGGACAGCAAATTCAAACATGATCGTCCAAAACAGTTATACAACTATCAAACGATATGTGATGTTCACCATTGATTATGAGTTTACCAAAATGGCCGGAGGCGCTCCTAAAAAATAAAAGTCAGAAAATAACAATGAGCCCAATGAATTTAAATAGAAACGAAGACAAATTCCCCTCTTGAGAGAGTAATAGCCCATGAATAGACAGAAAAAGTTTGTATAT